>JAJPXZ010000111.1 GCA_021205245.1 Planctomycetaceae bacterium
CCCTCCCGCAAACGTCACCCCGGCGTCTCGACCTCCAACCGGGCAAAAGACGGGCGGTTCGGCCGGGGTCCACGCCACCGGCCTCTGCTCCGATAGCGGTAGCGGTTGTAATTATTCATTATTCATTGTTAATTATTCATTGCTCTAATGGTATTCCTTCAACCGCAGCCCCGACTTAATCGCCCGCCTGAGCCGCGTGACATCCAACTGCGCCGCCGCGTAGAGCCGTGCCAGCCCGTCCGAGAATCGCGTCCGGGGGAGGCGGATATTCCACAAGCGCTTGGCTTTGACCGCGTCCTTGCCGCGTCCCATCCATTGCGTGCCTCGGGCAGAGAGATCGATAATCCCTACCCGGCCGTCATCGCGCAGGACCAGGTTGCCCGGCTTGCAGTGGCCGAGCGCCAGGCCGTGGCGGTGCAACTCGGTGAAGGCTGCGGCGACGGCATCGCTGTGGGCGGCGAAATCGCCGACCCGGTCCATCGACGTTCCCGGGACGAATTCGAGCAGCAGGTAGTTGTCGTGCGACAGGCGGCCGTGCATCTTCTCGGCCACCAGGTAGACGTCCTGCACCACCTCGCAGCCGCCCGCGACGGCGCGGTTCACCAGCCGCATCAGGGACGAGTAGAACGGCCCGGCCATATAGCGCCACACGCGGGTGTCGATTTTGCCGTCCAATTCGCCAAAGCGCTTGAAGACGAACGAGCGGCCGTCCACGTCGACGCGGTGGACATAGTGTAGGGCGTCGTCGTAGAGGAGCGTCGTCGTCTCGACCTCGCCCCTGAGGAGGCGCTGGTACAGGCCGAGGTAGTCGTAGCCGTCGTCCTTCACATATATCGTATACCCGTCCTCCTGCCGCACCGCGATGGGATACGGCTGCCCGGACGGATTCCGCCGGGATGGGGTCGGGGTGTCGGTGCGTGATTCCATAGGGTTGGGTACTTTATCCGCCTTCACGGTTCCGGCGGGCCTTGTTGTAGAGGTGGTAGACGGCGAAAACAATCGCCGTGTAGTAGAAGCTTTCGGCAAGGATGCCGGCCGGTTCCATATTCGGGTTGTTGCGGTGCATGATCATCATGCCCGCGGTTATGGCGCAGAATAGTCCGGCCAGGATAAGCAGTAAACGCGCCATAGGATCCCCTCGTTTCTGTGGTTAAAAAAGTTGATTGCCGGGGCGGATTCCAGCGTAATTCGCACCCTACGCCAACGCCAGCGCCTCCAGCCCCACCGCCGCGCGGCAGGCCTGAATAGCCGCCACCTCGTCGTCCCGCGACGCGCCGTGTCCGCCCATGCGGATGGCCGGTTTGGTCTTGCCGTGGAAGTCGCTGCCGCAGGTGACGAACAGGCCGTTCTCGAGAGCGGCATTCCGCCAGTAGACGCACTGCTCGGGCGAATGGTAGGAGCTGAACGCCTCGACCCCGGCGATGCCCTGCTCCGCCAGGTTCGGCAGGCCCTCGGCTCCGTTCGGCAAGGACGGACCGGGATGGGCCAGAACCGGCGTCCCGCCGGTGGCCAGAATCAGCTCGACCGCCTCGGCGGTGGACATGTATTCGGTCTCCACGTGGGCGGGCTTGCCGTGGGAGCAATAATCCCAGTAGAAATTGACCTGGGGGTTGTCGCTACGCGGACCGCCCGGCCGATACGGCGCGAGGATGGGGTTGCCGTCGTTCCGGGGATCGGCGAGGGCGACCTCGGCGATGAGTTCGGGGATAATCACCCCGTCACGGGACTTGGCCTCGAGTTTATCGGTGTCGACGACAAGGCCCAGCCGGGCGACTTTTTCCATCCGTTCGGCCGACCCGGCCCGCATCCGGTTGACGTCGTCTTCCTGCAATGTTGCCCAGCGCGAGTCCGTATGGTCGATATAGTAGCCAAGGACATGCAGGCCGTTCCCTTCGTGGAGGGAATCGATTTCAATGGCGGGGACGACCTCGATGCCCAGTCGCCCGCCCGCCGCCAGGGCTTCGCCCACGCCGGCGACCGAGTTGTGGTCGGCGAGGGCGGCAAAGCGGATCTGCGCCATGGCCGCCGCGACCATGAGGTCCGAGGGCGACAGATCGCCGTCGTCGCTGTAATGGGAATGGAAATGCAGGTCGACAAGCGCCATCGGGTTATTTCTTTCTTTTGGCACGCAGACCGTTCCAGTAATCGATACGGCGCTGAATGTCTTTTTCAAAGCCGAATGGACCCGGCTGGTAATATGTATGGCCCTGGAGCGACTCGGGCAGGTAATCCTGCCCGGAAAAGCCGTCCGGCGCATCGGGGTCGTACTGGTACTCTTTGCCGTAGCCGAGTTGTTTCATCAGCGTGGTCGGCGCGTTCCGGATATGGATCGGCACCGGATCGTTACGGGTCTGGTCGACGTCGTCGCGAGCGCTCTTGTACGCCGCATAGACCCGGTTCGACTTGGGCGCGGTCGCGAGATAGACGACCAGTTGCGCCAGGGCGGTGTTGCACTCCGGCATACCGAGAAAATGCACCGCGTCCTTGGCCGCGATTGCCTGCACCAGCGCCTGGGGGTCGGCCAGGCCGATGTCCTCGGAGGCAAACCGCACCAGCCGCCGGACGATATAAAGGGGGTCCGCCCCGCCCTCCAACATCCGGGCCAGCCAGTAAACCCCGGCCTGCGGGTCGCTCCCGCGCAAACTCTTGTGCAAAGCAGAGATAAGGTTATACCACTCCTCGCCCTTGTTGTCAAACGCCACTCGCCGCTGGGTAATGGCTTCGCGCATCAGGTCGAGGTTGACTTCGCGCTTGCCGTCGGCGCTGGTCGAACTCCCGGCCACGGCGGTCTCGAGCGCGTTCAGGGCGGTGCGGGCGTCGCCGTTGGCGTAGTTGACCAGCAGCTCTCGCGCTTCGGGGGTGAGGGTGGCGTTGTCTTTGCCGAGGCCCCGGTCCTGGTCGGTCAGCGCGTGGTCGACAATTTGCCCGATATCGTCGTCGGTCAAGGCTTTCAGCACATAGGTCCGGCAACGGGACAGCAGCGCGCCGTTGACTTCGAAGGACGGGTTTTCCGTGGTCGCGCCGATAAGGGTGATGGTTCCGGCCTCGACGTGGGGGAGGAAGGCGTCCTGTTGGCTTTTGTTGAAGCGGTGGATTTCGTCGACGAAAAGGATGGTGCCGCTGCCGGCGTCCATCAGCATTTCCCGCGCTTCCTCGACGATGGCCCGCACCTCCTTCACACCCTGCAACACGGCGGAAAAGGTGACGAAACGCCGCTTCGTCGTGTTGGCGATGACCTGCGCCAGGGTGGTTTTGCCGCTGCCGGGCGGTCCCCAGAGGATCATGGACGGGATGACGTCGGCTTCGATGGCGTTGCGG
>JAJPXZ010000045.1 GCA_021205245.1 Planctomycetaceae bacterium
CTTTCCGGCCGTGTCGTCAAACATCAAAACCCTGCTGGGAATGGGCTATATCGAGGAGACGGGCGCAGGCGGGAATTCGCTGGGCAGGAAATCGACTCTCCTGTCCTTCAACGCGCGGCGTGGCTTTGTCATCGGGATCGATATCGGGCGGTGGGAAATCCGCTATATCCTTACCGACCTCCTCGGTAACAAACTGAAGGACACGCTGCGGGAAAATATCCCAGCCGAGAAAGGTTCTCGCATCCTTAAACGTATCGTGGGCGTCGCCACCCGGCTGGTGGCGGACGCGGGTGTTGGGGACGACCGTATTCTCGCCGTCTGCGTTGGCATACCCGGTATCCTTCGGGACAACCGCATGTACGCCGCACCCTTCATCTCGGATTTTTCTTTGATGGAAATGAGCGAGGCGTTCGAGCAGCGTTTCGGCGCGGCGGTACTGGTGGAGAACAGCGTCAACTTGGGGGCGCTCGGAGAACGTTGGCGCGGGACCGGCGAGCGGTATACGGATTTCGTCTATGTTGGCTACGGCGTCGGGCTGGGGGCTGCGTTGATCCTCGGCGGCAAATTGTACAAGGGCGTCAACGGGGCGGCGGGGGAGATCGGCTTTATGGCGGTCGACCCAGCCCACCTGCAGGCGCGGTTCTGCGACGCCGGTTCATTGGAGGGCCTCATTTCCCACGACCGGCTCACACGGACGTTCCCGGATTGGCAGTATTGCGCCGATGCCGAGCAGGTCAAGCGGGCGTTGGCGGAAGCCTGCCGCTATTTCGGGATGTCGCTCGTCAATGTGGCGGCTCTCGTCAACCCACAGGCAATCGTTGTCTCCGGCGGGCTCGGCCGGGCGCTGGGCAAGCACTTCGGTGCGGCATGGTCGTCTATGCTGAAAAATCACCTGCCTTTTCCGCCGGCTATCGCGTTTTCGGGCCTTGGCGGTCAGGAACCGCTGCAGGGCGCTGTCTACACCGCTCTGGAACATGTTTACAACGCGCCGATCGCATGATAAGATCGGCGGTAAGTATCCTTCGCGATCGACTCCTTAACGCTAACGGGTTCCTCTATGACGACCATCGGCACGCCGGAAAGCATCGGCGAAGCAAATAGAAAAATGATCCTTACCCACCTCCGTTTCAAGGGGGATCTGTCCCGCGCAGATCTCACTCGCGAGACGCGGATGAGCTTTCCCGCCGTATCGTCGAATATCAAACACCTGCTGGAAAAAGGGTATATTCGCGAAGTCGGCGCGGGCGACAACACCGTGGGACGAAAGGCAAAGCTGTTGTCGTTCAACGCGCGGCGTGGGTTCGTTCTGGGTATCGTCGTGGGGACAACCGAGACACGCTCCATCCTGGCGGACCTCTTAGGCAACTCCCTCGCCACCGCCGTGCGGGCGACAAAGGCGGGTACCAGCGGAGCGGGCATCGTCAAATCCGTCGTCGGCATGGCGAAAAAGCTGGTGGAGGATTCGGGTATCGGCGGGAAAAATATCCTCGTCGTCTGCGTCGGCATCCCCGGCATTGTACGGGACAACGAGCGAGCTTTCGTCACACCACGCGTGTTGGATTTTAGCCTGTCTGATCTTCGGGCAGCACTGGAACGGCTGTTTACCACTGAGGTTCTGGTGGAGAACGACGTGAACCTCGGGGCCATCGGCGAGCAGTGGCGAGGCATCGGGGCTCGGTACACGGACTTTGTGTATGTCGGGTACGGCGTCGGGCTCGGTGCGGCATTGATCCTCGGTGGCAGGCTGTACAAAGGGGTCGACGGCGCGGCGGGGGAACTCGGCTTCATGACCGTCGACCCGCGTCGGTTGAACCGGCGTTTCGACGAAATGGGGGCGCTCGAAAGTCTTATCTCAGAGAAGCACCTGAAGTCCTCGCTGCCCGGTGGCGACTTCATGACCGAGATGGTCCACGTCCTTCGGGATCGGAAAAACGGCAATTCGCGCAAGAACCAGGTGTTGGAGCAGGTGGCGCAGTATTTCGGCATGGTACTTATCAACATCTGTGCCGTCCTGAACCCGCAGGCTATCATCGTATCCGGGAGCATCGGGCGCATCCTTGGCGAGCACTTCGGTGAATCATGGGAGACCATGCTGTCGAGCCACCTCCCTTTCCCACCCGAAATCGTATATTCCAAAATCGATGGCAGGGAACAAATCCTGGGCGCGGTGCACACTGCCCTCGAACACGTCCACAACGCGCCTATCCTCTAAAAACGGGAGCAATCATGCCACGGCAAACCCGGGCGGCCCAAGCGCGCAAAAGCGTCCTGGCCATCGCCGCTCATCCTGATGATATTGAATTCATGATGGCAGGCACACTCCTCGCCTTACGGGCGCATGGGTGGGAGGTGCATTACTGTAACGTCTCGGACGGCTGCGCCGGATCCACTATTGAGACGCCGGCGAGGACGGCAAAAATCCGCCTTGGCGAGGCGAAGGCGAGCTGCAAGGCCGGTGGCTTTATCCACCACGCGCCTGTCGCGCGGGATCTGCGAGTCGCGTATATAGAGGAGCAGATAGCCAAAGTGACAGGGATTGTCCGGTCGGCGCGGCCCTCCATCATCCTCACCCAGAGCCCGCAGGATTATATGGAGGACCACCAGAACGCCACTCGCCTCGCGGTGACAGCGGGGTTTTGCCGGGGGATGAAAAATGCGCCCTGCCTACCCAGGCGCGCACCGTATTTCGACGACGTCGCCGTCTATCATGCCATGCCGTATGGGCTGAGGGACGGACTCGGGAAACTGGTCCGGTCGGGGCTGTGGGTAAATGTGGGGGAATATATCGAGGTTAAAAGGGAATTGCTCGGTTGCCACAAAAGCCAGAAGGTGTGGCTGGACGAAACCCAGGGGATGGACTCGTATCTCCAGACCATGGTTGACCTGTGCGCCGGGATGGGGGCGATGTCCAATAAGTACCGGTTTGCCGAGGGGTGGCGGAAGCATAACCTGCTCGGCTTTGCCTCGAATCCCGCCTTCGACCCGCTGCAGGAGGCGCTTACGGACATTGCCCTAGTGGATAAGAAATACGCAAAGTGGTTGGACGAATGACGCTGCGCTAACAATGAGTAAGCCCTTCGACGTATCGTCGAAGGGGTCAATTTGAAAATTGGTGCGGAAGAGAGTTCCCAAAACGGTAACGCGTTATTTTTCATGCATTTATAATAATAGACAGGGTATCGCCAATGTTGGACACAGTGGCAAGCTGGAAAAAATGAACACGTTAGCCTCCATCCAGAAACTCCCGATCCGACAGGTTTGGCCGAACCCTTGACAGCGGGTGATCACGCCTCGAACGCCAAAAAAATGCGCAAGGACTCCTCAAGGATTACACAACGATTCCGTCGCCGGATGCGTCTATCATGCCGCTTATCGCTTGTCTTTTACAAAACTGGTACACGTTGCAGCCGCAAATCAAAGCCGGAATCGTCGGAATGCTGGAAGGAGTTTTAGCGACGCGGACGCTTCAGAGTGTAATGAGTAGGTCGCGGGATATTTTAACATTACCGTCATTTTAGGAGAAGGGTAATCCAGGCACCTATTAACCATACACCAATATATCGACTCGGCTCGGCATGGGTATCCACCAGCCGAACGTAATGTCAACGTCTCTGAGCCGATGCTCACAGTCTCAGTTTATTGAAGCAACAATCATGCAAAATGGGTGTAATTGGGTATAAAATCGGGTGATGATAAATTTGACGACACTCACCATTACTCCGGAGATCGTGGGACTCATAGCCTCCATTGATGAATTCAAGGGTGCCTGGCGGGCTTTACGCACATTGGCTCCGGAGCGGTTGTCCGCGCTTAGAAAAGTTGCTTCGATTGAAAGCATCCGCTCCTCCACCAGGATCGAGGGAAACCGTCTCACCGACCGTCAAGTCGAGACTCTTTTATCAAATATCGCCATAACGTCATTTTCATTACGCGATGAACAGGTAGTCGCCATGTATGCCGAAGTCAGGGAGACGGTGTTCCAGTCATGGGAAAATATACGCCTTACCGAGAACCAAATCAGGCAACTCCATCGTGACCTGCTGAAATACAGCGATAAAGATGAACGCCATCGCGGCAATTACAAAACAGCATCAAAAAGCGTGGCTGCATTCGATACCGACGGAAAACAGGTCGGCATTGTGTTTGAAACCGCCGCGCCTTTTGCAACTTCCACATTGATCCGCGAGTTGATTGAATGAGCCAACGACGCGTTAGAAAAAACAAACAGTTCCATCCACTCATTGTCATTGCGGTATTCATCGTTGTATTTCTAGAAATCCACCCATTCCAAGACGGCAATGGTCGGCTAAGTCGCGTACTCACCACGCTCCTCCTTCTGTCATTCGGAATATGCTTATGTGCCATATGCATCCTTGGAAAGCATCATAGAGCAGAGTAAAGATGGATAATATGGCACTGCCCAAACTCAAGCTACCATACGAAGCACAAAGCCAAACTGGCAACCCTGGGTTGAATTCTTTCTGACCGTCCTTCATAAGCATTTCCTCATCCTAACTGGAAATTGAGCGCGAGCGAATGACGCTCTCTTCCCTGCCGGAATTATCTCTCCAGGTTCTCGAACATGCGAAACAGCACGGCAGGATCACAATAGGCTGCATGACAAAAACTCACTGACCCGAAACACGCTGAAGAAACATTTTCGGATATTGGAAAAGAGGGGAATGCTGGAAATGCATGGGGCTGGCAGAGGAGTTTAGTATATCCTTTTAAAAGACTAAAGCATTTAAATATAATTGTGAACACGGCATGAATTTCGGTATTAGTTGATGTCAAGGGGGGGGCTTGTCATGACTTATCCGATAGAGCTTCGCAAACGTGCTCTTGCCAAGAATGAAGAAGGTCTCACGCAAGGTGAGATCGCCGAAGAACTGGCGGTTAGCAAGGGCTGGGTAAACAAGGTCCTGCAGTGTTATGGCACCTACGGCGAGCTCTTCCCGCCACGCAAGAAAACAGGTCGGCCTTCCAAGCTGACCGAACAGGACAGGGAACTACTGCGCACATGGGTAAATGAAGCCCCGAATTTAACCCTAGCCCAATTCGCCGCAAAAATGACGGCTCATATTGGTGTCGATATTACCCAGTGGAATATATTTACCTACTTCAAGGCTATGGGATTTTCCCATAAAAAACGGTTGTGCCAAGCGAGCAAAACCGCCCAGACATTCTGGTGATGCGTAGGAGCCAACCACACAGGCAACCCCGGCAAATTCAAGCTGGCCAACAACGGCACCATCATGTTGGACGAAATTGGCGACATGCCCTACGACGTACAGATCCATCTGTTGCGTTTTTTGCAGACGAAGGAGTGACTCGATTGGGCGGGACAAAACCCATTCCTTTCAACATCCGTGTCATCGCGGCCACCAATGTCGATCTTGAGCAAGCTATTAAAGAAAAAATTTTTCGCAGCGACCTTTACTATCGGCTGAACGTGCTCACTTTCCGCATCCCGCCGCTCCGTGAGCGGGGCAAGGTGTGCTCCTACTGGCGATCTATTTCATCCCACAAATATCAGCAAGCCAATCGTCCGCCCATCAAGGGTCTTAGCGAATAATCAAATCCAATTTCCTGCGGTACCCTTGGCCGGGGAATATTCGTGAGTTGGAAAACACCATTGAGCGAGCCTGCCTTTTCACAGAATGTGAATGGATATGCGAGGAGCGATTGCCGTTCGGAATTCTCCACCACCCGCAGCCCCATGCGGGCCTTCCGCTCCGTGAAGGACCGCCTCCGTGCCCCGCCGCAGACGGCGGTTCGGGACATGGAACCATTTAGTCAAGCGGAAAAGCCATCATCTGTACATAATTGGCGCAATGCGGCGGCAACATAAAAAAGCGGCAGATTGCCTGGGCATCAGCCGCCGCACCTCTATCGGAAACTCAAAAAATACGACATCGATCCAGACCAATTGCGGCATCAATAACTCGTGCCAGCTACAGCGCCTTATCCCATGATAGTTAGATGATGTTCGTGGAAGCCAGTTGTTCTTCTATGCATTCGGTTCGATGCCTATTTTGAAGCCGATGCCGCGCGTGGCGAGGTCCAATGCTTCGTTGATACGTGCCAGCGGGAAGGTGTGGGTGATGAGACTGCCAATGTCCAGCGTTGGAAGCATGTGGACCGCGCGGTAGTGAGTAAAAGGATTGATGTTCGAGGCGAACAGAGATAATTCTTTTTTGAATAATATATTCGGCTCGACTTCGATGGTCTTGCCGGGGGGAGCAACCCCAAACACCAAGATATTTGCGCCCTTCCCCGCAATGGCGATGGCCTGCTCAGTGGCGGCGGGCACGCCGGAACATTCGATAACCACATCCGGTCCGAGTCCGCCGGTGGCTGTTTTCAGCGCATTATGCAGGTCGCGAGGATGCACCGCCACATCAGCCCCGTACCCAACGCTACAGCCGCGCCGTTCCTCGTTCGGCTCTGATACAATGATTCGTGCCGCACCTGCCCTTCGTGCCAGCTTAATGAACAACATGCCGACTGAACTACACCCCAATATCGCCACGACGTCGCCCTGGCGAATCCGGGCACGCTCGAGGCCATGGATACAGCAGCCCAGAACCTCTGTCAGCGCTGCCTCACGGGCGGTGACCCCGTCGGGGACGACGTAGGCGGTATTTTCCGGAATGACCGAATATTGGGCAAAGCCGCCGTTATAATAGGACCCGTAAGCCCGCTTGTCGATGCAGAGATGTTCACGGCCGGTTTTGCAATATTTACACACGCGGCAGTATTTATGCGGCTCAACCGTTACCAATTCACCCAGTTTAGCCGCCGACACACCGGGACCGAGCTTCTCAATCCGGCCAGAAAACTCATGACCGAGGATGACCGGTGGGCGGGAGAAATATTCCCCAGCGACAATATGGACATCGGTACCGCAGAGCGTGGCGAATTCGACCTTTATCCGCACCTCGCCGGAGCCTGGTTCGGGCATCGGCACTTCGCGGATCTCCAGTTCCTTGGCTCCGATATAAAACGCTCCCCGCATGGGAGGTTCTCCTTCAGTTCTGCGAGCCTTACCCCATTATCCAATTCGGTATAAACAAGGACACTTCGGGAATATAGGTAATGATGCCAAGGCAGACGAGAGCGGCTATGAAGAAGGGGATAAGATCGCCCAACACCTCGTCCATATTGAGATTATCAACTCGACACGCTACTAAGAGGTTTCCTGCCATCGGCGGGGTAATAATGCAGATCTCCATGTTGAGAAGAACGATAGCGGCGAAGTGAACGGGATCGACGCCATATGACTTGGCGACCGGGATAAGAATAGGACCGAGAAGCATGACGGCACTGTTTGTCTCCATGAACATGCCGGCGATAAGCAGGATAACATTGACGAGGAACAGGAAGACGATTTTCGAGCTAGTGAGGAGATGCAGGACATTCGTTAGGTCCTGCGGCACGCGGGTGAAGATTATCATGCGGCCAGTGATGGCGGCCAGGCAGATAATAGCGCAGACGCTGGCGCTGGAGACGGCTGAGTCGGAAAGCAGGTCAAAGAATTTCTTGTCCGGCCAGCGCTTCTTGAAGAAGGGGAGGATAACCCAGCCGACGAGAATGCCGTAGAACACCGCCATGCCGCCCGCTTCGGTTGGGGTGAAAATACCGCCATAAATACCGTAGAAGATTATGAATGGCATCAAAAGCGCCAAGAGCGAGCGCCAGAATTGCACCCCGATGTTTCGCACATAAGGCGCGATATGAAACGGTTCGGCGTTGAGCGGCTCCTTGCGACCAACCCTAATGTAGTTAATGACTATGTATGCGATGCCGACAAGGATACCCGGAGTCAGCGTACACAGCCAAATCTTCATCAGGCTTTCGCCCGACATCATGGCGTAGACAATACCGGGAATACTGGGCGGCACAAGGATGCCAAGAAAGCCGCACGAGGCGATAAGGGCAGTGCTGTATTTCTTGCTGTAGCCTCGCTTCTGCATCTCTGGAAGCATCATCCCGCCGATGGCGGTAACGGTGGCAAGCGACGAGCCGGTAAGGGTGCCGAACAGAAGGGAGGTGACGACGGTAGTCGCGCCGAGGGAACCGCGCATACGCCCGATGATAGCGTTTGTAAAGGTGAGGATGGATGTCGATATCCCCGACGACCCCATCAGGTCGCCGGCTACGATGAAGGCGGGGATGGCAAGAAAGGTAAACGAGTTCAAACCGTTGAAGTAGGCGATAGGTATGGATTTCAACGAGACGCCGGCGGCGACCATAGTGACGATGGTGGCAAAGCCCATGCTGAAGGCGACCGGCACGCGCAGAAACGCGAGGATCAAAAAAATGACGAGGAATATCGCAAGCCATTCCATATCACTTCTCCTCCTTTTCAAAATGGACGAGATTGAGGATCGTGGTAAGGAGGTTCAAAAAGAAATGGAAGGCATACAGCGCCAAGGATACGACGATGACCATGCCAAGCCACCACATCGGCATCTCCATGGCGAC
This sequence comes from Planctomycetaceae bacterium, assembly GCA_021205245.1. GTDB lineage: Bacteria > Planctomycetota > SZUA-567 > SZUA-567 > SZUA-567 > JAJBSZ01. Next base: position 8,488 of record JAJPXZ010000045.1, read on the forward strand.
CGAAAGCTGACTGTGCCTGGCCAAATCCGACGCATATCGGTACATCATATGGGCGAGGTAGATGCAAAAGCCTGTACATAAGGTTTGGGCAATGACATCGGTTATGAGCAAAAACCTCCGCCTCCCATCAGCCGTCTTGACGACGATGGTGACAAGGGTGCCGATAAAATTGATCTCGACGTGCTTCCTCTGCCTGGTAGCGACGGTCGCGCCGACAAAACTGACGGCAATAAACAGATAGCGGAGCAACTCCTCGGACCAGGCGAGAGAGACGTGGATGACGTAACGGAAAAACACCTGCACAAACATCAAAAGAAGCATAGAAAAAAACAGGGTAATGGACGCATAGCGCTCGACGACGCAAAACGCATCCGCGACTGCGGCAATTTTCTTTCTCATCTCCATTCTGATCTCCCGAGAGCGGCTTCGCCGGACCGGACGACACTACTCTTTTCCGGGCATTCCGACGCGCAGACCGCTGACTTGAATAAGCCGCCGCCCCGTCCAAATCGGACGGCGGCTCGATGTGACTACATTACGGAGCGAAATCGCCGGCAAGGATTCTGGCCATGACATCCTGATCGTAGAGACGGGTGACGTTGGGGTCGGCCCACACCTTTTTCGCGGCTTCCAGCATGTAATCGGACAGTTCGGGGGTGGTTTCGAGAATCTTCATTCCCCGCGCCTCCATTTCCTCGCATTGCTGATCAATGGCTTTTTTGATGTTGTCATAACAAATGGCGCTATATTTGTTAATGAGTTCATCGAACACTGTGCGCTGCGATGCCGACATATTTTCCAATACGTCCTTGTTGATTGAAAACATGATTCCGGCGTAGGCGTGGTTTGTCTTTGTCATATAGGGCTGGAACTCATAGAAGCCATAGGTATAGGTGTTAACGGGACCGTTGTCCTGGCCGTCGATCACCTTTTGTTGCAGGGCAGGCGCAACCTCGGAAATGGACATGCCCACAGGCTGCGCGCCGATGCCTTCAAAGAACTTTACATACATGGGATTTTCGACCACGCGCATCTTGAGGTTGACGAAGTCTTCGGGCTTTTGAATAGGGCGACGCGAATTGGACATCCAACGGAAATCATTTTCCATGATTTGGCCGACGACGACGAGGTTGTGATCAAGACACGTCTGCTTGAATTTCTCACCCATCCACCCGTAAAGGTAGATATCCTCCGCTTCCTTTCGGGTCTTGAACAGATAGGGCAGATTGACGTAGGCAATCTTGGGGATGACCGCGTTCATGCCAATATCGGCGACATACATCATTTCCAGGCCGCCATTCATGACCGCTTCGGTGATTTCGCGGTCGCCGCCCATCGCGCCGGAGAAGGCGATAATCATTTCAAGACTGCCGTTCGACTGCTTGAAAAGCTCATCGGCCAATTCCTCAATGACGGCATAGGCCGGGTGAGCGGTGGTGATGTTGCTCCCGATGGTAAGACTAATCTTCTTCTCTCCGGCGAGTCCGCCAGTCGACACGGTTAGTAATGCGGCCAAAGCCAGCGAAAAGAAAACCCGGTACTTTCTCATCATGATCCGCTCCTTGTTTTAAACATCCGTAAAAACAAAAACCTCCGTGACCTACCAGCAGCAATAGCCGCCATCGACAAGTAAATCGGCACCGGTTATATAGCTTGCGTTTTCACTAAATAGAAATGCCACAATTCCGCCTATTTCGTTCATCGAACCGAACCGTCCCATAGGCACATCGCGCGCCATAGCATCAAGACGTTCCTGTGGTAAATGGTTATGCAAGCCGGAATACATATACCCTGGGCTGATGCTGTTGACGCGGATAAGGTCTTTGTGAAAATCCATAGCCATTGCTTTAGTCAAATGTACGACCGCCGCTTTGGTGGATGTGTAGGCGACGAGATGGCGATCCGGATTGCGATTGACGATATGGCCGGACATCGACGCCGTGTTGACAATGACTCCGCCTTCACCCCGGTCGCGCATGAGGCGCGCCGCCACCCGGTTGACGATGAACATGGAGGTAAGGTTGACGTCAACCATTCGCCGCCAGCTCTCGATAGGCATGTCGGCATTGTCGCCTCCGCTGATGGTTATGCCTGCATTACTATGCACCAAGTTCACGGGACCGATCGCCTCCGCAACGGCGACAAACATTTCTTCCACATTTTGTTCGTCGGTAACGTCGCATTCGATAGACATCGCCCTTACCCCAAATTTGCCGGCGATGAAATCGGCATGACGCTGGGCGACATCCTGGCGCAAATCGACAAGGACCACAGCCGCACCCATTTCCGCCACGGCGGCGGAAACCGCATAGCCGATGCCGCCGGCTCCCCCCGTGATGACGGCAGTTTTTCCAGCAAGAGAGTAGCTCTCCTTTACGGAACGCAACTTTTCCAGGGGAATAACGGGGGAGTCCATTTTAAACCCTTTCGTGAAGCCTGGCCGATCAGCGATTACATGTCTCCGGACAGAATCCTGGCAACGACCTCCTGGTCGAACAAACGGGTGACGGTCGTATCGGCCCACACCTTTTTGGCTGCTTCAAGCATGAATTCGGACAGATCCGGTGTGGTGTCGATGATCGTCATGCCTGTCGCCTCCATTTCCCGACAGCGTTGATCGATACCTTTTTTGATATTTTCATAACAGATGGCACTGTACTTACCGACCAGTTCCTCAAAAACAGCACGTTGGGACGACGACATTTCTTCAAGCACATCCTTGTTAATAGAGAACATCAGGCTGGCGTAGGCATGATTCGTCATAGTCATGTAGGGCTGAAATTCATGCAGGCCGAAGGTGTAGGTGGTGATGGGTCCGTTATCCTGTCCGTCGATAACTTTTTGCTGCAGCGCCGCTGCCACTTCCGAAATCGACATGCCCACCGGTAGGCAACCGAGATGCTCGAAGAACTTGACGTACATTGGACTCTCAACCACGCGCATCTTGAGATTGGCCAGGTCTTCTGGTTTTTGGATGGGATGGCGAGAGTTTGACATCCACCGGAAGTCTGTTTCCATCATCCCACCGACGACGACAATGTTATTTTCAAGTAATGTCTGCCTGAATCGTTCGCCCATCCATCCGTTATGGTAAATGTCCTCGGCCTCCTTCCGGCTCTTGAACAGATAAGGGAGGTTGACGTAGGCGAGTTTTGGAATGACTGCTCCCATGCCTATGTCGGAGATGTACATCATCTCCACACCGCCGTTCATAACTGCTTCGGTAATCTCTCGGTCGCTTCCCATCGCGCCGGAGAAGGCGATAATCATCTCCAGGTTTCCGCCCGATTTCTCCTTCAGTTCCTTGGCCAAATCTTCGATAGCGGGATAGGCGGGATGCGCTGTGGTGTTGTTGCTGGCGATGGTAAGTCTAATCTTCTTCTCGGCAGCCATCCCGCAGACCGAAAAGGCCATAATGGCGGCCAGCGCATACGAGAGGAGCTGTTGCTGTTCTTTATTCATGACAAACTCCTGAAAGTTTATTGCGCCATTTCACTCAGAATGCGCTTCATCACATCCTGATCGTAAAAGCGGGTGACCGCCTGATCAGCCCACACCTTCTTCGCGGCAGCCTGCATGAATTCGGACAATTCGGGCGTGGTTTCAAGGATCTTCATGCCCTTCGCGTCCATCTCCTCGCAGAAGCGATCGATGTCCCGCTTGACATCCTCATAGCCAATGCGGCTGTACTTCGTTGCCAGTTCCAGGAATAACGCACGCTGCGACTCCGACATGCTCTCAAGCACATCCTTGTTGACGTAGAACATGATGGCTGCATAGGCGTGATTAGTCCTTGTCATATAGGGCTGGAATTCATAGAAGCCGTAATAATAAGTCTGAACCGGGCCGTTGTCCTGACCATCGATGACTCGCTGCTGCAGGGCCGCCGCCACCTCGGACACCGACATGCCAACCGGCTGTGTGCCGATGCCTTCGAAGAACTTGACGTACATCGGGCTCTCTACCACACGCATCTTGAGGTTGCGGAGGTCTTCCGGTTTTTGGATGGGACGGACGGAATTGGACATCCAGCGGAAGTCGCTTTCCATCATGTCGCCGACGACGACAAGGTTATTCTCGAGCAGGGCTTCCCGGAACTTTTGGCCCATCCATCCGTACAGGTATATTTCTTCCGCCTCTTCGCGCGTTTTGAACAGGTAGGGCAGATTCACATAGCCGACCTTGGGGACAACGGTGCCGACGCTGATATCTGCCATGAACATCATTTCCACCCCACCGTTGATGACAGACTCGATGATTTCGCGATCGCTGCCGAGCGCACCCGCCATGGCGATGACTATCTCCATGGTGTTGTTGGAACGTTCGCGAAGCTCTTCGTCGAACGCCTCAACGACGGCATAGACCGGATGCGCCCGGGTAATGCCGCTACCAATGGTGAGGCTTACCTTGTCGCCTGTCACCTCACCCGCCTGCACCACTCCCAACGCTGCCACGACAATCAACACGATTGCCGTCAACGTTCTCTCGCACCGTGTCCTCATGCTCCACTCCTTATGGGAAAATATCTATTCCACCGCCGTCACGCATCGAGGTGTGAAGCCCGCGCCTCACGCCCGAGGGTATCGGCGTACAAAATGGCATTGAACAAGAGAGATTTGGTCACAGTGAACGGTTCGACATGGAGAATCTTCTTTTCCGCCAGACCATAGTCGAGAGCCTTTTCAAGCTTCTCCTTCACGTCGCCCACCAGGCCGATTTGATCTAGCGTAGCCGGCAGGCCGACCCGTTTACAAAAATCGATGACGCGGGCGATTTCATCGGAGGGGCGATTCTCCGCGACCAATTGGCAAAGGGTACAAAACGCAACGACTTCGCCATGCTGAAACCGATGAATTTCTGGAAGGATACTCAGAGACATTTGCAGTCCGTGGGCGACACCGCAGCCGCAGTTGTCGACTCCCATTCCGGACAGGAGGGTATTTGCCTCGACCACGTCCTCAAAGGCGGGGGTACGCAGATGCCGCGCCGCGGCATGCACGGCATCGACGCCCTTTTCCATCAACACATCGAAGCAATGCTCGGCAATAACTCCTCCGGCCGTGGTCTGTCGATCCCCTTTCAGGACGTTGTTAATATTGTTGGCTTCTCGTGCGGCTCGTGCTTCAAAGTATGTCGCGAGGGCGTCGCCAACGCCGGCAATGAACATTCGCACTGGCGCCTGAACGATGATCTCCGTATCGACAACCACGTAATCCGGATTCTTTTTGTGAAAGACGGTAGTGGCAGCACCGTCGGCGGCGTAGAACATGGAAATATTGGAGGTGGGAGCGTCGGTCGACGCGGCAGTGGGATAAAGCATGGTGGCGATATCAAGATTCGCAGCAACAGCTTTGGCAGTGTCCATAGTTTTGCCGCCGCCGATGCCGACTGAGATTCGGGCATCGAAATCCGCTGCGAGCGCGGTCAAGTTTTTCACCTCCTCGACGGTGCATTCGCCACCAAATCTTTTGCATAGAGAGGCAAAACCGTCGTCGTTCCTTTGGAGCGTGGCCTGCAATGATTCATAAAAGAACGGATCGATGATGATGATGGCGCGCGCACCGAAAACAGACGCATATACAAAGATGTTGTCTAACTCTCCAGGCCCTTGGATATATTTACCCGGGCTGCTGAACGCTCTTGATTCCCCGGCTTGTCCGAGTGGCATAGCCTTCCTCCTCGTGAACGATTTTCGGATGTGGTATTCTTGAATCCGCCTAGCCGTCCCGCAAACGCATAGCCTCCAGCGCCGCGGCCTCGATATCCTCCGCCGTCATGTTGAATGCCTTTAGCAAGTAGTCCATCATGCCGACTTCGCCAAAGCGGTCCTGAACGCCGATTTTTCGGAGCGGCGTCGGGCGACTGACAGAGAGAACGTCGGCAATGGCGGACCCGAGGCCGTTCACGACGTTATGGTTTTCAACACTGACAAGCGCACCGGTATCCCGGGCGGCAGCCAATATTGCCTCCTCGTCGATTGGCTTGACCGTATGGATGTTGAGGACTCGAGCGGCAACGCCCTTGGATGCAAGGCGGCTCGCCGCATCCAGCGTTGGCTGCACCATAATTCCGGTACAGATCAACGTCACATCCCCGCCGTCCCGAAGCATGCATGCGCGACCAAGGACGAGCGATGTCTGATCATCGAACACTTTATGCGTTTTTTTCCGCACCAGCCGCACATAGGCAGGGCCATATTCGCTAGCCACTTGTGGCAGAAGCTGGCGAAGCGCTTCGTTGTCGGCGGGTTCGACCACCGTGCAACCGGGCACCATGCGCATCATCCCCACATCCTCAAATCCCATGTGCGTACCGCCATTCAACTCCGCCGTGAGGCCGGGGTCGGTGCCTACCGCCTTGACGTTCAGACCCGCGTAGGCGTTACTGATAAAAAATTGGTCGAACGAACGGCGACTGGCGAAAGGGGTGAAGGTGGTCGCGAACGGGATCAGTCCCTCGTTCGACAACCCGGCGGCTATACCCATCATGTTGGCTTCAGCGACGCCAACGTCGAAAGTACGCTCTGGAAATTCATTGCCAAAAGGCACGATGCCGTTCGGCTTCATCAGGTCGGCGTCAAGAACGACAATTCGCTCGTCCTCCCGAGCCATCTCCTGCAGCACGCGGCTATAGACCACGCGCATTTCTTCTTCTTCCAGCATGGTCGGCTTCCTTCCTATTGTAGCGCGGCAATGGCCTCCGCCGCCATCTCCTTGGTGACTGACATATTGTGGCTACCCAGCTTGCCCTCGCTGAACGAGGCCCCCCTGCCCTTTATCGTGTTCATGACGATCATCGAGGGTTTTCCCGACGTTACCTTGGCTGCCCTGATGGCTTGTCTGAGCTCAGCCACGTCGTGGCCATCGACACCATACACGTTCCAGCCGAAAGCGCTCCAGCGTTCATCGAGCGGATCGAGCGAATTGATTTCGTCGGTGGTGCCGTCGATCTGCATGCGGTTGTAATCGGTGAAGGCAACGAGGTTGTCCAGCCTTTGAGCGGCGGCGAACATGGCAGCCTCCCATATCTGGCCCTCCTGCGATTCGCCGTCGCCGATGATGCAGTAGACAGTGGCTGGGTTCTTCTTTACCTTTAGCCCCGCCGCCATCCCCACGGCCGCCGAAAGGCCCTGGCCCAGCGAGCCGGTGGTCATGTCGATGCCGGGCGTCCGTACTCGGTCGCAGTGACTGGGATAATTGGTGCCGCTGCGGTTGAGGGTGAACAAGTTCTCGCGGGGGAAGTAGCCTTTCATCGCCAGGACAGCGTAGAGGGCTGGTCCGGCGTGGCCTTTGGAACACACCAGCCGGTCGCGTCCCTCCCAGCGCGGATTTGCCGGGTCAACTTGCATGACTTCGTAATACAACACAGCCAGCAGTTCGGCCAAGGAAAGGCAACCGCCGATATGACCGATACCGAGGTCGCCAATCATTTCAATTATATTGACGCGTATTTCTTTCGCTTTCGCTTCCGTTGTTCCCACAGCCGCCTCCTTGTGCGTTTAGGCTTTTTTGCAAATTCCGCCTATTTTTCTGCCGTAAAAAATGGTTTGCAGGAGCGTACGCATGGTGTTGTCGCTCATGGCGACGGGATTGAAGCGGGTGGCGCCCAGCATGGAGTGCGCTGCCAGTCGGTCGAGGTCATTCAAAAAATCGGCCTCTTTTATGCCTGCCGCCTGGAGCGTGAGCGGTATGCCGAGCTGCACAGCCATGTCCCTTATCGCGTCCACGATGTCGGCGCACTCGCACAGCCGCGATAGGTAGACGAGTTTGCCGTCAACCACCGGGTCCTCCCGATTGAAGATAAGAGCGTGCGGAAGGATGATGGCGTTCGCCAGGCCGTGCGCCATGTGGAAGTGCGCCCCTACGGCGTGGGCAATGCCGTGCACCACGGCGACGCCTACGTTACCGAAGCTCATTCCTGCCATGCATTGGTAGTTGTGCATCTTGGCCCTGCTCTCGGGCGTGCGTTCCGCGTAAGATACTGGAAGCCACTTCATGATGCCTTCGATTGCGCCTTTGGCGAGTACTTCGTTGAAGTCGTCGAGATCGTGCCGGGTGTAGCATTCGATGGCGTGGGTGAGCGCATCCATTCCCGTTTCGGCGACAATGCGATCCGGCATGGTCATGGCAAGGTCGCTGTCGAGGATGCAAATGTCCGGCTTGAGGCAGATGTGGATTATGGGAATCTTGATGCCTTTTGCAACATCTGTTATCACGGTGGTGCGGGTAACCTCGGACCCTGTGCCGGAGGTGGACGGGATGGCGATTAACGTTGTTTTTTCACGCTTGTCAGGTATTTTTTCTTCAAGAATGCGGCTCATGTCGAGGTGCGGGAACTCGTAAAAAAGCATCATCGCCTTGGCTGCATCGAGGGCGGACCCGCCGCCGACCGCAACAATGGTGTCGGGTCGGAACTCGCGCATGGCGGTGAGCCCGGCCTCCACTTCCTCGAACGTCGGGTCCGCTTGAATGCCGTCGTGAACCAGAATTGAACCGGCAGCGCGCATATACTCCCGGATGCGAGCAATGACGCCCGACTTCACCATCGATCCAGCGCCAGTGATGATCATCACCCGATCCGCCTGCACGTGGCGAAGATACTCGAGCGATCCCTTACCGATGACTATCTGCTGGGGTGAATAGTTCAGGATTTTCATAAGGTCGTGGAACTCCTCTGCTATAGCGTTTTAAATTGAATGTGAACCATCTCCTGCGCTTTCCGGTTTATTCCAGTAATACCTATAAAACGCAGAAAGGAACCAATCTCTTAAAAAGCGCTAGTCGCCTAAGAATATGGATCCCGTATTGTCATGCGATACCACCCGTTCCCCCATTCGCCAATACCTGATAGGACTGCAACCGTTCATCCGCGTCTCGCGCAGCTTTATCGAACAATTCCCCCGCCCGCTCAGGGAACGACAACTCCAATGTCGCGTAACGGCCTTCGCCACGAAGAAAGGCCTTTAAGTCGCCGGTGGGTGCGGGCGAATCGAGGATAAAAGGATTCTTCCCCTCCGCTTTCAGGAGCGGGTTGAAGCGGTAGAGGTGCCAATAGCCCGCTTCCACCGCGCGCTTCATTTCATCCTGACTCCGGCCCATGCCAACCTTGATTCCATGCTCGATACACGGGGAATAGGCGATGATCAGGGATGGGCCCGGATACGCCTCCGCTTCACGAAGCGCCCGGAGCGTCTGCGCTTGGTCATACCCCATCGCCACCTGCGCGACATAGATATAGCCATAGCTGATCGCCATCATGCCGAGATCCTTCTTCTTCACCGTCTTGCCGCCTGCGGCGAACTTGGCGACCGCTCCGGCCGCCGTTGCCTTGGACGACTGGCCGCCGGTGTTGGAATAGACCTCGGTGTCGAGGACCAACATATTGATGTCCCGACCGGAAGCGAGAACGTGGTCGAGACCGCCGTAGCCGATGTCGTATGCCCAACCGTCGCCGCCGAATGCCCACACCGATTTCTTGGTCAGAAACTCGGCGTTCTCCAGAACGAACTCCACAGCATCCCTATCGGCTTGGCAGTTCGGCGAGGCATCCCGCAATGCCGCAACAAGGCTCTCGGCAAGTGCAGACGTCGAGACAGCGGAATCTTTGTGTGAGAGATAGCCTTCGCAAGCCGCCTTTGCGACGCCCGCATTGGCAAGCGAGGACACCGCTTCGACTAGCTGTTTACGAACCGCATCCTGCCCCAAGAGGAAACCGTAGGCATACTCGGCATTATCTTCGAAGAGGGACATGGCCCAGGCGGGACCGTGGCCTCGCGCGTCAGTGCAATAGGGCGTAGACGGCGTCGAACCGCCGTAGGCGGAAGAACAACCAGAGGCATTGGCGATATACATACGATCGCCAAAAAGCTGGGTGGCAAGCTTGATGTACGGCGTCTCGCCACATCCAGCGCATGCGCCGGAGAATTCAAAATACGGTTTAAGAAACTGTGACGACTTGACAGAGGCCTCGCTGGCAGCGTCCCGCTTGACAGTAACCGTCTCGACCGCATAGGTCCAATTGCTCGCCTCCCCCACCTGCGTGTCCAGCGGTTGCAACGTCAGCGCTTTCTCTTTGGCCGGACATACGGCGACGCAACTGCCGCAACCGGTACAGTCGGATGGCGAAACCTGAACACGGTAGGCATAGGCTGCGAATTCCTTCCCGACCGCCTTGATCATGGTGAAGCCGGAAGGCGCGGCTGCAATTTCGCTGCTATTCAAGAGCACCGGACGGATGGCGGCATGAGGACATACAAAGGCGCAGCGGTTGCACTGGATGCACTTCGTTGATTCCCACTGCGGCACTTCCACCGCCGTGCCTCGCTTTTCGTACTTGGTTGTACCGGCCGGCCAGGTACCATCCAGAACGTTGTATCGTTTGAAAAGCGAGACTGGCAGGGTGTCGCCATTCTGACGGTTAATTGGCTCGACTATATCCTTGATAAAATCGGGAAGGTCATCGGTCGCGGTCTCCGACACTGCGTCACGCCAAGAATCGGGAATCACGACTCGCATCATACCGTCAAGGCCACGGTCGATTGCCGCGATATTCATATCCACGACCTCTTTACCGCGCTTGAGGAAATACGTGTCGTGGGCGGCCTGCTTCATCGAGCGAACGGCGAGGTCGAGGTCTATGATGCTAGTGAGCTTAAAGAACGCGGCCTGCAGTACGGTGTTTATCCTGCCGCCCAACCCGAGGTCCCGGGCGATGGCGATGGCATCGATGGTGTAGAGCTGCGCTTCCTTGCGCGCCAAAGCGCGGCGCATAGCGGCGGGAAGTTTTTCCTCCAGTTCCTTAT
>JAJPXZ010000031.1 GCA_021205245.1 Planctomycetaceae bacterium
GGCACGAGCGCTGGTTCTTCATAGCCGATATCTGGACAGAAAGACCCGTAGGCGTCGTCAGCCAGAAAAATTGGGACCGCATCATGGCCTATCTCCGCCGGGCGCTGCGTGAACTGGAGGATCTTATCGCAACCTGGCCCCGGCGTCGTATTCCTCGACCCCGCCGCGTGCGCCCCTGCCAGGTCCGTGGCTGGACCTGGACGAGAAGGCCGTTGTCCACCCAGCACCCACCGCCGCGCCGTCGCCGCTATCTCCTGCCGTCACTCGTTCCCAAAACGACCGGCCCGCCGCCGCCGCCACCGGCCCGTGGGGAAGGACGTCCCGGCAGACGTGAACCCGAGACGGTAGCCGTCCTCCATATGGTGGGTTACTCCGGTACGTGTTCCGGCTCGACCCGCCCCAAGCTCTTTGACACCTGAATCGATCAGAACGCCCGCACGTGCATGGCGCAAAAACGGACGGTGACCGCGCGCCGGTGCCACCGCTGCACCGGTAATTTCTGCCCTCACCGTCAGATTCTCCCAAAAACGTCACCCCGGGTACGTTCCTCTTCTGCGGTGGAAAAAGGCCAAACGTAAGAATACGGGAAGAGGCGCAAGCCTCCCCCCGCAATGATGTACGTATACTTTTACGTAGTTTACCTTAGTAGACGTTCTTCCACTCGTTGATGTTGTCTTTGTCGAAGCGGAACGGCGCGCCCAGCATAATTTCGGTGCCGCCGTTGTTGTCGTCGACAACGTCCTTTTCGCCCAGCTTGCCGGCGGTGATCTTGTCGCCGACCGCGCCGGTGATCGCGCCGTCCGCCAGGCCGGTCGCCGCGTAGCCGGCCAGGTAGCCGAGGTCAATCGGGTTCCACAGATACATCCACGGGCAGACGCCGTTCTGGATATATTCCGCCATCTCGCTCGGGAGGCCGAGACCGGTCAGGAAGACCTTGCCGGAGAGACCCTTGTCGCTCAGCACTTTGCCGGCGGCGGCGAGGCCGACGGTGGTGGGGCCGATGATGACCTTCAGATCGGGGAAGGTCTTCAGGAGCGCTTCCGTTTCCGAGGTGGACTTGTCGCGGAGGTCGTCGCCGTAGGCAACCTTGACCAGCTTCATGTCCTTGTATTTGGGATCTTCCAGTTCCTTCTTCATCCATTCGATCCAGATGTTCTGGTTGGTGGCCTGCGAGGTCGCCGAGAGGATGGCGATGTCGCCCTTGCCGCCGGCCATGTCGTAGGCGGCCTGAATCTCGACCCGGCCGATCAGTTCCGGATCAGCCTGGTTGATGTGCAGATCGCGGCTCTCGGGGTTGGTCGCCGAGTCGGCGGTGACAATTTTGATCCCTGCCCGTTTAGCTTTACGGAGGACCGGCTGCAGGGCGTCGGGATCGTTTGCCGACAGGCCGATGGCCGCCACCCGCTGGGCAATCAGTTCTTCGATAATCATGATCTGCGCCTCGGCCGTCGGCAGATCCGGGGCGCGGAGAATGCACTCGTAGCCCTGTTCCTCGATGGCGGTCTTGTAGCCCTCCATCAGTTTTTCGCCGAACGGATTGCCGGTCGACTTGAAGATAAAGGCGAACTTTTTCGCCTCGCCCGCCTGCGTCAACGCCGTCAGCCCAACAAGGGCAAGTACAGCCACCATCGCCATGCGCTTGAACATTGTCTTTCCTCCGTTTTTTCCAGTGACCAAAAGTGGATTACGCCGATTTTTTCCTGTCGAGATACCCAGCCACCATGACCCGCAGATTCGGTATCATCACCGCGATTATGAGCAGCAGCCCGATGATGATCATAAGGACTTGCGCCGAGACGTTCCGAAGCCCCAATCCGTAGCGCAGGAAGCCAACGGTAAACACCGCCAGCATCGCGCCAATCATCCTGCCCTTGCCGCCCGCCGTCGAGACGCCGCCCAGCACCACCATGGCGATGACGTCGAGCTCGTAGCCCTGCGCCACGTTGGGCCTGGTCGAACCCATGCGCGAGGTGAGGAACAGGGCGGTCACCCCGGCCATCAGTCCGGTGAGGGCGTAGACGGTAATCCGCACCTTGTCCACCGGCACGCCGGAGAAAAAGCTGGCGGTGCGGTTGCAGCCAATGGCATAGACATGGCGGCCGAACATCGTCTTGTGCAGCACAATGCCGAATATCAACGCGCAAACAAGGAAGGCGAAGAGCATAAACGGTATCGGGCCAAAATATTCCCAACCAAGGTACTCGAACCAGGTGGGGAATTTGCCCACCGCCTGGTCTTCCAGCAGAATAAGTGCGATGCCCCGGAAAATAATCATCGTCGACAAGGTGACGATCATCGGGGCGAGTTCCTTGAACCGGGTCAGGAGCAGGCCGTTCACCAGGCCGCACACCGCACCCACCGCCAGGCACAGGCACATCGCCAACGGCATCGGCAGACCAGCCCTGTTCGCCATGCCCATCAGCACCGCCGAGAGGGCGACCGTCGAGCCGACCGATATGTCGATTTCACCCATGACGATGATGAACACCATCGGCAGAACGATAAAGGCCTTGTCAAGAAAGGTCATGGTGGTATCGACCAGGTTTTCGAAATTCAGGTAATAGGGCGACAGGTTGGAGTTGACCACCTGGATGATGAGGAAGACCAGGAGGAGAATCCATTCCCATTGCAAAAAGAACGAGCGGGCGTTGAATTTCTTGTCCGCCGAAAGAGTGCGGGTTACTTGCATCAGATTGGCCTCCGCAAGAGGTTCTTCCGGTCAACGCTGCGCTTGACCAGGGTGTTGACGATGATGGCGACGAGGATGATGCCGCCCTGGATGGCGTTTTGCCAAAATACCGACATGTTGATCATGGGGAGGGCGTTGTTGAGGGTGCCGAGAAGCAGCGTCCCCAGGAGCACGCCCGACACCTTGCCGGAACCGCCGATGATGCTGACTCCGCCAAGGACGCAGGCGGCGATAACGTTCATCTCGTAGCCGCTGGCGGTATCGCCCTGCGCCGACGCGAACTTCGCCACCCACAGGACGCCGCAGAAGCCGGACAGCGCGCCCATGATGGCGTAGACGAGCCAGGTAAGCCGCTTTGCCTTGATGCCGGAAATGGCGGCGGATTCGGGATTCGAGCCGACGGCGTAGATGCGCCTGCCGGTGCGGGTATGGGCGGTAAAATAATAAAAGACGAGATAGAACACGACGGCGATAAGGATATAGTGGCGAATCCCCATCCAGCGACCGGTCGCCATATCCTTGAACGAATCGGGCATCTGGTAGGCGCTGACCCAGCGC
>JAJPXZ010000139.1 GCA_021205245.1 Planctomycetaceae bacterium
TTGTCAATACCAAATCGATATTTTTTTATCAATATATCCATATCAATAATTTTATATTCATACAGTAGTGCGAAAACCCAAGCAGGACGCAAATTTAGCGAGACCAACCGCCTCCTCGCGTCGAATCAATATTTTTATATCAATATTTTATTACTAATTTGACTTGACGAAGTACCCGAAAGTGTTATACTGTAAGACATATTGACAAAAAACTATTGATAAAGAATTATCGAATGCCCGGCACGGAAGGCAAGTCCGTCCCGCGGACCCGCCCAAAGTACTTAGTATTCCCATACCAAAACAACCGATTGCACAAGGGGTAGAGATGAGGGAAATAACTTCCGACACCATCACCGCCGCGGTGCGCGACATGTGTATCGAGGCAAACCTGGTGCTGCCCGGGGACGTCGCCGACCGTATCCGCCAGACCAGCCAATCCGAACCATGGCCCGGGGCCAAGGACACTTTGGAAAAACTTGTGGAGAACATGGAGATCGCCAAGCGCGACAGCATGCCTCTCTGTCAGGATACCGGCATGGCGGTCGTGCTCGTCCAGATTGGGCAGGACGTCCACATCACCGGCGCGTACCTGAATGATGCCATTAACGAAGGCGTCCGCCAAGGCTATGACCAGGGTTTCTTGCGGAAATCCGTCGTCGCCGACCCGCTGCGCCGCAAAAACACCGGCGACAACACCCCGGCCCTTATCCACGTTGAAATCGTTCCTGGCGACAAAATCCACCTCACCGTCGCACCGAAGGGCTTCGGCTCCGAGAACATGAGCCGCCTTGCCATGCTCGCCCCGTCGGCTGGCGAAAAGGGCGTCAAGGACTTTGTCGTCGAGACGGCTCGCATCGCCGGTCCGAACCCCTGCCCGCCCATCGTCGTCGGCGTCGGCATCGGCGGTTCGTTCGACCGGGTGGCGCTCCTGGCCAAAAAGGCTCTGCAACGGCCCATCAATCAGCCGAACGCGGATCCCTACTATGCCGATATGGAGAAGGAACTGCTGGAACGCATCAACGCCCTTGGCATCGGCCCGCAGGGCTTCGGCGGCATGACCACCGCGCTGGGCGTTAACATCGAGACCTTCCCCACCCACATCGCCGGGCTGCCGGTGGCGGTGAACATCAACTGCCATGTGACCAGGCATGTGAGCCGAGACCTCTAATTAGACGAAGGGCTAACCATGGACAATATAGCACTCAGTACGCCCATCTCCAAGGACGCCGCCAAGAAGCTCCGCGCCGGCGACACCGTCCTCTTCTCCGGCACCATCTATACCGCCCGCGATGCGGCGCACGCCCGACTGGTGGAGCTGCTGGACAAGGGCGAAAAGCTGCCCATCGATGTCGAGGGCGCGGTCATCTACTATGTCGGACCCACGCCGGCGAAGCCGGGACAGGTCATCGGCTCGGCCGGACCGACCACCAGCTACCGCATGGACGCCTATGCGCCCCGCCTGCTTGACCTTGGCCTTCGCGGCATGCTCGGCAAGGGCAAACGCTCGCAGGACGTCATCGACAGCATGAAAAAGAACGGCGCCGTCTACTTCGGCGCTATCGGCGGCGCGGCCGCCCTTATCGCCAAATCCATCACCGCCGCCGAGGTGGTGTGTTACGAAGATCTCGGTTCGGAAGCGATTCGCCGCCTGACGGTGAAGGATTTCCCCGCCACGGTGATTATCGATTCCGAAGGCAACAACCTCTATGAGATCGGCGTCCAGGATTACCTTGCCAGCAGAGGATAACCAGTGGCTAAAAGCCGCAAGAAAAGCGCGGCCCGTGGTTCCAGGGCGGAGCCGACGCATACCGAACCAGCACAACCGGCGGAATCAGCAGAGGTAGCGGAATCACCTGAAACACCGGCGCAACCCGCAGCAATTGAACCAACGGAACCAGCCGAGGCAGCAGTCGCGACCGAAGCAACGGAACCGTCTGAACCACCCCAACCAACTGAACCATTGCACACAAAGGAAAGAACCATGAGCCGGAGACGCTTCGATGTTAAGAGCTTGAAAAACCTGGTCAAGGCGGTAATGGAAACGCAAGGTCTGTCTCCGGATAAAGCGCAGGACGTCGCCAACGTCATGCTCGAGGCCGACCGCATGGGCATCGAATCCCACGGCATCCAGCGCCTCAGCATGTATATGCAGGGCATGAAGCTGGGCCGCATCAACCCCACCGCCGAAGTCAGCCTGGTCCGCGAAACGCCCGTTTCCGGCGTCATCGACGCCAACGACGGCATGGGCCAGCCCGCCTCCATCAAGGCGATGCGCCTCGCCATCTCCAAGGCGAAGAAGTCGGGCATCGGCATGGTGGTTGTCCGTAATTCCAACCACTTCGGCATCGGCGGCTACTACTCGATGATGGCCGCGCGCGAAGGCCTGATGGGTCTCGTAATGACCAACTCCGAAGCCATGGTCGTGCCGACCTTCGGCCGCCGCGCCATGATGGGCACCAACCCCATCGCCCTGACCATGCCGGCGAACCCGGTGTGGTTCCACTTCGACATCGCCACCTCGGTCGTGCCGGCCGGCAAGATTGAAGTCTATTCCCGCAACAACCAGCCGCTTCCCGAAGGCTGGTCGGTCGGCTCCGACGGCCAGATCAACACCGACCCCGACGCCTTCCTGAAAATCCGCAAGGAAAAGCTCGACGGCGGCCTGCTGCCGATCGGCGGCTTCGGCACCACCTTCGGCGGCCACAAGGGCTATGCGATTTCGCTGCTGGTCGAACTGATGACCGGCGTCTTCGCCGGCGGCTGCACCTCCAACCACGTCCGCGAAGTGCCGAATGTAGACAAGTGCTGCCACATGTTCATGGCTATCGACTACAGCATGTTCGGCGACCAGAAGGAGATTGAAGGCCACTTCTCCACCTACCTGAACGAAATCCGCGACTCGGCCAAGGCCGCTGGTCACGAGCGTATCAGCACCCAGGGCGAAGTCGAAGAAAAGACCAAGCGCCGGGTGGACTGGGAAGGCGTGGCTATCCACGACAAGTCCCTGCAGGAGATCATGGATATCGCGACCGCCTGCGGCGTCGACTACGAGTCGATCATGGTCGAGAAAAAGCCGGTCGGCCCGGAAAAGCAATAAGCCGCCGACTCGCTCCGATTCGATTGTCACAGAGCATGACTGTTTGCGGAATCCAATCCGCCCGGCCATCCCGAAGGGCAAGGGTGCACAGCCCTGTCTTCCTCCAGGCGCCGGAACCGTGCGGGAGTACCCTCCTCCCACGGTCGACCCGGCGGCGCACCTGGCCGGGTTGGCAACAAGTCCGGGGGCGCGGTTGGTTGGACGCAGACATGAGCTAATCTAATGACCCGCCGCCTTTGTTGCGGCGGGTCGTTTTGTAATGGTGTGCGGGTCCACGACCGGTACGTGTTCGGCCCGCGACGGTGCTTCCATTTCCTGCGCGGCATACGGACGCGGGGCATGGCGTTGTATTCGCGCTGGACCCCGGCCAAACCGCCCGCTTGTCGCTCGGGTGGAGGTTTCGCACGCCGGGGTGACGATGGGGGTGGGTGTGGCGGTCAACGAAAGCCGCCACATGCGGCGGGGTGCGACGCACTGAGCGTCGCACCCCGTTGGTATTGACTCGAATGGCTTTTCTACGAATAGCGGCCGAGTTGCTTTTCGTTTGAGGTTTTTAGCATAATCTTCAGCGGGATCTCCGGGTAGTTGAGATCGCGGCGCAGTTGGTTCTGGAGATAACGGAGGTAGTTGTCGTCAAATTGCGTCGGGTTGTTGACGAAAAGGAGGAAAGCCGGCGGCGAGATGCCGGTCTGGGTGCCGTAGTAAATTCTGCCCAGCTTGCCGCCCTTGGCCTTGGTGGCGCGCTTCTGCTGCGCCTTCACCAGAGCCGAGTTCAACTGCGCCGTCCCCACCTTCACCGACCCCTGCGCCACCAGGTCGAGAACCGATTCGATAACCGCCCAGGCGTTCGTCCCCTCCTGCGCCGACATGGCGGCGAGGCGGGCGAAATGCAGGCCGGGCAACTTGTCGTTGACGTAGCGGGTAAAGGCGTCCAGCGTGATGCCGGGGTTCTGCTCTTCGGCCAGGTCCCACTTGTTCAGGACAATAATGCAGGGCTTGAAATTCTCGAGGATAAAGGCGGCAATCTGCTTGTCGACCTTGCCGATCTCCGTCGTGGCGTCAAGAATCAGGATAACCGCGTCGGCGCGGCGAATCGCGCGCTCGGTCCGCATATGGCCAAAGAACTCCAATGAGTCGTCCATCTGGCCGCGCTTCCGGAGGCCGGCGGTGTCAATCAGGACAAAGGCGGTGTCGCCGTGCTGAATCGAGATGTCGATACTGTCCCGGGTGGTGCCGGGCGTGTCGGAGACGATGACCTGCTCGGTGCCGCTGATCTGGTTGATGAAGGTCGATTTGCCCACGTTGCGGCGGCCGACCACGGCGATGCGCGGCAGCCTTGCTTCTTCATCCTCCTCGCCGTCGCCCCCTTCGGGCGCGGGCGGCAGGGCGGCGACAATCGCCTCTTCCAAATCGTAGACGCCCCGGTTTTGCTTGGCGCTGACCGGGAGGGCGTCGCCGAAGCCGAGAGCGTGGAAGCTGGGCAAATTGTCTTCAATGCGCTGGGTGTCGACCTTGGACGCGACCAGCAGGACGCGCTTCCCGGATTTACGCAACCGGTTGGCGACCTCCTGGTCGAGCGGGGTGATGCCGTCCCGGCTGTCGACGAGGAAAATGAGGAGGTCGGCGGCGGCGATGGCCAGGCTGATCTGGTGCTCGACCTGTTTCTCGAGCTTTTGGCTGTCGACAATGCCGATGCCGCCGGTATCGACGAGATCGAAGGTGCGGTCCTCGATAGTCAGCGGATAGAGGACGCGGTCGCGGGTGACGCCGGGGCTGTCGGCCTCGATGGCGATACGCGATCCGGCAAGAGCGTTGAAGAGCGTCGATTTGCCCACATTGGGCCTGCCGACGATGGCGACTGAGAGATATGACATTGGATTCCTTACCAGGCGGGCAGTGTTTTCATCCACGCTTCCAGCGCGCCATAGACATAGGCGATGACAAGCGGGTTGGACACGACCATTTTATCTAAGGCTTGCACCAGAAGTGCGCCCCCGCCTATGGGGCTGAAAGCCTGCATCTGGAGCCCCTCGGGAAGAAGACGGATACCGCATGACGACCCGAACATCGCCGGAGCAAGCGCGTTCGCGGTCGGGAGCAGGCCGGTATCGACAGGATAGCGAGCCGAACTCGACCAGAGGGACAAAACCGGCAGCAGGAAATTGTAGACCCGGCGATACGGGTCGCGGCTGCCGTTGTAGTAAAACAGGGAATAATTGCTGCCGATGCCGGAGACGGCCCGGGAAAAATCGGGCGTATTGGACAACGGCTCGCGCGCGGCGGTCGATTCCTGAATCAACGAAACCACCGCCTGGGGATGCGACGCCATATACAGAATCCCCTGCGGGTTGCCGGGCGAACGCGGCACCAGGCAGAACGCCGGGGCGAGCGGGGCCGAAAGCGAAGCCCGCTTGTTGAAATAACGGACGATATAGCCGCCGACATTGATGGAATTGAAGCGCTGGCCCGCGTTCGCCTCCATCCGCCCGACCAGCCGCTCGAATCCGGCGACGTCGACCGAATTGAAAATAGCGACCTGGGTGTCGTCGTGGGGACGGATGACGATGTCGGTGCCAAGCGAGGCGATGATATCGCCCACCGGCACGCCGAGGACGCGCTCGTTGGCGATGACGTCGGTTATGCCGCCGGGGCTGGTCACCGAGCGCATCGCTTCGACAAAGTAGGGAATCTCCCGAATCAGGGTGGCCATATCCACCCGTACGGCGGTGAATGCATGGGCGGACGAGGGGACGGTTTGCGCATAGGTCTCGACGCCGACCGGCGACTCGGGCGGCATAGGAATAAGGGACGAGAGGATGCCCGTGACCGAAGCGCCTGGATTATGCAGGAAGAGCGTATGGCGCACGCCTTCGTTATGGAAGGCGCTGGTGATGGCCAGGCTCTGGGCCGAACCGAAGCCGAGGGCGTCCAGGACGCGGGTGACGCCGCCGTTGTTGGTGGCGTCAAGGATGGCGGTCACCCGGGGGAGATTAAAATAGTAGAACGACGTGCCGGCGTCGGCCTCGGCGCCGCGATAGGCGGCCTGGAAGGTCGGGTTGCGACTGAGGGACGCGTTCGGGTTGCGGGCGGCGTTGAAAATCTTGCGGATGCCTTCGGAACCGGGGCCGTGATAGATAAGCACCAGGTTGCCGATGGCGGCGACGCGAATATTCGGGCCAATCCGCAGAATGGGCGGGCCGTTGGTGACAGTCTCCTCCTGCACGATGGTGCGGAGCGGCAGGCTCGGGTCGATGCCCTGGCTCTCCAGCACGGTGCGGACCACTTCGGGCCGGTTCAGGAGCGCCATGACGGCGGAAAAGACGGTGTCGCGGTCGGGGGTCGAATTGAGGGAAATCGCAAAGGCGAATTCGGGCTGCGGCTTGCCGTCGCGGCCGATAGCGATGTTGATAAGCGCGAGGCCGAGCCGGCTGCTGACGAGATCCTGGGCAAACGACGGCTGGACGCCGGCCGTTTCGGTGATGTCCTGGGCGAGCTGACGCCGCGATTCCTCGAACGAACGCAGGAACGGCGCCATCTCGGGCAACTCGGCGATGCGGGCGAAGATGGTTTGGGAAAAATCGTAGTCGACTTTGTCGTCGTCGGGCGGGACCAGGCACAGGATGGTGTTGCTGGGCAGGAGGTCGGGGAAAAATACCCGGGTCTGCTCACCGGCCGGCGCGAGCCAGGCGGCGAGCGCCATGACGGCGGCTAAGACGACGGTTCGCGGCATTGGTTTCCTCATCAAACAAAAAAAGACTGTCACCTGGTTCCGAAACAGCCTTTAAAGGCGCGGGGCCGCACCATGACGGCCCCCGCCCGGAACGCTCACCACGTGCTAGTTGTTGGCCAGGGCCTCCTGGAGCTTGCCGCTGGCGTTCATGAGGGCCGAAATCACCCCGTTGGAGGTGATGGTCGAAGCGGTAATGGCGTCAAGTTCGCCGCCATTCTTCTTCAGGACCAGGCTGTCGGCGGTACGGCCGCGAAACTGACGCTGGAAATCGGTGCTCACGTCCGGATTCGGCGCGGGCTTGGTGCCGGTGACTGCCTGAATCCAGGTATAGGGAGGACGCGCGTCCTTGATCTTTTCGCCAAGGCCGGGGGTCTCTTCCGAGTTAATGACTGAAAAACCGACGATATAATTGCCGTCGCCACGGGGCAGGCGTTCCGGCTCGACATAGCCGTCCAGCAGGGTGGCGGCGTCGGCGGCGGGGCCGGTGAAGCCGACCATCAAGCTGATGGGGACGCTGGAGTTATAGCCGGTGGCGGAGCCGGTGACGGCGTAGTACATGGGCTGATCGTCCTGACCGGGCCGGTACAGGGCGGTGACGCCTTCGGAAATGACCTTGGGTTCAAGGGCGAGGCCGGAGTCGTCCTTTTGCAGGAAAAAGACGTTCTGGAGGGCGGCCGCCTGATCCTCTATCGCCCGCTGGGCTATGACCGGCGCGGTTGTATTATAGGTAATGGCTAGGAGGGCGGAGGCGATGCCTGCGCAGAGTGCGAGCGAGATGATCAGTCTTGCGTAGAAGTTCATGTTCGTCATTCCGTTAGAAAAACGCGGCCGAAAACAATCGCGGTTCCACCCGGAACCGCGTTGCAAGGAATACCTACGCCTATTCTAGCCAAACACCGACGCCCGGCAAGAGGTTTGTCGCTTTTTATGCCAAGAGCGACATGGCCAATCCGTGGAAAAGTTTTGCCGCCCTGAATGGATTAGACAAGCGCTTACTTGACCGCGAGCTCCAAATGGCTTAGCATAGACTGTTTAGGCGGTCACGCCTGGTCGGCTCATCTGGCTGAGAGTTCGACCTGTGCGACATTGTTCGACGCAAGAAGTGGATATGGCAAAATTTTCAATAGATGGCGGCTACCCCCTGCGGGGAAAAATTCGTTCCTCGGGCAATAAAAACGCTGCTCTCCCCATCCTGTGCGCCAGCATTCTGGCGGACGGTGGCGTCTGGATACGCAACGTTCCCAAAATCGGCGATGTCAACACCCTGCTGCAACTGCTCGAATCCATGGGCATGCGCTTCGCCCGCCAGGGCGACTATGACCTCCGCCCCGTCAACGCCAACCTCGCCGACAAGCCGCTGGACCCCGATCTGTGCCGCAAGGTGCGAGGGTCCGTCCTCCTCGCCGCGCCGCTCCTGCACCGCTTCGGCCGGGTCGCCCTCCCCTTTCCCGGCGGCGACAAAATCGGCCGACGCCGCATCGATACCCATATCATGGTGCTGGAAGAACTCGGCGCTTCGGTCCGCGCCGACAAATCGTCCATCATCATTGAAGCGCCGCACGGTCTCAAGGGCGCGGACATCCTCCTGGACGAGGCGTCCGTCACCGCCACCGAAAACGCGGTCATGGGCGCGTGCCTGGCCGACGGCCGCACCATCATCCGGAACGCCGCCTGCGAACCCCATGTCCAGGAATTGTGCCGCTTCCTGAATGTCGTCGGCGCACAGGTGCACGGCATCGGCACCAACGAAATCCGCGTCGACGGGGTCAAGGCCCTGTCGCCCGGCAACCACGAAGTCACCCTCGGGGCGGATTACCTCGAGGTCGCGTCGTTGATGGCGCTGTCCGTCATCACCCGGGGCGAAATCACCATCGAACAGGTCTGCCCGGCCGACCTCCGCATGATTCTCTACCAGTTCCGCCGCCTCGGCATGGTGGCGGAAATCCAGGGCGAGAACCTGTTCGTGCCGGAAGACCAGCCGCGCCGCATTCAGCCCGACTTTCGCGGCGCCGTGCCGACCATCGCCAGTTCGCCCTGGCCGGCGTTCCCGGCCGACCTCACCTCCATCGCGCTCGTCGCCGCGACGCAGATGGAAGGGTCGACCATGATCCATGAAAAGATGTTTGAAAGCCGGTTGTTTTTTGTCGACCAGTTGCTGGACATGGGGGCGCAACTGGTGTTATGCGATCCGCACCGGGCGGTGGTGGTTGGGCCGGCCGAACTGCACGGGTCGCGCATGCATTCCCCCGACATCCGCGCCGGCATGGCACTGCTGGCGGCGGCGCTGGCGGCCAAGGGGAAATCGGTTATCGAAAACATTACCCAGATCGATCGCGGCTATGAACGCATCGACGAACGGTTGCGCCGCCTGGGCGCGCGCATCGAGCGCATTGATTGACCGGCCGCGCGGGATAGCGGGACGGTTCGCGGACGGGAGCGGGATTTTTCAAAACGCCCCTGTCCGGCTGAATCTCCTCTCCGGCGCGGCCCTGACAAAGGTTACTGAAACATGAACGCCGACATCACCCCGGATGCGATCGCCCTTGAAGGCGACGACGATCTCCCCTGCACCGTGGAAGCGCTGCCCGAGTATATCGAGCCTGTGGTCCGCATCAGGGAAGAACACAATATCTCGCGCCGCGACATCGATCCGGACGCGCTCAAAGTCCTCTACCGGCTGGCCAGGAACAACTACATCGCCTACCTTGTCGGCGGCGGCGTGCGGGACCTCCTGCTCGGCCGCAAGCCGAAGGACTTCGACGTCTCGACAAACGCCAAACCCGAGCAGATCCGTTCGCTCTTCAAGAACTGCATCCTTATCGGCAGGCGTTTCCGCCTCGCGCATATCCGCTACGGCGAGAAGATAATCGAGACCTCGACCTTCCGCACCACGCCAAAGTGCGTCGCCGATCCGACCGACCCGGACGCCGATCTCTTCCAGCGGGACGACAACCTCTTCGGCACCCCGCAGGAAGACGCGCTGCGGCGCGACTTCACCGTCAACGGGCTGTTCTACGACATCGAGTCGTTCTCCATCATCGACTATGTCGGCGGCATGGAAGACCTGGCGGCAAAGCGCATCCGCTGCATTGGCGACCCGTGCATCCGCTTCCGCGAAGATCCGGTGCGGATGATTCGCGCCATCCGCTTCGCGAGCCGCCTCGGCTTTACCCTCGACCCCGACACCGAAGATGCCATCCACAAACACGGCGACGAACTCGCCAAGGCCGCTCCGGCGCGGCTGCTGGAGGAAATCACCCGCCTGTTCGCCTTCGCCTCGGGCGAAAAAGCGGTGCGGCTCCTGCACGTGACCGGGCTGCTGCGGGTCATTCTGCCGGAAGTGGCGGACTGCATCGAATCGGACACGGTCAACCACGATCAGTTCTGGAACCGCCTTGAAGCGCTGGACAAAGGCGATACCGTTCTCCCGGACGCAACCCCGGCCCTCATCTTCGCCGTGCTACTGCTTGATCCGCTCAAGGTACATCTCGAGCGGGTGTGGTCGTCGGAGGATTCGCCGCGGCTCCGCTTCGACAAGGTGCACTCGTTCCTGGAACCGCTGGCCCTGCGGCTCCGCTTCCCGCGCAAGTTGGTGGACCGCATCGTCCACATGTACCTGAACCAGCACCGCTTCTGCCAGACGGCGTCGCGCGGCGGCAAGCGCGGCTCCTTGGCGAATTTTGTCACCACGGACGCGTTCCACGAGTCGCTGGCTTTGGCGGAAATCATCGTCACCGCCGAGGGCGGGCAACAGTCGCGTCTCAACCAGTGGCGCGACATGCTGGCGGAGCGCATCTATGGCAAGGACGACGCGCCGGGCAGACAGCACCACGGCAGGGACAACGACCGCCGCAGCCAACCGCAGGGCGAAAACCGCGCCGTGGCCGGCGGCGAAAGCCAGGGCGAAAAGGACGGCGACGCCGACATCACCGACGAAGCGCGCAAGCTGAGCCGCTCCGCCCGCAGACGTCGCAACAAACGCATGAAGCGGAGCCGTCCGGCCGACGGCAGTGCCGCAACCGTACCCGCAACCGGATCCGACGCGACGCCGCCCGCAGACGCTCCCGCGAATGACGCGGCGGATGTTATCGACACGCCCGCCGCCGTTGTGGCTGAACCGGCACCGGTCGAATCGGAAAAGGCGAGCGAGAACCCGGCGCGCTCCCGTGGCGCGCGTCGCGGCCGTGGCCGTAAAAAAGATACGGCAGAATCGCCGGCCCAACCGCAGGAGTCCGGCGAGCCTGAAGCCCCGTCCGAGGAGCCGAAGCCGCTGACCGCCGCCGCCTTCTGGAGCGTGGCCGAACCGGAACCAGAACCGGAACCCGAGAAGCCGGCCAAGAAACGCGGCGGCAGGAAAAAAGCCGACCCGAAAAAGGCCGCGGCGAAACCGGAAGAAGAACCGCGCGCCGACGAGCCGCTCCGCCCCGACCGCGCCGACGAAGCCGATACGCCCATGCATTGGCTTGACGAGATTTAAGGCGGTGTAATCCCCATAAACATCGCGGTAAATTACCACAGCGCCTGACTTCGGTCAGGCGCTGTTTGTTATGGGTGGCACGTAGTTTGGTTCCCCCGGGCGATCCGTTACCATCCCCCATTGATGTGGTCGTGCATGAAGCGGAGGATATCTGCGGGCGGGAAGCCTTTTTCGAGGCGGCAGTCGCCGATGGCGTGGGGAAGGACGAGATTGACGCCGGAGGATTCGGCCTTTTTGTCAGCGGCGATGACCGCGACCGCGTCGTCCGATGACAGGGCGGCGGACCACTCGATCGGCTCCGACCGGTCGGCCCCCAACTGGCTGATGCACGTGGGCAGGCCGAGCGTGGCAAGAAGCGTTTCGACCGCATCGGCTTCGCTCTGCTTCATCGTTGAACGGGCGACGGAGAACCGGCACGCCAAAACCATCCCTACCGCAACTGCCTCGCCATGCACCACACTCCCGTCGTAGCCCGCAAGTGATTCCAACACATGGCCGAAGGTGTGGCCGAGGTTGAGGAGCTGGCGTCGGCCGGTGTCGCGCTCGTCGTCTTTGACAAAACCCGACTTGATGCGGCAGCAGCGGGCGATGGCGTCGGCGATAAATTCGTGATCGCCGGAGGATAGCTTGGCGCTTCCCTTTTGCAGTTCGCTGAAAAACTCGGCGCTGTCGAGGACGGCTGTCTTGACGATTTCGGCAACGCCGGCGAGGTATTCGCGCCTGGGCAAACTATCGAGAACAGCCGGATCGATAAGGACGAGGCTCGGCTGATGAATGGTGCCGACCATGTTCTTGCCCGCCTCGGCGTTGACGCCGTTTTTGCCGCCGACCGAACTGTCGACCTGGGCCAGGAGGGTGGTGGGTATTTGCACAAGACGCAAGCCGCGCAGCAGCGTCGACGCGACAAAGCCGGCGATGTCGCCGGTGACGCCGCCGCCGACAGCCACCAGGACGGTGTCCCGGGTGATGCCGAAGTGGAGCGCGTCTTCGCACAGGGCGGCGTATTGCTCGAGGTGCTTGTTTTCCTCGCCCGGCTGGACCCACAGATAGCGCCATTTCTCTTCCATGCACCCGTGGGACGGGATGTCGTGGGCTTCGGCCAGGTTGGCGTCGACCAGCGCCAGATACGACGACGAGGCCAGGCGCGACTCGACCTGCGCACGCCAATCGGCGCAGAGACCGGATTCCAAGAGAATGGAGTAACTGTGGCTGGGGCGTTTCAAATCGACGTCAATGGTCAGCATGGTGTCTCCGGTGGCGGAGCGGCCAAGAGTTCGAGCAGGCGGCTGCAGGTGGTTTCGGGCGGTTCGTTGCCGATGGGCAGAATCAGATCCGCGAGTTCATAGAGGGGGTAGCGTTCCCGGACGATGCCGGCGATGCGGCTTTCCCAGCCGTTGCCGCCGAGGATGGGACGGAGGCCGGCGTCGGCCTCGCGGAGACGGCGGAGGATTTCGTCCTCGTCGACGCGGAGGAAGACGGTGACCGCCTGGCCGGCCAGGCACTGGCGTACGCCTTCCTGACAAAAGGCGCCGCCGCCGGCGGCGATGATGTGCGGCCCGGGCGTGGCGACGAGACGGCGGATACAATCGAGTTCGCGGCGGCGGAATTCGACCTCGCCATGGGTGCGGAACAGCTCGGCTATGCTGGTGCCGCATTCGGATTCGATAACGGCGTCGACATCCACAAAGGGCCGGCCGGCGCGGGCGGCGGTCTCTCGGCCGACAGTGGTTTTCCCCGCACCCATCATGCCGATAAGGACGACCTTCCGAGGATATGCCGCGCTCTCCGGCGTCGCCGGTTGCGCTGACCCGCCGGGATCGCTACCATTGCTCTTTTCCACAGTATAAATATTCCCCATCCCAGAGACGCGAGGATTTTTGCATGAGTTCGAACACAGCGGGCAAACTGTTTACCTTCACCACCTGGGGCGAAAGCCACGGCCCCGCCATCGGCTGCGTCATCGACAGCTGCCCGTCGCGGATTCCCCTGGCCGAGTCCGACATCCAGCCCTGGCTGGATCGCCGCCGTCCCGGCCGCAATGCACAGGTCAGCCCGCGCCGCGAAGAGGATATGGTAAGAATCCTCTCGGGCGTCTTTGAAGGCGTAACAACCGGGCATCCAATTTCCCTGATTATCGAGAATACGAACCACCGTTCAACCGATTACCAGAAATTAGCGTCGATTTTCCGTCCCGGACACGCGGACGCCACCTACCAGCACAAGTACGGCGTGCGCGATCCGCGCGGCGGCGGACGCTCGTCGGCACGGGAAACAGCGGGACGGGTGGCGGCGGGAGCGGTGGCGATGCAACTCCTCCGCCACACCGAAAAGACGCGGCAGGTGGAGATTGTGGCCGGGTTGACACGACTTGGCGGTGTCGAAGCCGATACATCGAAATGGGACGACCGTGCCATTGACGCGAACCCCGTCTTTTGCCCCGACGCCGGTTCGGTGGACGCGATGCTGGCAACGCTCGAGGAGGCGAAAGCGGCGGGCGACTCGCTCGGCGGCATTGTCGAGGTGCGGGTGCGCGGTTTGCCGGCCGGTTTGGGCGAGCCTGTTTACGACCGCCTCGACGGACGCATCGGCGGCATGTTCATGGGATTGAATGCGGTGAAGGGGGTGGAAATCGGCGACGGATTCGCGGCGGCGGGAATGCGCGGGAGCGAGAACAACGACGCCATGCGCCACCCGCAATCGGGACGGCTCGGCGACAGTTTTGTCACCAATCACGCCGGAGGAATCCTGGCCGGTATCTCGACTGGAGCCGAGGTGGTGGTGCGGTGCGCGGTGAAGCCGACGCCGTCGATTGGCGTGGCGCAACAGAGCATCGACATGAATCTGGACGACATCGAGTTGGACGGGGTGGGCGGCAGACACGATCCGGCGGTGTGCATCCGCGCGGTGCCGGTTTTGCAGGCGATGATGGCGACGATTGTGGCGGATTTCTTTTTGCTGGCGCGGGCGAGGAATCAGCCGGAGTTTTAGGCCCCCATACGTCAAAGGATAATCGGCAACCTTTCACCCAGCCATATCCCCGTGAGGGTAACATCGGCACGGTAGGCCAGCACCTCCACCCCTTGACCCACAACCCGGCGCAGCGTCTGTCCCCACTCCGGATCGATATGATCGGCGGGGGCGAAGCGGAGCGCGTCGCCGCGTTGGATGAGGATGAACAGAACCGCCCGCGCGCCCGACTGCGCCAGGCGGGCGAGTTCTTCCAGGTGCTTGCGGCCGCGCTGAGTGACGGCATCGGGGAAAAAGGCGGTGCCGTCTTCCACCAGCGAACAATTCTTGATCTCAACCATGACGTCCGGCCCGCCTTCATGCTGGAGCATGAGGTCGAGGCGGCTGTCGCCGCAGCGGACCTCGCGCCGCACCTTCGCGTTTTCGAGGAACTCCGGCACCACGCCTGCTTCAGCCGCGACATAGAGGAGGCGGTTGGGGACGCCTGTATTGACGCCGACGAGGGCGGACGGCATGTCGACCATTTCCAGCGTATAGTCGTATTTCCTCGCGCCGCCGCCGTGCCACGACAAATAGACCGGGCGGCCTGGTTCGGAACAACCGGTCATCGCGCCGGTGTTGGCGGTATGGGCGGTGATGAGAGAACCGTCATCGAGGCGGACGTCGGCCAGGAAGCGCTTGTAGCGACGGAGAAGGGTGGCCCGGGTCAACGTCCCCCAATACAACCCGCCGCCGGGGGCTGCGGAGAGGTAACCGTGCGTGGTGTCGGTGCTCATGCCGTCGGGCAATTTCTCTCCTCCGTCTTCCTGTGGCGCGGATTGGCTCGTCTCCATTATAGGAGATGGGCATGCTGTATAAAAGGCCGGAGCGGTGCGCTTTTTTGTTGCCCGATGGTGGCGGGAGGACCATCATTACAGGGATACCCCTATTCACGGAGACTCAGCATGAAATACCGGAACAACCTTATTACCGTGGAAAAACAGGGCGGCGGCGTCTGCCTGGTCAGCCTCAACAACCCGCCCCTGAACGTGGTCACCCTGCCGCTACTCCAAGAAATGCGCGAAGTCATGGCGAAGCTTGAAGTCGATGACGCCGTGCGGGTGGTGGTCCTGACCGGATCCGGCGTGAAGGCGTTTTCGGTCGGGTCGGACGTGAAGGAATTCCCCGACGTCTGGGACGACGTGGTGGAGAAAAAACTCAAGGGCGAGAACGAGGCGTTCAACGCGCTTGAATTCCTGCCCAAGCCGGTTATCGCCGCCCTCGAAGGAACTGTCTGCGGCGGCGGCTGCGAAATGGCGATGGCGTGCGACATCCGCATTCTGTCCGACAAAGGCAAGATGGGTATGCCGGAGATCAACCTCGGCATCTTCCCCGCCAGCGGCGGCCTGTTCCGTTTGCCCAAGTTGGTTGGCATGGCGAAGGCGATGGAAATTATGTACCTGGGCGATTTCGTCGACGCGGCCGAGTGTCACCGCATCGGCTTGGTTAATCGCCTCGCGCCGGCTGGACAAGTCAAGGAAGCGGCGCTGGCCTTGGCCAAAACGATTGCTGCCAAACCGGCGGCGGCGTTACGGTCGATTAAACAAGGGGTGCGCGATTTGGGCATGCGGACCACCGAGGATGGCTTCCTCGACAACCTTCGGTACAGCCGCCATATGTGGAACACTCCCGACTGTGCCGAAGGGGTGCGGGCCTTTATCGAAAAGCGGCCGCCTCGATTTGCGCCACCGCCGGAGGAATAACGGGATTTGTTACGTCACTGCTTGAGTTCGGTGTCGAGTGATTATCTGACAAGAAGGGGCCGCGCGCTGCGCGGCCCCTCTTCGATTCTCTTATCTTTGCATCACCTGTGCGGGGCGGTTCCCCAACGACCGCGCCGGCGGGAACGACTCCATCGGCGGCGGTCGCGGCGGCGGCGTGTTGGGGAGCGGCGTCAGCTCCGGCACACGCCGGGCGGGTGGAGCATGGACCGGAACGGCGACGCTGCCGCCCCTGGGGCTGCCGTAGATTTCCATGGTGCGCTGGGCAACCGCCAGTATTTGTCCGTTCTCGATAGCGGTGAGGGAAAAGACATAACGGCCGTCGACCGGCGGCACGACAAAGGTCCGCATGCCGCCACCCTGAGCCAGGGCGTGCGCGGGACCGTCGACCTGCTGCCACAGATAGGACAAGGTCCGCCCTTCCACATTGTGGGGGACGGCGTCGAGGGCGATACGCTCGCCGGCGCGGGCCGAATCGGGTCCGGCAATGGTCACCCCCGGGGTCGGCGCGACATCGGCGACGACAATATCCACCTCCACCGGCTTGGAATTGAGCGAGCCGTTGGAGACGACCAGTTCGAACGAATAGGTGCCGGGAGAGGACGGCTGGAAGCCGGGCGCGGCATCGCCGAGGCGCTCGTCGATAATGTAATTGCGGACAGCGGGTCCGCCGGTTTGACGCCAGCGATACACCAGCCGGTTGCCCGAGGGGTCGTAGGAACCGGTCGCGTTCATACGCACCAGTTCGCCCTTCGCCGCCCGGGACGGCGCGTCGATGGCGGCCACCGGCGGCTCGGGCGCGGGGTCAATGCGCATCCGGTGGATGGCGGGATCACTCTCCACGCCGTTGTCAATCACGACCACCTGGAATTCATACTCGCCCGGATGCGGTGCGATAAACCGTTCGGCAGCGCCGTCGTAGACCTTTTCGAGACCCTCGACAAACGATCCGGCTGTCTGCTGCCAGCGGTATTCGAGGCGGTTGCCGCTCGGGTTGAAGCTGGTGCGGGCGTCGAGGACGATGGCTTTGCCGGTCTCGGCCTGGGCCGGACCCTGAATGCGCGCCACCGGACGGGATGCCTCGATGTCGGCGATGGATGCCAGCACCGGCAGGGATGGCGCGGCTGTGGTCGGGGGCCGCGACGGGAACGACGGCGGAGCCATGGCGGCAAGCTCGCTGACCGGGGTGTCGTTGCGTGGGGGCGGCGGCGGCGCGGGCGGCGTGTCGGCAGCAGCGTTGATGGACGCGGCCAAGGCCGAACCAAGCGACGCGCCTCCGGCCACGGTCGGCGCGATAGGTTCGGGCGGCACCTCCCGGGTTACCACCCGGGCGCGGGCCACCGGCGGGCGGGGACGCGGCTTGACCGTCAGGCGGCAAACGGCGGGGTCGCTCTTCAACTCGCCGTCAACACCACCAGCTCGACTTCGTAGACGCCTTCCTCGGTCGGTTCGAACGTCAGCACCGGGTTGGTCACTTCGTCGGACGGGAGTTCCAGCCCGGGCGACAGCGACCGCCAGCGGTAAAACAACTCCTCCCCTTCGGGATCGAAGGAGTCGCTGCCGTCGACCTCCAGCACCTTGCCGACTTGGCCGCTGATTTCGCGAGGAGTTTTGGCGACGGGAGGAAGGTTTTCCGCTTCAATTTCAAGCTGGACGATATGCGGTTCACTTGCCAAGTCGTCGGCGGTCACCACCAGTTCGAATACATAGGTACCCGGCTCGGAGGTGCGAAAATACGGCTTGGCCGCGGTGGGGTCGGACAGGGTGACGTCGGGACCGCTCAACTGCCGCCACTGGTAGCCGAGTTCGGCGCCGTCGGGGCTGGACGAGATGCTGCCGTCGAGTTCGATAAGGGTCGAGGGAATGGTTGGGCCGGAGCGGCCCTTGGACGACGCGGGCCGAAGCGAACCCTCCCCCGCCGGGACGGCCGAAGCCAATAGAATGAGCGACCAAAGCAGAGCAAACGCGAAACCGGGTCCACGCCGGCGACGGCTGGAACACGGTGCGACTCTCGCTTGCAAACGCTTCGGCATGGTGACTTTACCTACCCTATACTTCATCAATGGCGTCAATAAAGGGGACAATGGTTCATCCTCGTCATAACCTGCGGTATAACGACGATCCCAACAAGTTTACGGATACGCCGCAACAACGCAATAGAAAGAGGGAACTGCTTGACGGTCCACACCTTACATAGAGGCAGACTTTGTAGGTCCCGATGGCGCATTTATACACGGTTATATTTAACAACGGCATTTCGGGGTGATGCTCTCCAGCCAATCCAGGCAGGTGGACCGAGGTTTCCGAATAGCATTGATTCACTGGTTTAGGCTTTTGCCCGGGGGCGAAAAATTATAGGATAGGGTCTGACCCCATAGCCCACCGGAGAGACCGCATGAACACCTATCAAGACCATGTCAAAGAACGTGCCGCTCAAAACATCCCCCCCCTGCCGCTCGACAGCGGCCAGGTCGAACAGATAGTCGCCTGGTTGCGTGACGGGCAGACGACATCGCCAGGCGGCGGCTTCGACCTCGTCGACCTTCTCGAAAACCGCGTCCCGGCAGGCGTCGACCCGGCGGCGAAAATCAAGTGCGACTACCTGGCAGAGATCGTCACGGCCAAACCGGCCTCCTCCCCCATCGCGCCCGTCAAGGCAGTGGCAATGCTTGGCGATATGCAGGGCGGCTATAACCTCCCGGTTTTGGTCGATTGCCTGAAGGATTCCGATCTTGGCGCGGCTGCGGCTAAGGCCCTGTCCACCTGCGTCCTCGCCGCCGACGCGGTCGAGCCGGTGGCTGACCTCGCCAAAGCCGGCAACCCCCATGCGGCAGCCCTTATGGAGTCGTGGGCAAAGGCGGAGTGGTTCACCGGCGCGCCGGCCCTGCCTGCCGAAATGAAGCTGGTCGTCTACCGGGTCGAGGGCGAGGTCAACACCGACGACCTCTCTCCGGCGAAACAGGCT
>JAJPXZ010000022.1 GCA_021205245.1 Planctomycetaceae bacterium
TATTAGTTTTGATCGGCTTGATAACGGGGACAACCGATCAACCCCGGCACGCTGCTTCAACCTCGCCCGCCCAGTCTAATCCAGATCGCCCCCAAAATGCGGCTTTCCAATAACTTGGTGGGTACTACACGGCTCATTATAAGGCTGCCGTCACCGCCCGCAACACATTCTGTCGAATTCGACCCGGCACCCCGCGTTAATACGGGACGCCGAGTCGTCCCACTTCGCCTATTTCTTTTCGGCCAAACGCCGCTTCGCGTATTCGACCAAGCCGCCAGCCTGCACCAGCTCCGACAGGAACTCGGGGAACGGCTGGGCCTGGAATGTCTGCCCGCTCGTCTCGTTGACGATTTGTCCCGACGCAAGGTCGACCTTGATGATATCGCCTTTGTTCACCTTCCCGACGATCTCCGGGCACTCGAGGATGGGGAGGCCGACGTTTAGCGAGTTGCGGAAAAAGATACGCGCATAGCTGGCGGCGACGATAGCGGCAACGCCCGCGCCCATGAAGGCGAGCGGTGCGTGTTCGCGGCTCGAGCCGCAGCCGAAGTTCGCCCCGCCCACGACGATGTCGCCCGGCTTCACCTCGGCGGCGAACGACGTGTCGATGTCTTCCATGCAGTGCTTGCCCAATTCCGCCGGATCAGCGTGGGTAAGGTAACGTGCGGGGATAATGACGTCTGTGTCTATGTTGTCGCCGTATACCCAGGCGCGTCCTTTTCGAATGGTGTCCATGGCTAGCAGTCCTTTATCGTTGATGTGTCATCGCCCAAGAGTTCGCGCGGATCCGCGACCCGCCCCAGCACCGCGCCCGCAGCCGCTACCAGCGGACCGGCGAGGATTACCTCACTGCTGGTCGAGCCCATGCGGCCGACGAAATTCCGGTTCGAGGTCGACAGGCAGCGTTCGCCGTCGGCGAGGATACCGAGGTGACCGCCCAGGCACGGGCCGCAGGACGGCGTCGTCACGACAGCGCCGGCGTCCAGGAAGGTCTGGATGTATCCGCGCTTCATGCTTTCGTTATAGACTTCGTACGAAGCGGGAATGACGATCAGGCGCACGTCCGGGTGAGTCTCGCGGCCCTTCAGCACAGCCGCAGCCAGGGCCATGTCGCGGAGGCGGCCATTGGTGCAGGAACCGATAAACACCTGGTCAATCTTCATGTCGCCGCATTCGGCAGCGGGTTTGACGTTTTCCGGCAGGTGGGGCAGGGCGACGACCGGCACCATCTTGTCGGCCTCGAGGTGTATCTCGCGGAAATATTCCGCGCCCGCGTCCGGCCGGACCGGGGTGAATTTCCGGGCCGCCCGGGCGTTCGCATAGGCCATGACCGTATCGTCCGGTTCGAAGATACCGGCCTTGCCGCCGGCTTCGATAGCCATGTTCGACATGGTGAAGCGGTCGTCCAGGGGCATGGAC
This sequence comes from Planctomycetaceae bacterium, assembly GCA_021205245.1. GTDB lineage: Bacteria > Planctomycetota > SZUA-567 > SZUA-567 > SZUA-567 > JAJBSZ01. The sequence continues at coordinate 1,420 of JAJPXZ010000022.1, forward strand.
TTGATGGCGTCGCCGCCGAACTCGAGCGCCATATAGGTCGCGCCGTCGACGCCCAACCTGCCGATCAGGTCGAGGATAACATCCTTGCCGGTGACCCAGGGCGAGAATTTGCCTTCGTACTGGACGCGGATGCTTTCCGGCACCCGCAGCCATACTTCGCCCATGGCCCAGGCGTAGGCCAGGTCGGTCGAGCCCATGCCGGTGGCGAGGGCGGACAGCGCGCCGCCTGAGCAGGTGTGGCTGTCCGCGCCGACGACAATGTCGCCCGGCAGGATAAGCCCTTGTTCAGGGAGGAAGGTGTGCTCGACGCCGCAGCGCCCCGTCTCCCAAAAGTGCATCCCTTGTTCTTTCGCAAACACCCGGCCGACCTTCACCTGGTTGGCGGAGGCGATGTCCTTGTTGGGGGTGAAGTGGTCCGCGACCACGGCGCAACGGGCCGGATCGAACACTTTGGCCGCGCCCATTTTCTTGAATTCGCGAATGGCGGGCGCGGCGGTGATGTCGTTCGCGAAAGCGAAGTCCACCCGCGCCCGGCAGATTCCGCCCCGGGCTACCGGGTCCAGAGCGTGGTTTGCGATTATGGCTTCCGCCATGGTTCGTTTAGTTGCCATTGATCTTGATCTCCTTGGCGGCTGCCACCAGATACAGGTTATTGACCGCGTTGACATAGGCCATAATACAAGCCTTGACCGTGTCCGTCGAGATGCCGCGCCCGCTTGCCGCCAGGCCCGACGGGTGCCGCACCGTCACCTGCGCTTCGCCGACCGAATCGGACGCCTGCGAGGTCGCGCCGATGGTAAAGTTCTCGAGCTGCAGGTCCAGACTGATGATGCGCTGCATGGCGATATAGGCTGCGTCGACAGGACCGTTGCCGACGGCCGCGTCGCAATGTTCCTTGCCGTCTGTCGTCTTCAGGACGACGCGGGCGGTCGGGCCGCCGACGATTTCGGTGCCGCATTCGATTTCGTAGGAAGCCAGTTCATAGCGGCGTTCCGGCGCTGCGGAAATGACGTCCGCGACCAGCGCTTCGATGTCGCCGTCCGACACTTCCTTCTTTTCGTCGCAGAGGATTTTGAAATTAGCGAAGGCGGTGTTCAGTTCTTCCTTCTCCAGGTTGTAGCCGAGTTGGGCCAGCCGATCGGAGAAAGCGTGGCGGCCCGAGTGTTTGCCCAGGACCATGACCGCCGCTTCCGCGCCGACGTCTTCGGCACGCATGATTTCGTAAGTCTCGCGCTTCGCCAGGACACCGTGCTGGTGGATGCCGGACTCGTGGGCGAAGGCGTTCGCGCCGACGATGGGCTTGTTCGGCACGACCGGTACGCCGGTGAGGCGGCTGACCAGGCGGCTGACCATGACCAGCTTGGTGGTGTCGAGGGTGGTGTTGACGCCGTAGAAATCGCGCCTGGTCTTCAGGCCCATGACGACCTCTTCCAGCGGCGCGTTGCCGCCGCGTTCGCCCAGGCCGTTGATGCAGCCTTCGATCTGCCGCGCGCCCGCCTTGACGGCGGCCAGCGAGTTGGCGGTTGCCAGGCCTAGATCGTTATGGCAGTGGATGGAGTAGATGACCTCCGGTCCCGCGCCGACGCCGTCGATGATGGCTTTGACCAGCGCGCCGAATTCGTCCGGGACGGCATAGCCGACCGTGTCCGGGATGTTCAGGACAGTTGCGCCGCCGGCGACGGCGGTTTTAAAGATGTTAATGAGGAAGTCCAGGTCGGACCGGCTGGCATCCTCGGCCGAGAACTCAACCTCCTGGGCCATCGACTTCGCGTAGGGAACGGTGCGGCGCACTTCTTCCAGCACCTGTTCCGGGGTCATTTTCAGTTTGTACTGCATGTGCAGGTCGCTAGTGGCGATGAAGATGTGGATGCGGGAGCGTTCGGCCGAGACGAGTGCATCGGCGGCGGCCTTGATGTCCGACTCCTTGGTGCGGGCGAGGGCGCAGATGGTGGAGCCGCGCACTTCACGGGCGATTGACTGCACGCATTCGAAGTCGCCGGGCGAGGCGGCGGCGAAGCCGGCCTCAATGGTATTGATGCCCATATGGGCGAGTTGCTTGGCGATCTGCAGCTTTTCATTGACGTTCAGGTTGATGCGCGCCGCCTGTTCGCCGTCTCTCAGGGTCGTGTCGAAAAACTGTACTACGCCGGTGTCCTTGTCCATCGTATCCACTCTCTTTCTGTATGCGGGGAAGGGTTGTACCCGGCGCAAAAAAGGGCCGGGAAAAATCCCGGCCCCATGGCTGATTGTTTTTTGGCTTTTTTCAGGAAGTCAACAAACAAGGCCTCGGGCACCGGGGGAGCCGATAAGAAGGAGTCCAAGCAAAAGGCCAAGCAGGGCGGCACCGTTACCGGCGTGCCGAATCGCAATACCCTGATTTTGCCTGTGCATGGTCATTCTTTTGGCTTTCAGCCCCGGCCGATTAATGGCCTAGTTGTTGATGGGATAACCAGCATATAAAAAAGTGCCTGCGCGTCAAGTAATTTTTACGAATTTATTATTGAACCGCGCCTGGCATGTATCAGCCCTCCCAACCCGCAATGGATCTAGTTAATCCCGACGGGGCGGTCGTTGTGCACGTTATGGTGCGGCACGGTAACATCGTCGACCCGGTTGGGATTGGTGTGGTGGATGTCGGTGCGGTGGACATCGGTACGACGGCGGCGCATGGCCCAGGCGGCGATGCCGACTATGACGGCGATGGCGATGATGACGCCAATCACTTCCATGGGGCGGCGGCGGATCGAGCGTGTCTGGGCCGTGGTTGGCGGGGATGGGGTGGGCGGGGCGCGGGTGGTGGTCGGGGCGACGGTTGTGGTGGCCAGGGTGTTGTCGGTGGCCAGCGTGGCATCGGGTGCCAGGGCGGCGTTCTGTTGGGCAACGGTTTGTTCAGCCGGGCCGGGGACGGCGGGGGCGACGGGTGTCGCCGCCATGGCGGTCGCGCCGAGCACCAGGCTCATTATCGCCGCAAGCAATACCTTCTTCATGAGAGCTCCTTTTCAAGAGGCCGCATCAGCGCGGCCGGACAAGTTTACAAACGGAGAACGCAATACGCGTTAACCGTCATAGATCCTTGTCCACAAGCTGTCGCTGGGCAGTCGCATTTGCCTGCAAAATAACGAGAGTGCAGGTCGCTGTGGGATATATTGTGGAATCCATGCAGTCGATTGGCGATGGCATTTACAGTAGTCGACGGTTATCTTCACCGCTTTCCCTTTACCTCCCCAAATCCGTCACCCCGGCGTGCGGACCCCCATCAGCGGAGTAAACGGGTGGTTCGGCCGGGGTCCATGCCAGAGAGAGTGACGGCACCAAACTCACGCAGTTGGAGCGAATCCTGCATTGGCTGTTCATGGCGTGGACTCCGGCCGATCAGCACGCTTTTTCGTATGTGTAGACGCCGTGGTGACGTTTGGAAGATGGTTGATTGTGTGGAGTAAAAAACGAATGATAAAAACGGCTCCCATAGCCTCGGGAGCCGTTTTCATATAATGACTGGAGCACACTCACTCAGGTATCCTGCCCCTGCATATGCGGGCAATTATAGTGCGACCCATCACAGTAGGGCTGATTGGCCGACTCCCCGCAGCGGCACAGAGTAACCCGGTTCCGGGTCTCGTACTGTTCCCCGTTAGCCCCTTCAACAGCGATGCCGCCCTGTACCCACAAGGGGCCGCGGCAATTGTTGATGGGATCCTGCACAGCGCTGACCTTCGGGTCGAGGTGCGGCTCGATTAACGTGCCGTCCTGCTCCATGATGGTCAACCTGCCAGACGGACACTTGCACGCCTCTTCCACAGCGAGCTTTTTGTTTTCCGGATCGCCCGAACGCTGTGCATACCGCCACACGGTAGCGCCCACGTCGCAGAAGCGCGCGCCGACACAAAGGGTGGGATCGTCCAGGAGGTTGACGCCTTCTCCCGGCTGCACTTCGGCCGATTCGACATAAGGCGGCCGGGCGGCGTGCTCATGGCCGCAGAATCCGACATCGTCGTGGGTGCCGTCGCAGAAGGGTTTGGTTTTGGAATGACCGCACCGGCATAGATAGGTGGGCTCGTGGGATGGTTCCATATTTTTGAATTCGGACGGCTCATCCTTTTTCTCGTACGAGCGTCCGTGTACCCAGGCAATGGAGTCGCCTTGAGCATTGGTGCCGATGCTGGCGATGTCGACGTCAATATCGCCGTGCAGCTCATAAGGGCCGTCCATCGATATGCGTATTTTTTTGCCTTCAACCTCTTTCATGGCAGTGTTCCCCGTTTTCGTCTCCCTCACTAAACGGTATGGCTTACATAATCTGTCCAACCGATTGTAAAACCAGGCGGGACAAAATCAATGCAAGAATTGGTTTATTGACGGATGTAGTTGATTATTTGAAGCATGAGGCGCTCCATAGAAAGGCGGGAAAGCGTCGGGGTCGCCTTCCCGCCAGGAGAATGCCCACATCGGGCATGTTTGGGGGTTGAGTGATGAAACGGTTTATCTAAGCGAATCTGTTACCAAAGCGGTGCCTACGCATTACCGAATCCAGCTCCCTTGTTTCAGGAATTCCGTAAACGCTTGAAATGCGGACGGATCGAAGGGTTTGCGGTCGGGAGACTGCGGTCCGGCGGCTGCTGTGCCGGGCGCGTCGGGCCGGTTGCCGGTCTCCAGTTCCGCGTCCATGTCTGCCGGAGTCCCTGATTGCGCCTGGCTGCGTCCTTCCTGGAGCCAGACGTCCGCTGCCATGCCTTCGGTTCCGTCCGCGCGAGTAAAGCTGCCGACCTGACCGATGAGGTTGCCCTTGCCATCGTCTTCGCGGACGTTCTGGTAACCGACATTTATAGAGGTGATGCCGGCGTCGGTGAGGCTCATTGTCTCGTTTGCCTCGCAGATGCCGTCCTCGGTTGTTTCCACCCAGACGCGGAGCTTGTCCCAGATGGCGTCGTTTTCATCGATGACCCCGTCGCCGTTGTCGTCGTAGGATGCGAGCTTTTCAAAGCCGTTGGCATAGCCGTCGACGTTGCCGAACAGTTGCTTGCCGTCCCGAACCATGCCGTCGCCGTATTCGTCCACGAAGAGGAACGCGTCGTCGCCCTGGATAAAGCCCATGTTGGTCTTTTGGCCGTCGCCGTTCATGTCGAACTCGACCCCTTCTTCATGGCCCTTCAGGTTGATGCCGTCGCCTTTCAGGTCGAGGACGAGCGGGTCGACGATGACGTTGCCGACAGCGATTATCGCCCCGGCGTTCACCTCGACGCCGTCGATATTGACCGTGACTTTGCCGGAGACGGAGGTGCTGGAGGCGATGGCGGTCGCGCCGCCGGAGCCGCTCAGGCCGTGGACGAGGCGCGAACTTGCGCCGGTGATTTGCCGTTTGGCGGCTTCGCGTTCGCTTTCGGAGCCGGAGAAGCTTTTATTCAGGTTATCCAGGAGTTCGAGAGACTTGTCGCGAATGGTTTGCGTCAGGGCCTGGGGGTCTTCATTCATGGCGGTGAGGTCGAGGCCGAAAACGGCCAAGTCCTGGGCCAGCGATTCCACGCCCCAGGCTGAGCCGTCGGTGCCAAGTTGTTTGGCGACCTGGTTGGCCTGGTTCATGTTTTTGTCGAGTTGGCTTTTCTGCGTGTCATTGAGATTTTCCGCACTGACGCTGAAGAAGGCCGAGGCGTTAATCTGCTGGATGGAGACGGAGAGGGCGGGGTTCGATTCGTGGAAGCGCTGCAGATTATTATTCTGCAGGGGCGAATTGATGGCGGAGCGCATCTTCTCCACGACGGATCGAAGAATAGAATCCGACCCCGAGCGCATGAAGTTGTCCTTGAGGCTTCCAATCTGCTGGAGGCTGATGGATTGGATGCTCTGGATGGATCGGAAGGCGGATTTCGAGGTGGAGGTGGAGCTGGTGGCGAACATTTGTGACATTTGCGTCATGTGTTCGCTGGCCATGGTTTTCACAGTGTAGGACATGGTATCTCTCCCTAGATGCAATACCGTGCGCATCAACGCATCCCTGCGTCGAGTGCCGCACCTGCGCGGTACTTTGGTGTTTCGGGGTTTCGGTAGGCGTGGGTGGACCCCTTCAGTCCGCGTCGCGCTTTCCGGGCAGATTTATTAGCGGACATGGATTCGGCGGCTTAAGAAAGATTAGCGGAAATCAATAAAAAAATTCGACAATTTTTTCGCGTCCGAAATACCGCCTGTAATTAATTCACCACCGATTCACCACCCTTATTCGGAAGGCTATAGCCACGTATCGGCATGGGATGGGCGCGCGACCAAAAATCATCGGTTCGGACCCGGTCGTCCCGCGGATGCCCCTGGGTGAAAATTCGCCTCTCATCCAGACTAAAGGTTGGCATTGGCCGCACCGCTAATTATAATGTAGAGTAGGCACGTGTCCGATTGGGCGGGCGCGCTCCAAGGAAGGAGACAGCCATGAGTCTTGCAGCCATCCAGGACAATCTGGTCAAGACCAGTCTTGTTCAACATACCCAGACCCGGAACGACGATGTCAATCGCGGCCAGGAGAATGCCGCGTTGGCGCATCAGCGCGAGGTCAACCGTCAGGAAGACCAGGTCGTCATCCACACCAAAGAGACGGAGCACCAGAACGTTCGCACCGACGAGGAACGCGAACGCCGCCGCCGCAAGCGCGAGGAAGAAAAAGAGGAAGAGGAAGCGGTTCTGGAAGAGGGTGAGGAAGAGGGCGAAGACGGCCCCCGCGCCCGTATGCGCCGTATCAATATCGTCATTTGATTGACCTACTAAACTTGTGCACCTATCACAAAAAACCACCCGGCGACGGGTGGTTTTTCTATAGTATTACATATCCATAATTCAATGGTCACACCTTAAACCTGCCGTCGGTATAATTCCCCACCATCCGGCTGATCAGCGCGCCGACAAAGGTCACCGCCAGCAAAATGGTCGACAGCGCGTTGATTTTGGTCGGCGATCCGTGCTTGATCGAGCTATAGATGTAAATGGGCAGCGTCTTCGACCCCGTTCCCGACACGAAGAAGGTCACGACAAAATCGTCCAACGACAGCGTAAACGCCAGCAGTCCGCCGGCGATGATCCCCGGCGCGATAAGGGGCAGGAGGATTTTCCGCGTCGCGGTCCAACTGCTTGCGCCCAAGTCGCGGGCGGCGTCAATGAGGGTAAAGTCGAAGTCCTGCAACCGCCCGAGGACGGTCATCGCCACATAGCTGATGCAAAAGGTCACGTGGCCGATGAAGATGGTGCCCATCCCCAGCCCCACTCCCAGGGCGACGAAGAACAGTAGAAGGCTCATGCCCATGAGAATCTCCGGCACCACCAGCGGCGTATAGACGAGGGTGTTGTGGAAAAATTGCAACTTGCCGTGATATCGGTTCAGGGCGAACGCCGCCAGCGTTCCCAGCACCATGCAGGTGACGGTGGAGGCGCAGGCGATGATGATGGTGTTTTCGAGGCACACCCAGATTTCCTTGTCAGCCAGGAGCTGGGCGTAATATTTCCAGGTAAAGCCGCGCCACGCGCCGCCGAAGCGGCTGTTGTTGAACGACCCGACCACCACCACCAACAGAGGCAGATAAAAGAAGACCAAGCAACCAACCAGCGTGAAGTAGGGGAAGAGGCTCCGTTTCATGAGAAGATGCCCTCCTTCCCGGTGTGTTTGGCTTCTTCCGGGTCTTGCCGCCGCCGCGAGTTCCAGTATAGGAAGCCGAGCAGCAGCGCCACCACCACCACCGTCAGGATGGCGGACAACGCGCTGGCCCGTGGCAGGTTCCGTTCGGTATAGACGTATTGGGCGATTTTATTGCCAATCATCTCGCTGGTCGCACCGCCGACAAGGTCGGGGATGACGTACGAGCCGAGGCACGGCACCAGCACCATGATGCCGGCCGTCACGACGCCCCGGCTGATGCCGGGCAGAAAGACCCGGAAGAACGCGCCGACATTGGTGGACCCGAGGTCGCGCGCCGCCTCCAGCAAGCTGAAGTCGAATTTCTCCGCCGCCGCGTACAAGGGCAGGATGGCGAAGGGAAGGCTGGTGTAAATCATCACCATGAGGATCGCGCCCGAGGTATAGAGGAGCGGCTGGTCCTCTCCCAGGATACCCAGCCACACCAGCGCGGCCCGGAACGATCCGTTGGTGGCGAGGATGCTCTTCCACGCAAAGACGCGGATAAGGAAGTTTGTCCAAAACGGCACGACAATTCCAAGCATTATCCACTGCCGCCAGCGCTTGTTTATGCGGGCGAGGCAATAGCCGACCGGGATGGCCACAGCCAAGCAAAAGACGGTCGCCGCGGCCGACAGCCAAATCGTCCGCCAAATAATGGTCGGGTAATTCGGATTGGCCATTCGTTGAATCGTCTCGATGGTCCAGCCTTCGCCGATGCCGCCGTAGGGGTCGGCGGGGCGGAAAGCGATGGCGAACACCATGAGGGTCGGAATAAGGAGGAACAGCACCAACCAGGCCAGCGAGGGCAGGGTCAGGAGCCATTCGCGGGCGCGGTCGGCCCGGGACTTTGCGCCCATTACTCGTTCTCCCCGGCCGGAGCCGTTTCCTCGGCCGGCGATTCCACCGATTCCTCTGCGTCCTCTTCGTCCTCGTAATCGGGCAGGACCAGCAGCGCCTCATCGGCTTCGGAGTAGCGTTCCAGCATAAAGCCGTCATCGGCGTGCCATTCGAGCCAGACCTCGTCCTGCCAGCTTATCGGCTTTTCGTCGAGGAGGAAACGCCGGTGCTGGCGGATGACGGCGAGGCGGTATTCGCCCACCCGCACCCAGTATTTGGTGTGGGAGCCGAGGTAGACGACTTCCTCGACCACCCCCTTAAAGACGTTGACGTTTTCTTTTTCACCCGGCTTTTCCGAGCTGATCAGCAGCTTTTCCGGCCGCAGGCTCAGATGCACCGCTCCGCCCAGGCGCACCTTTTTATCGTTGAAAACAAGGACGTCGCCGAAGTCCTCGATGCCGATGCGCGAGTATTCGCCCTGCACCCAGGTGACGTGGCCGTCGAAGAAGTTGGTGTCTCCGATAAAGGCGGCGACGAAGGACGAGCGCGGCGCTTCGTAGATCTCGGCCGGCGAACCGATCTGCTCCACCTTGCCCTTGTTCATGACGGCGATGGTGTCGGAGATGGACATCGCCTCGCCCTGGTCGTGGGTGACGTAGACAAAGGTGATGCCGACTTCGTCGTGGATGCTGTCCAGTTCCACCAGCATCCGCTGCCGCAGTTTGAGGTCGAGGGCGGCGAGCGGTTCGTCCAGGAGCAGCACCTGCGGCTTGTTGACGAGGGCGCGGGCGATGGCGACGCGCTGTTTCTGTCCGCCCGAAATCTCGTTAACCCGTTTGTGGGCGTGCTCGGCCATATCGGCGAGGTCGAGCATCCGGTCGACTTCGCGGCGAATCTCTGCTTCGGGGCGGCGCAGAATGCGGAGGCCGAAGGCGATGTTGTCGTAGACGTTCAGATTGGGGAAAAGTGCGTAGTTCTGGAAAACGGTGTTGACCTTGCGTTTTTCCGGCGGCAGATCGGTGATATCCTGGCCGTTCAGAATGACGCGGCCGGATTGGGGCCGTTGGAACCCGGCGCAAATCCGCAGGAGCGTTGTTTTGCCGCAGCCCGACGGACCCAAGAGTGAAAAAACTTCGCCCTGCTTAATCCCGAGCGACACATCGTCAACAGCCTTGACCTTGCCGAAGGATTGTACAATTCCCTGGAACTCGAGAAATGCCATGCCTTTATCCACCTTATTCATACACCCGCCACGCCCTCGCCGAGGGCCGAATACCAGATACGTTGGGCAAACTGTATGGAATATAAGTTAGGGGCGCAAATCTTTTTTTCGCGAAAAGAGGCCGCCGCATGGGGATTCTACACCGGCCACCCAAACAGGCGCGGCAGCCACAACGACAGCTCCGGCAGGTAGGCGACGCACGCGAGCGCGATGACCATGGCAACCATGAACGGGAACGCTCCCCGCGACGCCTGCCACATGTCGATACCGAGGGTTTTGGCCGCTGCCGTGACGTTCCAGGCTTGGGGCGGCGTCACCAATCCGATGGCGAGGTTCAGAACCACCATGACGCCGAAGTGCGGCACCGACATGTGGCACAGCGCCGCCAGCGGCAGCAGCAGCGGCGCGATGACGGTGATGATGCCTGGCATGTTGAGGAAACATCCGGCGATTAACAGGATCATGTTTATGGCGAAAATGGAGCCGGTCCTGCCGCCGGCAATCAGAAAGATGGTTTCGGCCAAGCGGTCGGTGAAACCGCACGCCGTCATCAGCATAACGAACAACCCGCCCATTCCGGCCATAAGGAGCACCGTCGCCGCGCCGGTGGCGGCGCGGGATAATATCTCCCAGGCCGCTCCGGCCGAGAGCGAGCGGTGAGCGTATCTGCCGACTAGGAACGCATAGGCGCTCGAGAACGCCGCCGCTTCCGGTGCGGTCAAGAATCCGGTGAACAACGCTCCAAGGACAAGGACTGGCATCGCCACCGACCAGCGCGCGTGGTAAAGCACGACGCCGAGCCGCCGCAGCGGTTCGGGACGGAACGTCGGGCGCATATCGTTTATGCGGGCGTAGATGACGATTGCCGTCACCAGCAGCGCGGCGGTCAGCAGTCCCGGCAGGAAACTGGCGGCAAAGACGATGTTTGTCTGGATGCCGGTCGTCGCCGCGTAGACGGTGAGGGGAATGGACGCGGGGATGATAATGGCCAGCGTTGCGGCGCAGGCGATCAACCCGGCGGCGATGTCCTTCGGGTACTCGGCGCGGACGAGGGCGGGTGTGAGGCGCTTCGCCTCGGCCGACACGGCTGCCGGACCCACGCCCGACACGGTCGCGAAGGCGGTGCAGCCGATGACCGACCGCACCCCGGCGGCAAGGCGTCCCCGACCGCAGGCGGCGTCGGCGAGGTCGAGCAGGCGGTCGGTAATGCCTGCCGCCACCGCCAATTCGCCCGCCAGGGCGAACAGCGGAATCGAGATCAGGGCGGGTGAATTGAGCCGCATGGCAAGGCTGAAGTCCATCGCGAACTCGGCCGGCAATGGGGCTGGGTTAAGAACAAGCAACAGCGCACCCGAGAAGAACAACGCCGCCGCCAGCGGGACCGTCAGGCAAGCGAGGATGGCGAGGAGGATGAAGGTCAGCGGCAGCAACCCCGGGTCAATTGTCATGGCCCGGCCGTTTCGACTTTGCCGAGCCGCGCCCGCAAGCGCTGAACCAGGCGCACGGCGGTGAGGGCCGAGCCGATAGGAATGGCGGCGTAGATCAACGGATGTCCCGGCCCGCCCGGCCGAGCAATCGACGCGGCAAAAACCACACAGCCATAGGCGAAGGAGCAGAGTGAAAAGGCGAGGAAAGCGATGTCGGCAATGGTGCGCAAGCGGTCCACCGTCTGCGGCATCGCCATATCTTCAATAAAGGAAACGCGCGTGTGGGTTCCGAGGGCGGCGGCCCGAGCCATCCCGATTGAGGCCAGCCAGGTCAAACACCCCGCCGCCAACTTCAGCGGCAGCGCCTGCCACGCCGGAAAACAGTGCCGGGTGACGGCTGCCGCCAGCATGTTCACGGCTATTGCCGCGAGAAGGCCGGCCAGCAGGTGTTTTTCCCAGTCTTTATGCATAGCATTCGCTATCGCTCGGCCAGGTGCGGATATGCCGCCATCATGGGAATGCCGTAGGCCCGCAGCACATCCCGGTACACCTTCAACCGGTCCTTCCCGTCGTCCTCGTATTTTCCCGACGACACGGCAAACACCGGCCGGTCCGACCCGTAGTCCACCGACAGCACTTCCAAACACGCACCGGCGCGGCGGACATTGTAGCCAGACGTCACCACAACGGCGGCGTCGGCGGCTTGCATGTCGAGTATATACCGCGAGAAGATAAGGTTCTCCACCGTGTCCCGGGCATAGCCTTCTTCATGAATCCGGTCCTCGGCTATCCCACGCTCGACCAGCCACTCGCGCATGGCCTGGGCCTCGACCCTGCCGCCGCGGGGCAAACCGCCGGTGACGATCATGAACGCGCCCGGATACCGGTTCGCCGCTTCCAGTGCTTTCTCGAGCCGTTCCGCCAAGGCGGGGAGGATGGAGCCATCGTCTGCCAGCTTATGGCCAAGGACGAGTATGGCCGGCTTCTTCGTTCCTTTTGGCAGAGTGGGGAGCTTGTCAGAGACCGGCTTGCCGAGCCACAAGTCTACCGCTTCCCAAATGCGGGCGAGATCGACGGCCCGGTCGGGCCGAATCCCGGCCAGCCGCCAGCGCACCGCATCCGCTTCGCCTGCATCGCCAAGGTACCGCCGCCAATGCGCCAGCAGGAGCAGTACGTCGACGTCGTCCCGCAGCGTATCGAACAGGCCATCGTAGATGGCGACAGCCAGCTCGGGCCGGTCGGTTTGGATGTGCTTGTTCGCGAGGCAAAGGTGGAGGTCGATGCGGCTCGGCGCGACGGCAATGGCCTTCTCGAGCAGCGCGGCGAATTCGTCGTCGTCGCGGCGGCGATAGGCGGCCTGGGCCTGTTCCAGGAGCGGCGCGAGGTCGGGCGAATAGCGGTCGATCATTGAAGTCCCCGATCGTAATTGAAGAGGAAACCGCGCCTGCCGCCGGGGCGGATAAAGCGTTTCCACACATCGACGGGATACGATTCGCCCGACAGGTCTATCGTCAGGTTGGCGACGCGGATATTGTCGTTCGAGAGCGTCTTCCAGTCGAACGCGCTGAGCGAACGGAACACCGTCAGGGTCGAGCCGCCCTCGGGCTGAAGGCTGATGCCGCGCCGGTCGGTCCAGGCCCCGTCGTGTCCGGGCTTCGCGTTATCAAACGGCAGCAGGCTTTCCTTCGGGATGCGGGTATAGGCGAGGACAGGCCGCGCGTAAACAAGCAAGGTTAACGGCAGCACAGCGCCGGAACAGACGTCTTCAATCTGTTGACGGTCCGCCTCCATCGACACGGTCACGCCCTGTGCTCCGAGGTCGCGGAGGCACTTGACCGCGAGCGGGTTCAGGACGGGTATGCCGGGGCCGGTCGTGAAGTCGAGGCCGAGTTCACGGCACAGCCACACCGAGCCCCAGCAGTTCGCCTCGACGCGGATGTTGTTCTTTTTGCAATACTCGCCCAGGGCGATCTGGTCCGCGCTCTCGGCCGGGAAATACACGTCCGGAAACGAGACGATATACTCGGGCGGATCGACGAACTTGGCGACGAATTCCATGTCGTGAATTGTTGCGCCTTGCAAGACCAGATCGACGTTTTTCAGGACCGGCAGCAGGCTCGAGTTCAATTGCTTGACATTGACCCGCGCCTGGTTCGGCCGTTCGCCCAGGCGGCGGCTGTTGGTTTCATCCGGCGGCGGCGTCGCCAATGCGGCCCGCATGGGGTCGGGCAGCGGCGCTTTAAGAACCGCGTCCTCGCCGTTGTCGGATTTGCCGGTCAGGCGGTTGATAAACGAATGCACGGTGGCGACGACGGTTTTGACGTTGCGGGGCGGCAGCATGAAGTCGGGTTCGTTCGAGTAGAATTCGTTCAATTCGGCTTCGCCGACGCGGTCCTTACGCAGGAAGTCGAACAAGTCATCGATGCTGATCGCCTTCTTTTCCCGCTTGATGCGGGTCTTGGGCATACGCCAGGATTCGCTCCGTCCCTTGTAGCGGCAACGGCAGGAAAGGCCTTTGTCCGTGACGTTGATTTCCAGTTGGTAGCCGTCGTCCGCGTCGACTTCCGCCGGGGCGGGTGCGCGATAGCGGCTGCCGCCGCCCATGAATTCCTCGATGGCGTCGTCGGCGGCGCGGGACGATTTCCGGGCCGCAATACCGGTCAAGCCATAGAACGAGCCGTCCAGATAGGCGGAGGTGGTGTCGCGGCCGGCATAGGCGGCGAGGCGGCGGGCGCGGACGACCGTGTCCTTGTCGAGCCGGGCCGGCCTGTCGTCTGTTTTGCGCGGACCGAGGGCGGTCCGGTAGAGTGAGACCGCTTCCCGCACCCATTCGGGCTTTTTCAACCTGCCTTCGATCTTGATGGAATCGACCCCCGCCGCCGACAGTTCGGCCAACCGGTCGACCGTGACGAGGTCGCGCATGGACATGGCGGTGCCGACCGCCTCGCCGTCCACCGCCCACGGAACGCGGCAGGGGCTGGCGCAGAGGCCTCGGTTGCCGGAGCGGCCGCCGCCCCAACTCGAGAGCAGGCAGCGCCCGGAAATCGAATAGCAAAGTGCGCCTTGGGCAAAGACCTCGATTTCGATGCCCGAGCCTTTGCCGATCTCCTCGATTTCCCGTAAGGACAATTCGCGCGCGAGCACGACCCGGGAAACGCCGATGTCGCGGGCGAGACGCGCGCCTTCGACATTGGTGACAGCCGATTGGGTGGACAAGTGGAGGACGGGGCAGGAGCGGTCCTCGCGTGCCGAGGCGTCCTGCAACGCTTGCCAGAGACCGACGACGGCCCAGTCGCGGGCGATGATGGCGTCGATGCCGATGTCGCGGGCGAGGGAAAGAATGCGCGCCGCGCCGCCTAGCTCGCGTTTCGAGATGTCTATGTTCATGGTCAGGTGGGTGCGGACGTCGTGCTTGCGGGCAAGTTCCGCGGCTTTTTCGAGTTCCGCCGGGGTGAAATTTTTCGCACCCCGGCGGGCGTTCATAAGGGACAGGCCCAAATAGACGGCGTCCGCGCCGGCCTCGATGGCCGCTTCCAGGCAGGGGAGATCACCGGCCGGAGCGAGAAGTTCCATGGGTTCTCCGTTTTTGGCTCAGCAGCCAGATTTACAACTGGTGCAGTTCCTCGTAATTGTGTTCCAGCTCCTCCAACTCCGGCATCAGGCTTTGCTTGTCGGAAGGTCCGGCCTTGTCGACGAACAGCAATCCGTCGAGGTGGTCGAGTTCGTGCTGCACGGCGCGGGCGGACAGGCCCTCGGCCGCGTATTCGACTATTTCGCCGTCGAGGTTTTGCGCTTCAACGATGACCTTAGGGCTGCGCTTGATGCGGGTCCGCAGGCCGGGGAAGGAAAGACAGCCTTCCTCGCCCAGTTCCTTTTTGCCGGATCGTTTGATAATGACCGGGTTGATAAGGACGCGCGGATCGCCGTCCTCGTCGGGGGCGAAATCGACGATGACGATGCGTTGGCCCACGCCGACCTGCGGTGCCGCCAAGCCGACGCCACGGGCGTCCTGCATGGTCTCGACCATGTCGGCGGCAAGCTGCCGCAGGGCGGAATCGATAACGGTTACCGGTTGCGCAGGCTCGCGCAATACCGGGTCCGGATAGACGCGGATGGGTAGAATAGCCAATTCGGTGCTCCAAAAGTCTTTAAACAGGGACAAGAGGTGACGCAAAATCCTGTCGCGGACGACGGATGCGCCCCTCTCGCTTCACATGGTGTCGAATTATTCTACCGGATTTGGGGGTGTTTTGAAGGAAAATCCACAACTCCGATGGTAAATTTATTCGAGCCGACCATTCCCACTGGAAACGGCCGTTTCCTTGTGTATACTGTAGCACTACCTATTATTAGACACATTGCCACACGGGATGCCGCGACTGCGGCAAGGGGACGACCATGAGCATGATCAAGCTGACAGACCAGGGCGGCGGCAAATACCAACTGGCTATCGAATTTACCTATGGCGAGTGCGAGCGCTTGCCATTCAATATTTTGCGCCGCATCCACGCCCGCATTCGCACCGTGCCGGGCGCTGGCCTGGTGGCGACGGCGGCGTTCAATATCCGCGTGCCGGCCGAGTCGAACGCTTTCCTCGAAATGCTCGACCTGTTTGGCGAAGGCGGATCGTTCCCGCACGGGTCGGCCGCCGACTCCACCGCGCTGTCCCTGGGCGAAGCGCCGCAGGACGAGACAATTTTCGACGGCGACGACGAGATGGAAATCGAAGGCACGTTGAGCGATCTCTAATGGCCCCGATCTATCCTCCGCAAGGCAAACGCGACGAGACGCGCTACCGTTCGGTCAAGCGCGAAGACCGCGAGTATGGCGAGTTCTGTCTCGGCTTTTGCTCCGCCGTTCTTATCCGGCGTCCCGACCACCTCGAAGCATTGGAGGTGGCGGCGAACCATTTCACCGAACTGGGTTTTTACGACGACGGGCTGCGGCTTGATCAGGTTCTTGCCCGCATCCGTCCCGGCGACCCGGGCGTCCTCTATAATCTCGCCTGCAGCTTTGCCTTGACGGGCAGGGCGGACGAGGCGATCCTCGCCTTGTCCCGCGCCGTCAACCACGGCTACGACAACCACCGCCACATGGCATCCGACCGCGACCTGGCCGGCATCGCGACTGATCCCCGTTTCCGCGAGCTTCTTGTCCTGATGCAGGGCAGGGAAGGCGGGGTCGAGGGGTAACTACCGCATCACCTCCGAACAGTGAATACATAAGAATTGCCACGGCAACCGCTTGAGTTTGGCGCGTTCGCTGTTCGTGGCGTGGACCCCGGCCGAACCGCCCGCGTGCGCGCTGGTGGATGTCCGCATGCCGGGGTGACGTGTGAGGCGGGATGGGCGCGGTTGGCTGAAGACCGTTCAACCACCCGCCTCCTGCCGTAATCGATTTACATGTCAATGAGCTTGGGGCGGGTCGGGCCGGACCACATACCGGAGTAACCCACCGTTGGGACGACGGCCACTGTCTCGGGTTCACGCCTGCTTGGGCGTCCTTCTCCGAGGACCGGCAGCCGACGCGGCGGCCCGGTTGCGGCGGCTGCCAGGCCGGGAATGAGGTAGCGGCGACGGCGCGGCGGCGGGTTTGGGTGTGACAATTGCTTCCGCGTCCAGGTCCAGCCTCGGACCTGACACGGGCGGACGCGCCGGGGACGGGGAATCCGACGCCGGGGCCAGGTTGCCATGAGTTCCACCAGGTCGCGCTGCGCCTGGCGGAGATACGCGATGATGCGGTCCCAATTCTTTTGGCTGACGACGCCTTTCGGCCGGTCCATCCACGGGTCGGCCAGCCAGAACCACCGCTCGTGCCGGCGCGGAATATCGTCTGTTTCGTAGGCCAATCCGTGGGCCAAGGACTGGACCCAGCCTGGACCCGGATGAGGCCGTGGATAGTGTTTTTGACGTTTGTAGTGCATGGTGATCCCCTTTTAACCCTTATAATAGGGGCGTTCACGCACTACTTTGTGAAAATAGCGAGGGTTGTCACTCTTTCGTACCATCATTACCCTATTCGTCAAAAACGTTGACATGCGCTTCTGTGTTAATCGCGTGAGTTTGGTGCCTTCGCTGGCCTTGGCGTGGACCCCGGCCGAACCGCCCGCTTTGCGCGCTGGTGGATGT
>JAJPXZ010000101.1 GCA_021205245.1 Planctomycetaceae bacterium
GCGGGCAGGTGTTAAATATGACATCAATGACTGCCTGACCATTTCTCTCTACGGCTCGTACAACTATCTGGGCAAAGTGCCTTCGAAGTCGTACCAACTCACTAATGCCGCCGGTATCCCGTCCTACGAAGCCAGGACCAAGAAAATCACCGCCCACTCCATCGACGCCAAGGTGGGACTGCGCCTCTCGTTCTAATTGCATAGTATGCTTATTTATATGGACGCCCCCTGACCTTATCGGCCAGGGGGTTCCTTTTTGTATTCCCGTTCACGCAAACGAGGAAAATTATTTCCACGTCTACCCGCAGAACGCATTCTTACCTATAATAGCAGTTGCCGTAGGCGTCGCAGACCATAGTCGGCTGCGAGTAACGGCCGGAGTTGGCGATGCCGCTTCCGATGGCGGTGCCAACGGCTGCGCCAAGCGCCAGACCGAGACCGTTGTTGCGGTGGCGGCGGTCGTAGTAGCCACGGTGGGAGCCGCCACGGCCGGGGCTGTAATGGGGACGCCGACCACGGCTGCCCGGGCTACGCCTGGGGGTGCCTTCGTAGACGGTTTTTTCCTGCAGGATTGGTTCGAATGCGGTTGCGGTTGAGGCAAGAGCGCCTGCAACCAGGACGAGCGAGAGCGCCCAGAGAGTTATACGTTTCATTCCTATTGCTCCTCAAAATGGCGGCCGAATTCGATCGGACAGCGCCGGTTATTGTTCGCTCCTTCTCAAAACTGTTGTGTCAGGGTGCACCATACGCACAGTCTTAACGCCTCGATGGCGGTGGCGGGTATTTCGGCTCAAACTTACTAACCAACCAATTACCAAAGCATTAGCATTAACCAATTCCAGTTGAATAGTTTTCTTTTCGCAGTGAAGAAAGGTAACGGGACGATGATTCACGTTGCTATTGTGGACGGTCAAGGCGGCGGCGTCGGCAAGGCGCTGGTGGAGTCGCTCCGGCGCGGGTTGGGGAGCGAGGTCAGGATAACCGCCCTCGGCACCAACTCCGCCGCGACCTCGGCCATGCTCAAGGCGGGGGCCGATGAGGGCGCGACCGGCGAGAACGCGATTACGGTCAATGTTGCCCGCGCCGATATCGTCATGGGGGCGGTTGGGGTATTGTCGGCCGATTCGATGTTGGGAGAAATTACCGCCGCCATGACGGTGGCAATTGGCAGAAGCGCGGCCCGAAAGGTGCTTATTCCCCTGAACCGGTGCAACCTTGAGGTTGCGGGGGTCAAGGACATGCCCTTTTCCGCATATATCGACGAAGCGGTGGCGATGGTAAAAGCCTCCCTCGGGGGGTGAGTAGCGGAAATTTTGAAACGAATTTCCGACAGACGGCAACTGTTAGCATCTAACACTCTCCGTAATCCCCGTCGGGAAATCGGAGGCGTGGCTGAAGGGAGAATTCGGATGCAGCGATTCCGGCTGGTTATGCTACTATCAATGGTCGTGGCTGCGGTGTGGATGCCATCGGTTTATGCCGGTGAGAACATCACGTGGGACGGCTCGATTCTCACGCCGGGCGGTATCGATGGCGGTCTTGGACCCAGCTATTATCCTACCGTCGGTGGCAATGCCTCACCGTCTGTCAACCGTGTTCAAATTGATGACAGCCTCTCCGCCAACGATGTTGAAGGAAATGTATACGGTGGCGCCGGCATGGTGACAACCGTCACGAACGCCATAGATTCAAACCAAAATACCGTCAATTTCGAAACCATTACCAATGATATAAACGTGGTGGTTAATTTGGCAGATCCTCAAACACCACTCGCCAATTCTGGTTCCGTTTTTGGTGGCATTAGTTCCCACGGCAGTGCCATACTCAATGAAGTCATCATGCAGGGCACGTACGGCGGTACAATACAGGGAAGTGTTTACGGCGGCTATGCGGGTTTGCACGACCAGAATGCTCCCGGCACAGCCTCAAATAACTCCATTACTATTTTCGAGGGTTCCACGCCCACCATAGGCGGCAGCGTTACCGGCGGCCTCAGCTTCGGTGGCGACACCCTCAGTAACCGCGTTACCATGGGCGGCGGTATTGCGGCGTCTGTGCAGGGCGGCAGAAACGACGGTACCGGCGACGCCAGCAGCAACGAAGTGGAGATCACCGCAGGAACCACCGTCGTCGGCATAACCGGTGCGGTGCATGGCGGTCTTGCCGCGAATGGGTCGGCATCTTCCAACATCGTCACCATCGATGACGGCACGTTCGGGTCAGTCGTGGGCGGGCAAACCAACGGCATTGACGGCGTTGCCGAAAGTAATAGCGTCACCATCGCCACCGGCACCGTTAACGGAACGGTCCACGGCGGCCTGACGGCCGGCGGTGCGGCCACGTCCAATATCGTGGATATACGGGGCGGCACAATAGGGAACGGCGTCGCGGCCGTGTACGGCGGGCAAAGCGCCGGCGTGGGCGCGGCGACAGCCAACACGGTCACCGTCGCCAATGCGGCGCTGAACGGCGACGCCTTCGGCGGCTGGTCCCGTTCCGGTTCGGCAAACGACAACCACATTTCCCTCGCAACCAGCAGCGTCACCAATGTAGTCGGCGGCTATAGCGGCAACGGAGGCGACGTCAACAATAACACGGTCAGCATGCAGTCATCCGGCGTCACAGGGTATGTCGTCGGCGGGTATACCACGACAGGCGCGGCAGGCCTCAACCACGTCGTCATCACGAACAGCGGCGTCGGCTCATACGTCTACGGCGGCTATATAAGCGGAATGAACGCCACCGCGGCGGTAACGGGAAATACCGTCACCTACACCGGCCGCTCCGGGACCGATACAATCGGGGGAAACGTCGCCGGCGGCTATACCGCCGGAAGCGGCGCGGTAACGGATAACGCAGTCTCCCACCAGGGCGGCACGATTACGGGTGATGTCTACGGGGGCTATGGCGGTTCCGGCACGCTCTCCGGCAATTCCGTCGACGTACGTAACGGCGCCGCCATCGACGGTTCTGTCCACGGCGGCATCAATGCCGGTCGCGTCGCCAATACCGGCACGGTGGCGAACAATCACGTCGCCGTCTCCACCAGCGGCACTATCGGCGGCGGAGTGATAGGCGGACGGACCGCCGCTCTACCCGCCGCGTCGAGCGGTGAAGTGGCCAACAACACGGTTACCCTCTCCGGCAGTGGTTCCGTCGGCTTCATATCCATTTCCGGCTACGATGTCAGTGCCGTTGGCGGCATTGCGGAAGGCACGGGCGCTGTACGCGCCAATGCCGCCGCCATTTCGGACGGCGACTTTGCCGGTATAGTCGCGGGCGGCATGTCGTTCAGCAGCGGGGCTGTCAGCGCCCATGTCCTTCAAGTTTCCGGCGGTGATGTGGCCGGAGATGCCTACGGCGGTTTTTCGAGCGGCGCGGGCGATGTGGCGGCCAACACGGTTTCTATATCCGGTGCGGCGACGATTCTGCGACAGAACGTCAATGGCGGTTACGCTACCGGCGGGAACGCGACGCGGAACAGCGCGACCATGGCAAACGGAACGGTAGCTGGGTATGTCGCTGCCGGTCATTCCGGCACCGGCACCGCCAACCAGAACACCCTTGCCCTTGGCGGCGGCAATGTCGACGGGGACGTCCATGGCGGCTGGGCTGAACTTGGCTCAGGTTCGGCGAATAACAACCGCGTCACCCTCTCCGGCACGACGGTCGGCGGCAACGCCTACGGCGGCCGGAGTGCGGGCGGCAGCGCGAACGACAACACCATAGTTATGACAAACGGTTCCGTTGCCGCTATCTACGGCGGGTATACGGACGGGGCGGCGGCGAGCAATAGCGCTACCGGCAACACGGTCACCCTTACCGGCGGGACCGGCGTCGGTCCCGCCGTGAACGGCAATGTCTATGGCGGTTTTGGCGGGGTGAACGCGGTGACGAACCGCAACCGGGTCAACGTCAGCGGCACCATCGCCTTTGCCGGAGCGGCCAGCAGCATTTGGGGCGGGAGCAACAATTCGGACATCACCGGCAATATCCTCACCACGCACGGCAGAGACTATAACGTCGGGACGATCGGCAACTTCGAGACCTACAATTTTACCTTGTCCCAGGATTATGTGGGCGAGACAGTCTATACCATAAACGGTTCGGCCGTGGATGTGGGGGGGACAACGGTCAATATCGTTTTCAACAGCGGCGGCAGTCCCTTGGACGAAGGCGATGTCATTACCCTATTCTCGGATTCCACCGGCGCGTTGCCGACCCTCGGCTCGACCACCGTTCCGAACGGGGCCTTGTTCGACCAGGAGATTGAACTGGTGCGCGGCGCAGCGCCGCAGTATTCAGACAGCCTCGACGTGGTGGTCCGCTCGACCCGCGCCGCCGACGAGACGCAACTCCTTGGGCAGGCGCAACTGGCGGCATTGACCATGCTGAATTTCGCCAGCGACCTGCACCGCGAAGTCGCAGGGATGATTGCCGCCTCCGAAGCGTGCCAGGCGGCGGGCGTGACCGACGACTGCCAAATCTACGTTGACTGTAATCGCCCGGTCGTCTTCGCCGGGGTTTCGGGCGGCTCGTCCACCTTCGACACGGGCGGCAATTCGGAAATCACCGTTGACCATGGCTCGTTCCTGGGCGGGGTCGGTTACCGCACCGGCAAGACGCTGCTGGCGGCGTTTTTTGAAACCGGCTGGGGACAATTCGACGCCAAACTGAACAGCCGCGCCTTTAACGACAACGACTCCCTGAACTATGCCGGAGGCGGGCTGCTGGTGCGGTACGAGTGGGGCGGCTTCTACGCCGAAGGCTCGATGCACGCGGGCAGGTCGACGACGTCCTTTAATACCGCTGTGCGGCTGGCCCGGGTCGATTATGAATCCAAAGCGACCTACTACGGGGCCGACGCCGTGCTTGGGTACCGGTTCAGCTTCCCCTGCTCCACCCTCGACCTGTCGCTCCGCTATGGCTGGAATCGCTCCAAAGGCGACGCGGTGATGGTCGGCGCGAACACGGTGGATTTGGACGCGGTGAACTCGCACCGGGTGCGCGCGGCCGGCCGCTGGACTGCCGCCCGGACCCAGGTGCTGAATCCGTTTGTCGGCTTTGGCGTCGATTATGAAATGGACGGCAAATCATCCGGACACGTCTACAACTACTCGCTGACCCAGGCCAAGATCAACGGCCTGACCTTCATGGGCGAAGTCGGTCTGCATGTGGGTAACCAGGCCAGCCGCTACAGCGCCGACATCGGCATCGAAGGCTACCTTGGCAAGCGCGAAGGCTTGGCGGCGAAAGCGATGTTTGGCTGGACGTTCTGATGCCGAGTTTTCCATCGTAGACGAGGATGACTCATTTGTCTGCCCTCCTTTCTCTATACGACAACATACCGGGTGGAGGTTTCGCACGCCGGGATGACGATGGAGGAGAGTGTGGTGTTTGGAATATGATGGATCGATGTTGAGCTGACGGTTCGCGGGATGGCAACTCTTTGGAACGGGCGGGAGTGGATCCCGACGCCATGCCCCGTTACTCAGTCCCGTCTTCCCCCCATTCACGCAAGGCACGCTGGCGCGCGCTTTCGATTGCCAAGACCCGCAGCGTACAGACGTCGAACTCCTCCTCCACCTTACCCGTTACCCACAGGGGCTGGACCGAGGCGAGGAGCTTGCGGTATTTGCGGAATTCATCGGGGAAAACCACCGCCTCGCAGAGTGAGCCCGGATCTTCGAACGATTGGAACATCATCGCTTCGCCGTGTCGCGTCTCGACAATTTTCGCCGTGATCGGCCAAAGTAATATGGTGACGAGTTCACCGCTGTGTTTGGCCAGATCGGCCGCCACAATTAAACGCGGCTTTTTCCGCCGCCGGTAGAAGTCCATGCCTGCGGCAATTTCATCGCCGTACAGGATCATCGGGTGGCAGCCGGGGATAAAACCCATCGACGCGTACTCGGCTTCGTGCCGCTGCGCTTCGGTGTAGTCGGGCAGGTCCGGCGGCGGCGTGTCCTCATCCTCCGGAACGGTTCGGGCGAATAGGGATCCTGTCACCGGTGTTTTTTTGCCGCTCGTCTCATGCCTGCCGTCAACGCCTTTCCACAACAGTTGCGGCCGGTTCCAGCCCGGCTCCAGCCGGTCCAACGCCCCGACCAGGACGAGCCGGCGCACGTCGTCGGTCGCCAGCCGGGTGCGGGAGAGGAAATCATCGAGGCTGGCGTAGGCTCCGCCGCGCGTGCGTTCCTCCACAACCCGGCGCATCCCATCAGCCGACAGGCCGGAGATCGCCATCAGGCCGGTGCGGATCGCCCCGCCCTCGGCAGACCACGCGATCCGCGATGCGTTCACATCCGGCCCGAGAACACCCAGGCCCATGCGCATCGCCTCCGAGACATACGCCTGAACCGTATAATAGCCGCCGCCGTTCGACAGCACCCCGGCGATAAAGTAGGCGGGATAATGGGCGCGGATATAGGCCGACTCAAACGACACCTGGGCAAAGCTGGCCGAATGCGGTTTGCAGAACGAATAGCCGGTCATCGACATCAGGGCGCGCCAGAAGTTATGCATTGTCTTGTCGTCGACGCCGTTTTCTTTCGCCGCCTGCTCCAGTGCGGGGTACATTTCCCGCAGCCGCTCCTCCGCATTCCGCTTGCCCAGCGCTTTGCGAAGCTTGTCCGCTTCTTCGTAGCTGTAGTTGCACAGGTACATCGACAGCTTGACGATGTCCTCCTGGTAGACCGGGATGCCGTAACTTTCCTCAAAGGCGCGCTTCTCCCGGAGGATATCGTTGTCCCAATCCCAATTTCCCCCCGAATGGACGCGGGTGAGATATTCGGTAATGAAGGCGTTGGCGGCCGGGCGGATAATGGACGAATGCACCACCGCGTGAGCGAAGTCGCCCCGGCGCGCCTTTGCCATGAGGAGGCGCATCGACGGGCTTTCCAAATAGAATACCCCGAAAGTGTCGCCCCGTTTTAACAGACCCTGCGTCGTCTCATCCTCGGTGGGATCGCCCTTGATGACCTCGTCCTCCGGGATGCCATAATCGCGCGAAATGGCACGGACGGCGTCGCGGATAACCGCAAGGGAGCGGTTGCCGAGGAGGTCGATTTTCACCAGCCCCATTTCTTCAGCGCCGTCCTTTTCCCATTGGATGGTCGGCTGGCCTTTGCGGGAAATCTGCAACGGCACCGACCGGGCCAGCGCTCCCGGCGACACGACCAACCCGCCGCAGTGCATGGACAGACCGTGGGGCAAACCGGCGAGGCGCTTCGACCACTCCGCCACTGTCTCCCAGTTGGAGGCCTGGACCTTCCCGAGGGCGGTCAGTTGCCGCATCACCCGCGAAGGCATGAACTGATGCGCCGCCGTCGGGGCCGGCTGGCGGCTGTTGAAGACGGCGGCGTGGATCTCCGGCTGGGTGGAAAGGCGGCGGGATATCTCCGGGTCGGCGTGGCCGAGGACGCGGGCGACAGCCCGGAACGCGCCGCGCCAGTCGTAGCGGTTGTGATTGGCAACGCGGCCGACCCGGTCCCGGCCGTAGTAGGCGAAGACCTTGTCAAGGATGTCGTCCCGTTCATCCCAGGCGAAGTCGACGTCGATGTCGGGCGCGTCGTCTCGGCCTTCGTTCAGAAAGCGTTCAAACATCAGGTCGTGCTTGAGGACGTCGACGTTGGTCACGCCAAGGCAGTAATTGACCAAGCTGGCCGCGCCCGAACCGCGCCCGCAGGTGATGGAACGCCCCCGGCGCACCCTGCCGTCGCCGCCGGCGAGGCGGTTGACGATGTCTTGCACCACCAGGAAGTATTCGGCAAAACCTTTTTCGCCGATAAGTCCCAGTTCCCTTTCCAGCCGTTCGCGCGTCACTTCATCCACCGAACCGTACCGTTCCACCGCCCCCGCATAGGCGAGCCGCCTGAGTCGCGCCAAGGCCGATTCGCCCACCCCGTCGGCGCGGTCGTTTTCCGGAACCGGCGGGTAGATGTCGTCCCGGTTTGGTTCAAACTCGGCCAGTTCTTCTGCCAGCCGGTTGGCCCGGTCAATGGCGTCGGCAAAGGGGGCGAAGCGCTCGCGATACTCTTCAGGCGAGCAGGCAACGAGTCCGGGCGGGGCGGAGAGATAGGGGGAGACGCCGCCGAGCGCATCGTAGCGGTCCGCCTCCGGGATGCGATCAAGGGTGTCGGCCGCGCCGACGGCTCGCAACAACCGATGGGTCAGGTAATCGTCGCCGTCCCGGAAAATCGGCCCAGGAGCAAACACCGCGCTCGCGGGGTCGACGCCTCGCGGCGGAGCCGCCAGGGTCGGCCCTATACGCCAATACACCTCTGCCCCGGCTTTTTTCAGGCTGTGCCAGGTGGGCGCGTCATTGGTGACGAAGACCAGACCATCACAGCGTTCCGGTGCGGCAAAAAGGGGCCGTCCCCGTTCCGGTTCCAGCACGGGGACGCCGCCGGCGTTTGCCGCCGGAGCAGCCGCGACCTGATCGTGCCAGTCGGTAATGCGCTGGCACATGTTGCCGTACCCGATGGGGAGGCGGACAAAGGCGAGGACGCCCTTGCCGTCGGCATAGGGAAACGACACGCCATAGAGGGCCTTGAATTTGTGTTTCTCCGCCAAGGCCACGGTCTCGGGTAAACCATACAGTGCGGCGTGGTCGGTGATGCCCAGGTGGGTATAACCCAGTTCCGCCGCAATGCGGAACCAGTCCGCCGGCGAGCCGGTCCCCCAATTCAGGGAAAAATAGGTCTGGACGCCCAGGAGGGCGCGGGGTTGTGCTTTCGTATCCATATCCTCTAGACTGTCGTGACGGCTGGTAGGGCCTTTTATCGCCGATACTATAGCATGTCATACTCAATGCGTCCATCGAGGGTGCGTCCAGTCCATCTAGCCACATACGTCACCCCGGCGTGCGGACCTCCACCAGCGCGGCAAGCGGGCGGTTCGGCCGGGCTCCATGCGAAAGACAAAGACGGCACCAAACTCATGCGGTTGGCAGCACCCAGTTTTCCGCAGTGAATGTTCAGGGCGTGGACCCCGGCCGAACCGCCCGTGTTCTCCGCTGATGGATGTTTCCGACGCCAGGGTGACGAATGAGGGAGGGACATCGTCACTCATGAAAAGACCCGCTCCCAAGGAAGCGGGCCTTCATGATGAGTTCAGAAAACTTGCGGCGGCTTAGCTCGCCACTTCCCGCCTGCGGGTGTAGTCGGGCAGGAGCATCGGGGAGGGATTATTCCCTTCGATGCCGGCTTCGCGGCGCAATGCCTCGTACTTTTCGACATGGGCGAGGTTGGGCTTGCCGACGGTGATGTTCGCAAAGCGGCGGCCCGCCTCCTGGCCCGCATTCCTGCCGAAGACGATGATGTCGAGGAGCGAATTGCCCATCAGCCGGTTGCGGCCGTGGATGCCGCCGACCGCTTCGCCCGCCACCAGCAGGTTCTCGATATCCGATTGGCCGTCGGCCGAGATGCGGATGCCGCCGTTCTGGTAATGCAGGGTCGGGTAGATGAGGATCGGCTTTTCGCGGATGTCCATATCGTACTTCGAGTACATACGGAGCATCGCCGGGATGCGTTTCTCGATAGCGCCTGCGCCGTGGATGATTTCAATCATCGGCGTGTCCAGCCACAGGCCAAGGCCGTCCGGCGTCTCGAGACCGAGCTTGCGTTCATTACACTCGCGGATGATGGAGGCGGCGGAGACGTCGCGCGTTTCCAGCGGGTGCATGAAGGCGACGCCTTCCTTGTTGATAAGCATCGCACCGAGCGAACGCACCTTTTCCGTCACCAGCGCGCCGAAAATCTGGTTCGGGAAAGCGACGCCGGTCGGGTGATACTGCAGCGTGTCCTGGTAGAGGAGACGCGCACCGGCGCGGTAGGCCAGCACCAGGCCGTCGGCGGTCGCGCCGTAGTGGTTGGAGGTGGGGAAGCCCTGGTAGTGCATCCGCCCCGCGCCGCCGGTGGCGATAACCACCACCTTGGCCCGGGCGACCATGATTTCCTCGGTCTCCATATTCATGAGGACAGCGCCGGCGGCGCGGCCTTTTTCGTCAAGAATCAGTTCGATAGCGGCGGTGAAGTCGACCACCGGAATCTCGCGGTTGAAAACTTCGTCGCGGAGGGTGCGCATGATTTCGGCGCCGGAATAATCCTTGGCCGCGTGCATCCGCTTCCTGGACGTGCCGCCGCCATGGGTGGTGATCATGACGCCGTTTTCGTCTTTATCGAACATCACGCCCAAGCGGTTCAACCACTGGACCGCACCGGGACCGTCGCTGACGAGTTTGCGGAGGAGCTCCGGAACTGCGGCGTAGTGGCCGCCGCCGAAGGCGTCGAGGTAGTGCTGGGCGGGGGAGTCGTTTTCCTTGTCCGCCGCCTGGATGCCGCCCTCGGCCATCATGGTGTTGGCGTCGCCGATACGGAGCTTGGTGACGATCATCACGTTGGCGCCGGCCTCGTGGGCTTCGACAGCCGCCGACGATCCGGAACCGCCGCCACCGATGACGAGGACGTCCACGTCGTAATCGGGGTGGTCAAGATCGACATTCAGGTCAAGGACACGGCTGCGCCCCTGCAGGAGCGCGCCCAGTTCCAGCGGCACCTTTTCGCCCTTGTTCGGGCCGATTGACAGGCTCATGAACTTGTCCGGGCGGTAATCCGGATGGAATTTCTTCAGCAGTTCGGATTTCTCATCAGCTGACATGCGGCGCGGCGTAAAGGCTATGTTGTCCTTGCGGGCAGCCTCGACTTTGGCGATGGATTCCAGCATCTCTTGTGTGTACAACTCGGCACCCCCTTTCGCTACGCCTCGATTTCGCGGTTATTGTAGAGTTCCTTGATTTCTTCGATCGGCTTGCCCATGAGATCGGCAATGAGGTCGTTGAAGTCGCCGTTGTCGATTTCCTTCACGCGGTTCGTGAGGTGCTTCGACTCGGGAGCCAGGTATTTGCCGGTGAGGCGACGAGCCAGAAGCGCAACCTGCGGGTGCGAGATGCCGGCCGGGCACCGGGACGAGCAGACGCCGCACATGACGCAGTCGAAGGATTCCTCGGCGCAGACTTCGTATTCGCCCCGTTGGGCGTGGGCGATGTACTGCATCACGTTCAGGTCCTGGGTGCAGGCCTTGGTGCAGGCGTTGCAGCCGATGCAGCTATAAATTTCCGGATAGAGCTGCATCATGATTTGCTCGGTCGGGCGCACCTTCTCGATGTCGTAGAGTTCCTTGACAAGCGGGAAGAACGGCAGCGAGGCGATGTACATGTTGTCCGCGACCGTCGTCTGGCACGCGAGGCAAACCTTGAGTTCGCGGTCACCGGCGATGCGGTAGATGGTGGCGCATGCGCCGCAGAAGCCGTTGCGGCAGCCGCAGCCGCGCACCAGCTTGTAGCCCGCGTACTCGTACGCACCCATGATGGTGAGGGTCGACGGTACTTCGTAGCGCTTGCCCATAACATAAACATGCACCATTTTTTGCGGCGTATTTTCCATAGTCAATCCATCCAGGGGTATTTTTTAATTATTCATTATGTATCGTTACGTGCGGTTAATACTCGTCCGGTATTTCGTCGAGCTGGTCGCAGCGGAAAACCGGGCCGTCGCGGCACACGTACTTGGCGCCGATGTTGCAGCGGCCACACTTGCCGATGCCGCATTTCATCCGCAGTTCCAGGGTGGTGTACACCTGCGTCTTGGCAAAACCCATTTCCTGCAGGGCCTGGAGAACAAACTTAATCATGATGGGCGGACCGCACACCAGCACCGTCTTGGTGGGCGGGAATTCCAATTCCTTGACGTAGTTCGGAACAAAACCGACATGGCCGTCCCAACCCTCTTCCTCGCGGTCGATAGTCAGGTGGACCTTGACGTCGTCCTTGCCGTCCCATTCGTTCCGAATTTCGTCAAGATAGACGAGGTCGGCGGCGGAACGAGAGCCGTAGACGATGTCGACGGTACCGTAGTTGGCCCGGTTGGCGCGAACGTAGTTGATGACCGACCGCAACGGCGCGAGGCCGATACCGCCGGCGACAAAGAGGAGATCCTTGCCCTTTAGTTCCGTCTCGACCGGGAAGTTGTTGCCATAAGGGCCGCGAACCGTTATCTCCTGGCCCGAGTCCATCTGGTGCAGGTAATCGGTCAGCATGCCACAGCGCTTAACCGAAAACTCCATATACTCGGTGTTGGTGGGGCTGGAGGTAATGGAGAACATCGCCTCGCCGACACCGGGCACCGACACCATGGCGCACTGGCCGGGCAGATGCGGGAAAACCACGCCGCCGCCCGGAGCCTCGACCCGATAGGTCTGCACGTCCGGCGTTTGCTGCTTAATGTTCGTCACCACGCCCAACATTGGGATCAGCATGTCTTTGCTGGCGGTGGTGTGGGTACCGCAGGAGCAGCCGCTCATTTGCCTACCCCTTCCATGGCTTCCATGTTTTGCATGGCTTTGATGACCTTGACGATATTGAGTGAGGACGGGCATTTCTCCACGCAGCGGCCGCAGCCGACGCAGGAGTATTTGCCGTCGTTGTTCTGCGGGAAATAAACCAGCTTGTGCATAAAGCGCTGGCGGAAGCGCTGCATCTGCGAATTCCTGATATTGCCGTGGGCCATCAGGGTGAAGTCGGAATACATGCACGAATCCCAGCAGCGGAAGCGGCGGATGCCGTCCTTGGTGTCCCGATCCTGGATGTCGTAGCACTGGCAGGTGGGACAGACAAAGGTGCAGGTACCGCAGCCGAGACAGCTCTCGGCCATTTTGGCCCAATTCGGAGAATCGAACCAGGCGTCGAATTCAGCCTCGCCGACCTTCGGGAGTTCGAGTTCGGTATTGGGGAGCTGCTTGAGGATTTCGGCGATGGCGGCCTGTTGTTCGGCAACGGCCTTATCCCCGTCCGCTCCGGCGTCCTCAAGGAGGGAACCGAGCTCGGCGGTGAGTTTTTCACCCTTTTCACTCGTGGGCTTCCAGTAGAGGCTGTCGCCAATAAGCCAGGCGGCGACGTCGCCCTTGGGCTCGGCCGGGTTCACGCCGAAGGCGGTGCAGAAGCAGCTTTCGTCAGGGGTGCCGCAGGCCAAGGTAACGATAACGCCTGCCTCGCGGCGCGCTTCGTAAAAGCTGTCCTTCGGCTCGGCCAGGAAGACGAGGTCGAGAACTTCGAGGCCGGCCAGGTCGCAGCCGCGCATCCCGAAGACGACAAACTCTTCCGTAGGGCGCTTCTTTTCGGTAATGGTTATCTTCTTGCCGTCTTTATGGAAGGAGACAAAGTCCTCGTTCTGCGGGAAGAAGAAATCCTTGCCGCTCTTCAGGGTCTTGCCGGCGAGGCTCACGGCCGCGCCTTCCCGCCACAGACCGAACTCGACCCGGTCCCCGTCCTGGACGGGAATCCAGAGCTGCCGGTCGCCGTTCAGGGCGGCGTAGAGCAGCGGGAGCTTTTCTGTCGAAATCTTTTTCATCAGCTTCCACTCCCTTTGAGGATGGCTTCGCCGGGTTCCATATCTTCGGTGTTGTATTCGGTCAGCGGCGACACGCCGTCATCCGACGCACCGGCCTGGAACGGACCGTAGATCCGGTTGATGTCCTTGATGAACTTCCGGTTCAACAGGTGCAGCGGAATCCCTTCCGGGCAGGCGCGGCTGCATTCGCCGCAGTCGGTGCAGCGGCCAGCGACGTGGAAGGCCCGGATGATGTGGAAAAGCTTGTCGTCGAAGGCGTCGATGTTGGATTTGCCCGCCACCTCCGAACCCGGGTTGTCAAACACGCACTTGACGCAGGAGCAGACGGGGCAGGCGTTCCGGCAGGCGTTGCAGCGGATGCAACGCTTCAACTGCGACTGCCAGAAGGCGAAGCGCTCGTCCGGCGTCATCGATTCCAGCTCTTCGACCCCGGCGAAGCGGTAGGGGTTTTCCGGCTCGGCGTGTTCTTCGCCCTTGGGCTTAACCAGGACCTCGTCATAAATCGGGAACTGGTGCGTTTTGCAGGCGAGGCACTTTTCGAGGACCGCGTCCTTGCCAGCCAAACGCCGCTCGCCGTAGATGGTGTCGAGGACAACCTCGCCGCCACGGGCAAAGCGCGAGCCGCGAATCCCCTTGACCCCGGCGGCGCGGAGCTTGTCCACGTCCAGGATGGTGGGGCTGGGAATGCCGAGGACATAAACGGCGTCCCGCTCGACCCGGTGCTGCCCGAGCATCTGATTGAGGCTGAACGCGTCGCAGGGCTTGCACAACATCAGCACCTTGCCGTCCTCGGCCTTGCGGCCATTGAGGAGACGGGAAAGGTTTTGCCCGCAAAAATGGTTGAACGTGAAGTCGCGTTCCAGCTCTTCAACCGAGTTGAAGAAGGCGGGGCTGGGATCGGTATAGGTTTCACCCTTTTTCCAGCCGAGAACGCTCGTGACTGTGCCGTCTGCCATGAGTTCCTTGGCGCGGGCGAGGATTTTGTCTTGTATGCTCATCAGCGCAATTCCCCCAAATGGTTCGGCTTGCCCAGGGCGGCAACCTGTTCGGCGAATTCGGACATGGTCTTCGCGAACTTGCTGCCTTCGGCGGCGGAAATCCACTCGACCCGGGTGCGCTGGCGCTCAATGCCGAGGTAGTCCAGCATGCTGAACAGGAGTGACATCCGGCGGCGGGCGAAGTAGTTGCCCGAGGTGTAATGACAGTCGCCGGGGTGGCAGCCGGCGATAATGACCCCGTCCGCCCCGCGCTGGAAGGCGCGAAGGATGAACATGGGGTTGACGCGGCAGGAGCAGGGTACGCGGATAATCTTCACGTCCGCGGGATAGCTCAGGCGGCTGGTACCGGCCAAATCGGCCCCGGCGTAGCTGCACCAGTTGCAGCAGAAGGCCACAATCAGCGGCTTGGTTTTGACGTCTTCGTTCGCTATCGACATATCGCATCAACCTCCGCCAAAATCTGACGGGTCGAGAATCCCTTGAGATCCATCGCGCCCGAGGGACAGGTCACGGTGCAGGCGCCGCAGCCCTGACATACCGCTTCATTGACGACCGCCTGACGGGCCATGACGCGCTTGCCGTCGCGGACCACCTGCTGGTCTTCATAGCCGATAGCGCCGTAGGGACAGACGTTTTCGCACATCGAGCAGCCGTTGCACAGGCTGTTGGCCGAACCGGCAACACAGGGGTTGGTGACCAGGTGATCCTTAGCCAACAAGCCAATAGCTTTGGAAGCCGCCGCACCAGCCTGCGCCACCGTCTCCGGGATATCCTTCGGGCCTTGGCACAGGCCGGAGAGGAAGATACCGGCGGTTGGGCTTTCCACCGGGCGGAGCTTGGGGTGGGCTTCGGTAAAGAAGTCGTTCGTGTCCATGCTCGCGGTCAACATGGTGCCGATGGCGCGGGCGCCTTCCTCGGGCTGGACCGCCATCGCGAGGACGACGAGGTCGGCATCAAGCATGATCTGCTTGTCGTTCAGGAGGTCGGACGCCTGGACAGACAGCGTGTCGCCGTTCTGCTCGACCTGGCCGACCATACCCTTGATGTAGTGCACGTCGTACTGTTCGATGGCGCGGCGCTGGAACTCGTCGAAGTTCTTGCCCGGGGTGCGGACGTCGATGTAGAAGACGTAGACCTCGGAGTCCGGGTACTTCTCGCGGGTCAGCATCGCGTGCTTGGCTGTGTACATGCAGCAGATTTTCGAACAATAGGTCTTGCCGTCGCAGTCGCCGCCGTTACGGGAACCGACGCACTGGACAAACACCACCTTCTTCGGCTCCTTGTGGTCGGACGGACGCACGAGGTGGCCGCCGGTGGGGCCGGCCGCGTTGCAGAGGCGCTCGAACTCGAGGGAGGTGATGACGTCGGGATATTCCTCGTAGTGGTATTCGCCGTACTTGTCCGGAGACATGGTGTCGAAGCCGGTGGCGACGATAATCGCGCCATAGCTTTCTTCAAACACCGTGTCCTGCTGTTCGTAGTCGACCGCCTTGGCCTGGCAAATCTTCTGGCAAATGCCGCACTTGCCGGTCTTGAACTTGATGCATTCGGTCGTGTCGATGACCGGCACGTTGGGAATGGCCTGGGCGAAGGGGATATAGATGGCCGGGCGGTTTTTGAGGCCCTGGTCGAACTCGCTCTTCGCTTTCTTGGACGGGCATTTCGCCATGCAGTCGCCGCAGCCGGTACAGGCTTTTTCGTCGACATAGCGGGCTTTTTTGCGGATTGTGGCGGTGAAGTTGCCGACAAAGCCGCTGACCGCCTCCACCTGCGAATAGGTGTGGAGGGTGATGTTTTCGTGCTGGGCCGCTTCCACCATCTTTGGGGTCAGGATGCAGGCGGCGCAGTCGAGGGTGGGGAAGGTCTTGTCCAGTTGCGCCATCTTGCCGCCGATGGTGGGCTTCCGTTCAACCACGTCGACCTTGAAGCCGGCGTCGGCGATGTCGAGGGCGGTCTGGAGACCGGCGATGCCGCCGCCGATAACCAGGGCGCGCTTGACGACCTTGCTCTCACCCGCCTGGAGCGGCGTGTTGAGCATCAGCTTGGCGATGGCGGCGCGGCCGAGGATAAGGGCCTTTTCCGTCGCATCCGTTTTGTCGCGGTGAATCCAGGAGCACTGCTCGCGGATGTTGGCGATCTCCACCATGAAGGGATTCAACCCGGCCCCGGCCGCTGCCTTGCGGAAGGTGTTTTCGTGCATGCGCGGCGAGCACGACGCGACGACGATGCCGGTCAGTTCGTGTTCCTTGATGGCGGAGCGGATAGCGCTCTGGCCGCCTTCGGAACACATGTACTGGTAATCCATGGAGAAGACGACGCCGGGTTCTTTGCCGAGCGTCTCCGCCACTGCCTTGACGTCCACGGTTGCGGCGATGTTCGAGCCGCACCAGCAGACAAATACGCCGATTCTGTGCATGTTATTTTAACCCCCATAATTAGGGTTTTAGAAAAGCATTGATGGTGATTCGAAATTCACGATACCGCTATTTCGCATATTTGCGCATGGCCGAGACAATCGCCTGCTGCGGCAGCTCGTCGTCCAGCATCGCCGGGATGTCCTGGGGATGCATGTAGTTCTCGCCCGAGCGACGAATCTGCCAGAGACGGACCGCCTCGATGAGATTGGCGGGCTGGACATCACGCGGGCAGCGTTCGACACAGGCGAAGCAGGACAAACAGCGCCACAGTGTCTTACAGTTCGCGAGCCCTTCGATGTCGCCATCGGCGACCATGCCCGCGACCTGGTGCGGGTGGATGTCCATCTCGTCGAAGGCGGGGCAACTGGCGCTGCATTTGCCGCACCGCATGCACCGGCGGGCATTGATGCCGGAGATGCGCTCGATGTCGCCGGCGGGATTCAGTGAGTGCATTGCATTGCCCTCCCGGCTTCGGCCTCGGCCGGCACGCCAAGCGCTTCGGCCAAAACCTCGGTAAAGTATTTAACCGGGACCGTGGTCTCGGTGGCGTTCTGGGTCAGGTTGTACAGGCACAGCGGGCAGGCGGTAAGGATGAGTTCCGCGCCGTTCTTGGCCGCAGACGCGAGGACCGCCTCGGTGCGGGCCTGCGCTCCCTCTTTGTTGCCGAGGGTGACGTAGCCGCCGCAGCACTGGTTACGCTTCGGGAACTTCACCGGCTCGCCACCCATGGCGGCGATAAGGTCTTCGACAATGGACGGGTTGTCCGGCTTGTCGAACTGCATGACCTTGCTGGGCCGGAGCAGGAGGCAGCCGTAGTACGCCGCCACCTTTTTGCCGCCGAGAGAATTCTGGACCTTCTCCTTGATAGCGGCGAAGCCAATCTTGTCCCGGAGCATTTCGAGGTAGTGGATAACCTTGGTCTCGCCCGCATAGGGCTGGGCAAGCTCGAGGTAGTTGTTGGCACGGGTGCGGATAAGGTCGTCGTTCGCCATGTCGTCGTTGACACGCTTGATGACGTGGTGGCAGGCGGAACAGAGGGTGACGAGTTCGCCCCCGTTGTCGCGGGCTGCGGCGAGGGCGCGCACCGAAGAAAGCTTGGTGCCGATTTCGTCACGGGCAAGGGGATAAACAGCCCCGCAACACTGCCACTCGGGCAGCTCCTGGAGTTCAACCCCCAGGGCGGAGGCCGCATTCCTGGCGCACGTGTCAAGTTGCCGCGCCTTTGTCTTCAAGGTACAACCCGGGTAATAGTTCATGGTCGTTTGCTTTCAGGCGGCTAGGACAGACGCTGTAAAGACCTGCCCTACAAGAGCGTACGGTATTCCACACGCCGCGTTCCCGGAACGCGGCGGACGGGATTTTCAAGAAATTGCTCCATTCCCGTTTCTATGCTTCAGAGCCGATTTGCCGGTGTTAACGGGCAAAGCAACGCCGACGCAAGTATTGTTGCTATACTCTTTACCTGTCTGCCAAGTCGAGAATTCCGTCGCTATATCCAGCGACTAGCTACAATTCATAGCAGCCAATTTTGGCAAAAATAACGAATATAATACGCAACAAACGAAAGGGGAAACGCAATTTCGAAAACTGCCGGTAGGTGCCTTTAAGAGATATTTAATCAATACACTATAGCATCGGCAT
>JAJPXZ010000203.1:0-2695 GCA_021205245.1 Planctomycetaceae bacterium
ACGCCATCTTCCCCCCGCCCCCGGTGCGCATCAATCGTATCGGCCTGGCGTCGTCCTACAGCTATCCGCCTGCCTCGAACCTCGCGACCATGGGCGGTATCTACGTCATGCAGGACGAGCCGAACCCGCTTGGGAGATATCTCTCGGTCCGGTTCGGTCCCTATGGCGATCTGCTGAATGTCCCGTCCCACAGCGATTTCGGTTCCCTGGTTCTAATGAGCCGCGGCGTCAAATACATGCAGGACGCCGGCGGGTACGGCGGCCCGGCGGCGACCGGAGGGGCCCACGACGGGCTCAGTCTGAACGGCAACTTTGCCACCCAGGCCAGCTATAACCAGCCCGGTTCAATCGCCGCCACGGTCTGGCGCACCAACGCCTCCCTTGACTACGCCACCGACATGGCCGCGTTCGAAGACGGCAAGACCTGGCAACGAAGCGTCCTTTATGTCAAAAACCTGCCCGGCGAGTCGCGCGCCGACTACTGGGTCGTTCTTGACCATGTGAACATGCAGGGTGATCCACAACCCAGGACGGCGGTGGTCCGATTCCAGATGCAGCCGGGCTTGCAGGTGTACAACGATGGCGCGGGCGTGTTTGCGTCAAGTTTGTCCGGGAACGGCTCGGGTCTCCGGATGTTTGCCGTCGACGCGGGCGCGGTAATGGATGTGACAGACGGCGGCTGGGGCAGCAATCCCGGCTATGTCTACGACGCCGCCGGCGGCGCGGCTCCTGCACCGTCTGTCGCGGTGACGCGCCAGTTGACCGGCGACTCCACCACCACCACCCTGCTCTATCCGGCAGACGATTATTCCCACCGCCCGGTGCGTATCGAGCGTGACGCCGACATCATTCGCGGCCGTACCGGCGCGGTTGTCGTGGACCACGGGATGGACAGGATAGACGTGATTGCCTGGGCCTCGCCCGGCACCGAACTCGTCACGCCCACCCTTAATTTGCAGTTGTCGGCCGACCTGGCCGTGTTCCGCCTGCGTCGCGGCAGAATCGCCCGGGTCGACCTTATCAATCTCGAACGCTTCCAGGCCAAGGAACCCGACGGCGGCCTGTGGTCCATGCGGGTCAACGGTCCGGCCCAGTCCCTCGTCATCCTGCCCGAAGCCGGCGGCGGCTGGCAGGTGTGGTCCGACGCGGCCAATCGCGGCTCAGCCACACTGTTTGACGTCAACTTCGGACCCACTGTCGCCAGGCGGCGGTTTGCGATTCGGCCGGGTGAGATCCGGGTTGTGCCTCGCTGAGCGACCATTGCATTGAGGTCAATAAAAGCTCCTCCCCGCATGAACGAAGGGAGGAGCTTTTTTCATACATATGGACCCGCGTCACTCCACCGAAAACCGATGTTCAAGCGAGGCATAATTCGCCGGCGAAACAGCCAAGGCGGCCCACACCGCCATCCGCCGCACAGACGCATCGGCATCACCCGACGCAACGCGCGCCAGGGCGGCGTCGGCAGCCTGTTCAAAGCCCGGATGCCTGGCAACCACCAGCCCGGCCGCGTCCGGCACGCCGTAGCGGAGCGTCGCCAGGCGGATAACCGCCTCCTTCCGCCAAAACGGTTCCACATCTTCCAGGGCGATACGAATGACAGCGGGTAAACAGGCGAACCCGTCGAACTCCCCCATCGCCACATTCGCCTTCCAGACAAAGGCACGCATAACGTGGCCGAGGTAGGTTGCATAATTCCGCACCGCTTCGGCCTTAATCGGGTCGCCGGCGCGGACGAGAAAATTCGCATAGCCCTGCGCGCCACGCACCTTGTAGACAAGACCGGTGACAAATACCAGGCTGCTCGCCTTATCCTGGGTCAGGTGACGCCCGCACACCAGGGCGGCGCGGTAGCACCGCTCCGCATCGCGCACGTCGCCCGCCGCTGTGGCCCGTTCGGCACGGCGCAGCAAGGCCTGGAGGTACAACCTGAGCACCTGAAAGTCAGGCTGCTTTGTCTCGGCATTGTCGAAGACGGGATAGTAATCAGGCATCAACCGACACGACCCCATATCCGCCGCTTCCAGGAGGGCGGCCACACCGCGCGTATCCGCGCCGTCAAGCTCGAGCGCGGCCTTCTCCGAAGGATAGAGGTCTTCCAGCAGCTTGAAGCGGGAGGCGGCGTTTTCGCTTCCATACGGCAACGACACGATGTCGGCGAGACCGACGTCCGAATCCCATACCGTCAGCATCCATTCGCCCTGTTCCGGCGCGCCGGGCGGGCGCAATGAGGCGAGGTCGTGGAGGATTTCCCGCTGGCGTTCGGTATGAAAAACCGCCGGCGCGTCAGCCGCATACGCACGAAACGAGGGGCTGCGTTGACACAGGGAATACACGAGGATAACGGCAAAGATAAGGAAACGCAAAGGGTGCAAAGCGGCGGCGTGTTCGGCCGCGTCCGCCCGAAGCCGGTGCGTGATTACGCATTCCCCTTGCATTACAGACCGTTTTCTCATAATCTCTCTGCACTAAAATACGACATCCTACTGCTTCGTCGGCGCCGCCCGGCCGCCGAGGCGGAAATAGTACGGCAGCATTGCCACACCCATGGAGACCGCATGATCACATTGACTTGGGACCAGTTTCACCACGATTGCGAACATTTGGCGGAGATGATCCGCGCCTCGGGACGCACCTACGACAAACTTGTCTGCATCACCCGGGGAGGAGTCTTTGTGGGCGGTCTGCTTGGCCA
>JAJPXZ010000203.1:2705-3111 GCA_021205245.1 Planctomycetaceae bacterium
TATGATTTCGACGAATAGGCGCAAGTGGTTGAACAACTCTTCGCGACCGACCTTCCCCTGCCAGGCTCCCGTATGCTTGTCGTCGACGATCTCCTCGATTCGGGCCGCACCCTCGCCTATATGCTGGAAAAGTGGGGCGAAGAGTACGATATCGACACCGCCGTCCTGTACGACAAAGGCGTCGGCCTGATGCGCGCAACCTTCACAGCCAAGGCGATACCGAACGAATGGGTTTGTTTCCCCTGGGAACCGTCGTTTTCACCCATCCGCAAATTGGCGGCATCGGGCGAATAGCGACCGACCGCTCCGGGCGTTACTGTTGGCAGGTTGAACAGAAAAAGGTCGATCTGCCGCCCAGCCGTAGTGTTTCGAGAGCGCTGCCGCAGACGGGGCATGGTTCACCCGC
>JAJPXZ010000137.1:0-9503 GCA_021205245.1 Planctomycetaceae bacterium
ATATTAAGATATCCAAAATAATCAAAAGGATCGTTAAAGTTTTGTGGCATGTTCAGGAATATTCTACCAGACAAATTATTCCACTGCCGCTCCTCTTTCGAAACACCCTCGCTTT
Source organism: Planctomycetaceae bacterium (assembly GCA_021205245.1). Taxonomy (GTDB): domain Bacteria; phylum Planctomycetota; class SZUA-567; order SZUA-567; family SZUA-567; genus JAJBSZ01. Next base: position 116 of record JAJPXZ010000137.1, read on the forward strand.
TAGAAACATCCAGATATCTAAAGATTGACCTCATATTTCTGCGTACATATTCAGTTTTTAGTTTCAAACCACCATCGAAATCTAAGAGCTCTGGATCATATGGAAAACATTTTTCGAAAATTGGTTTGTACCATGAAGGGATCGAATCGATTTCCGGGCAGATAGCCATTATTATATCCTATTGATTCGGTCATCCCGCCGGTCACGAGGAATAAATTGCGCATAATGCCGTCGACAGACCTCCGGAGTATTTCCCATCCAGTGGGATACTGTATCAAGTTCCACTCCAGACTGCACCAATAAAGACGCGAACGTGTGCCGGAATGGGTTCCATCCGATATGGGCAATGGGAAATTTTGGATTCTTACGCTTCATGGTAGCGCGAAGGTATTGTATGAAAGCGATCATCCGGTCAGCACGCTGCACATCAAAGTCGCCCTCGCTCGCACGGTGATCCATTAGGACAACGAACCCCTCTCTCCGGTCTTCTGGCACTTCCAGAAGCAGCTTCTCAAGTGCGTCATGTAGAGGCGTTTCCCGACTCCTCCCTATCTTTGTTTTGGTAATTTTTATCAGTCCGACGTCAAACTTTACATCCTCCCACTTGAGGCGAGCAATTTCCTCTCGGCGCATCCCGGAATAAAAAGCGATAGGTATGGATAGCCAATCGGTCCAACCCGAACCCTTGGCGAGTTCAATAATGGCGTCCCTCTCCTTTTGGGTGCAGTATACGATGTCGTGGTCGACAACTTCTTTTAGCTGCTTGATCCCCTCAAATGGATTGCGCTTGGCTCGCTTGGTCCGCACAGCCCACTTGTAGAATTTGGAACACGCCGCCAGGGCCTTATTATGGGTTCCCGGCTTCCGTCCGCGCTCAATAATGCCGTTGAGGAACTCTTGAGCTTGGTTGTTGGTAACGGAGGTGATGTCTCCTGAAAAGTCACGAAGCATTTCGAGGTAGCGAAGCGTATGGGCGCGCCAGCCTTTGCCGACGCCGCTGGTGAGCGTGGGTTTATACCCCTCAATCCAATCTCCCGTTAACTCATCCGGTTTCTGGGTGCCGAAGCGGTCGTGGAGATAGCGGATGATGCCGGGTGCATCGGTCATCTCTTCTGGAAAGTCCGGGGATTCCTTCAGTAATTCCACGGCGATGACATGGAGGATGTAATTCGCGGCTTCCTCCTGCTCTGGCGGCAGGCCAGGGCTGTAGGAATACTTCTGCCTGTTCCAATACCAGTAGACCTCCCACGCCCCCTTGTTGAGCCGCTTCTTGGGTTCGGGGTTCTGCCGTTTCCACGCCATAATCGACTCCTTTGTAGCGGAAAATTGTAGCGGAAAGGCGTATGGTGATGCAAATAAAAAACCGCAACCCCTGAAGGTTGCGGCCTTTATCTGGTTACCCCGCCAGGACTCGAACCTGGAACAAGAGAACCAAAATCTCTTGTGTTGCCAATTACACCACGGGGTATTGTCTGCGTTGCGGAAGAGCTATAGTACAAATGTCGCAGCAAAACGCAAGAGCCTTAAGGAATTCACTTCATTCCATTAAGCGTCCTAATTATGCGTGCCGCTCTATGCGTCGTCCAACGCCTCGACGCCGGGCAGTTTCTTGCCTTCAAGGAACTCGAGGCTCGCGCCGCCGCCGGTGGAGATGTGGGTCATTTTGTCGGCGAGGCCAGACTTGTTCACGGCGCTGACCGAATCGCCGCCGCCGATGATAGATATCGCCTGGTTATTGTCCGCGATGGCCTGGCAGACGGCGAAGGTGCCTTTGGCAAACGCCGGCTTCTCAAAGACGCCCATCGGGCCGTTCCAGACTATTGTCTTGGCTTTCGCGACCTCATCGTTAAATAGCTTGATGGACTTCGGGCCGATGTCCAAGCCCATCATATCGTCGGGGATGGTGTCGAAGGTGCCGTCCGGCTCGTCTACATCGAACTTGCGCGCGCAAACGTGATCGATAGGGAGGAGAATCTTGACGTTCTTCTCTTTCGCCTTCGAAAACACCTCGCGGGCGATGTCCAGTTTGTCCTCTTCGACCCGAGAAATGCCGACCTTCTGACCCTCGGCCTTCATGAGAGTATACGCCATCGCGCCGCCAATGATGAGGCTATCGACCTTTTCCAACAGGTTGTCGATGACAAGCACCTTGTCCGAAACCTTCGCGCCGCCAAGGATGGCCAGGAACGGTTTTTCCGGCTTCGCCAAAGTATCGCCAAAGTACTTGACCTCCTTTTCCATCAGGAAGCCGGCGACGTTGATCGGTATATACTTGGTCACACCCTGCGTCGAGGCATGGGCGCGGTGGGCTGTGCCGAAAGCGTCGTTGACATATATATCGCCATAGGAAGCAAGCTCCTTGGTGAAGGCGTCGATCTTCGCTTTGGTGGCGTCGTCCTGCTTTGCGTATTTGTTCAGGAGTTCTTCTTCGGGGTGGAAGCGGACATTCTCCAGCATCATCACCTCGCCATTTTTAAGCGCGTCGACCATCTTCTTCACCGCCGGGCCGACGCAGTCGGGCGCAAGCGGAACCGGCTGGCCCAGGAACTCGGCGAGCTTCAGTGCGGCAGGTTTGAGCGAGAATTCAGGGCTCGGCGCTCCCTTGGGGCGGCCCAGGTGCGACATGAGGATAAGTTTGCCGCCATGATCAAGCACGTAGCGGATAGTGGGGAGGGCGGCTTCGATGCGGGTCGCGTCGGCGACTTTTCCGTCCTTCAAGGGTACGTTGAAGTCGACGCGCATGAGAACGCGCTTGTCGTTTACATCGACGTCTCGGATTGTTTTCTTGGCCATGTCTTCTCCTGAACCAATAGGGTAAAATATGAGTTCTCAATTATTACCCAAAGCCAAGCCCTGTCAAGAAACATCCCCCGTGTGGCGCTCGTTTGGCCCATCCATTGCACGGTTCCGTACGTATACCACATTTGTGCGTCCATCACCAAAACAGGTAAAAGTTTATGAAATTTAGCTTGAAAATTACCAGGTCGGCTTTAAGATGATTAACGAAACTAGTTAACGCCGAACACAAGGGTGGGGACCGCACTGGGTTACGGAGGGTTTTGCATGCGTCTATCCTTTTTCGGTAAATTTTTGGGCTCAGCTTGTCTGGGTGTCGTATTAGGGATGGGCTCCGGCGCGCAGGCCGCCGACACAGCTCAGGAACGAAGCTTCCCCGCGGTTCCGACAGCCATGCCCTTTACAGCCTATGTCCTGACCGATGGTTTGCGTATGCCATGGGAGATGCTTTGGGGACCGGACAATATGCTCTGGGTAACCGAACGTCAGGGTAACGCTATCACTCGCGTCGATCCCCGAACAGGCGATAGGCGTATTGCCGGAACCATCCCGGAAGCATATCCAGGGCCGCAACACGAAGGCATTCTTGGGATGGCGTTCGCCCCCGGATTCCTGACCAGTAGCACAGAAAATCTTCTCTACGTCTACTATACCATGAAGGAAGGCGACTCCCGCTGGGGCAGACTGGTCTCAATGCCGTATGACCACACGCGGATGCAGCTTGGCGCCCAGCGCATTCTTCTCGATAGACTCCCTGCCGGAGACGACCACAATGGTGGCAGGGTTCGCGTCGGGCCGGACGGCAAGATTTACCTGACTATTGGCGAACAGGGCCATAATCAGGGCGGCAATTACTGTCTTCCTATCGAAGCACAACGGATTCCGAACTACATGGACATCCCAAACAAAAACTGGGACGCCTACCGAGGCAAATCGCTCCGAATCAATCCCGACGGCTCCATTCCCGATGACAACCCGGAGATTCGCGGCATCCGCAGCCATGTCTTCACCTATGGCCACCGCAATCCGCAGGGCTTGACGTTTGTGGGCGAAGACCTTTATAGCTGCGAACAGGGACCGTCGACCGACGACGAAATCAACAAACTGGTCTCTGGTGGAAATTATGGCTGGCCCCACGTCGCCGGTTTCCGGGACGGCAATGCCTATGTTTATGCCAACTATTCCGCCGCGCCGAATTGCCACGACCTGCCTTACGATGCCAACACCATCCCAGAAGGCGTACCGGTGCAGCATGAGTTGGAGTGGTTTGACCCGACTTTCGTCCCCCCGGTCAAAACCTTCTATACGGTGCGGAACGATCATAATTTCAACGATTCCCGCTGCGGCGCGGACCACGCCTATCTCTGTTGGCCCACGATAGCGCCGTCCAGCATCGTTTACTATCCCGCCAACGGGGCTATCCGTGAGTGGCGTAACTCGCTCCTCATCACCACGCTCAAAACAGGATCACTGTTCCAGGTGCGTTTGAGTGGCGATGCGAAGGAAGTGCAGGGCGATTATTCCCGCTATTTCCGCAGCCCCAACCGATACCGCGCAATGGCGTTCGACCCCACCGGTCGGTACATCTATATCGCCACCGATGTATCAGGCGGCGCTGTCGACGACGAAGGCAGGCCGGCAAACAATGTCCGCAATCCAGGATCCATTTTGGTATTCCAATATAATGATGACGGCACATATGGGTATAACCCCGACCAGGCGAGAGTAACGGTTGGAGCGAATGGCATGGCTCGTCCGCAGGAGCCGTCAGGCGTGGTTGCGGCGGATGGGAACGCGTTCCCTCTCGCTTCGCCCCGTTCGGCCGAGACTTCGGTAGTAGTGCAGCCGATGCCCACCCAACCGCCGGCAGTGGCGGCCGCCCCGGTGCAACCGGCGGAGACGATAGCCCGGCCGCAGGTATCGCCCGCGCCCGATGGCGTGGACGTCACGGGCAGTGCTGCTCCGGATACGGTTCGTGAAGGTTCGGTAGCGGAGAGCGACGCGCGGGAGCGGAAGGAACGCGAACAGACGGAGCAGATGGACAAGAGCAAAGCGCTTAACAATGCGGAGGTGGAGCGGTTGTAGTTTGTTGTTTAACATAGATGGGGTACCGGGGCGCTTCCGTTCGGGAGCGCCTCTTTTGTATTCACTGAGGGAAGTGCAATGGAAAAGATGAAGTTCATTTCAAAACACGCCGAAGAACACTAGAGGTATGGCTTTTTGGAAGGATATCCACAAGATAGACGGGCAGGGGAGTCGCATGATAAAACGGAAACGCGCGGCAAAGGTACTGAAAAGACGTCCGCGCAACTGGTTGGGCGTGGCCTGTCTGTTGTTTTCCCTTGCCGCCATCGTCTTGACCAGTTACGAAACCGATGCCGAAGGCAAGCTTACCGACCCTGTCCAAATATTCGCCTCCTTCGCCGACACAAATCTGGGCGCGGATCAGGTCATGCGTATGCGAAACAGCCCTCTGCCATCCACGACTCCACAAGGCCCCTGGCGCACTATCATCGCTGTCACCGACGGTGATAGTATGCGACTGGATAACGGCACCAGCATCCGACTTCTCGGCGTCGATGCTCCTGAATCCAGTAACAACCGTAAGCTGAGGGAGGACATCTATAAAATGGGCTTGCCGGTGAGGGAGAGCGATATGGGCAAACTGGGCCTTCTCCCAGGCAAATCCACCGCCGATCTTTGTTTGGGCAAGGGCTGCTGGTTAGAGTATGAAAAAAGTGAAACAGACGACTATGGCCGCACCATCGCCTATGTCCATCTCGAAGACGGCCGCATCGTCAATGAGGAGGTTCTCGCCGCCGGTTACGGCAAGGTTTACCTCTCGTATCCATTTAAGTATCGAAAACGCTATGTCCTCATCCAGGCAAGCGCAAGCCTGGACAAGCGTGGGCTATGGGGAGAGGCATTTGCGAGCAATGACACCGTTAATCAAGGAGGAGGCCAACCATGAAGATCCTTTTTACCTACTATTCACTCGACGGTAATTGCCGCGCGTTGGCCCAGCTTATGGCTGGTGCGGTTGGGGGTGACCTGGCCGAACTTCGCCTCACCGGAGGCATGCCCACCGGGTTTGTGACAAAGTTCCTGGTCGGCGGCAAACGGTCGCTCATGAAGGAGGTTCCGGTGTTGGAACCGTTGGGTGTCAATCTGGATGACTACGGTCTGGTTGTCATTGGTGGGCCGGTATGGGCGTGGAACATCTCGCCTGCGGTGCGAAGCTTTGTCAGCAGTACTGATTGGCGCGGCAGAAAAACGGCCGCATTTGTTATGCATGGAGGCGGTAAAGGCAAGGCGTTAGCCACCATCAAGACGCTTGTGGACGAAAGGGGTGGCGAGGTCATCGCCACCGCCGACTTTATGGATCTCCGCCAAGGCGATGCGGAACAAACGCGGGAAAAGGCGCTTACCTGGATTCGCGCCACTGTTGCCGGTATGGAATAGCTGTCCGTCACGACGCTTTACTTATTCAACCGGTGGCCGGGGTTGGTCGGTCCGGCCAATGTTAAAGCCGGTGAGGACAGCCCCACCCTCAGTGTCCAGTTCCACCGTCGTCAAAGCCGCATAAGCCAGGCGGAACCGGAGCGGACCGTCGGCCTCCACCGCAAGAAGATTACAAAGTATCCCTCGCAGCACCCCTCCATGCGCCACCAGAGCGACTCGTTCCTCAGGACAGGAGCGAATGCGCGACGCAACATTGCAGCAGCGGCGGTTGAACTCGATAAACCGTTCTCCGCCGGGAAAGCTGAAATCCCCCGCCAGCGCTTGCCAACTGTCAGTAATACCGGGATACCGTTCCGACGCTTCGGCGAACGTAAGCCCCTCCAAATCTCCAAAATCTATTTCAATAAGGTCGGGATCGGTCTGCACCGCTAGGCAACATGCGTCGGCGACGATGGCTGCCGTCTCGCTGGCGCGGCGCAGCGGGCTGGCGATGATCGCTTGGGGACGGAACTCCCGCAGGCGTCTGCCGGCAAGCGTTGCCTGCTCTACACCGGTGGGCGACAGGCCCGGGTCGAGCCGGCCAAGGAATCGTTTTGTATAGGCTGTCTCCGGTTCGGCGTGGCGGAGGAGATATACTTCTTTTTGCATTTGATTGGCTACTCCATTGAAAACAGGGCGTCCCTCGCGGGACGCCCCTTTGGCTCGATAATTTGCGTCGCTGTTACTTGCGGGTGATGTTGTAGAAGGCGTCGTTACCAGCATAGACGGCCGTGTCTTCCAGTTCCTCTTCGATGCGGAGGAGCTGATTGTATTTGCAGATACGGTCGGTGCGGCAGAGGGAGCCGGTCTTGATCTGGCCCGCGTTCGTCGCCACGGCGATGTCGGCGATGGTGGTGTCTTCGGTCTCACCCGAACGGTGGGAGATGACGGCGGTGTATTTGGCGCGCTTCGCCATTTCGATGGCGGCCAAGGTCTCGGTGAGGGTGCCGATCTGGTTGACCTTAATCAGGATGGAGTTGGCCGCGCCCATCTTGATGCCCTTGGACAGGCGCTCGGTGTTGGTGACGAAGAGATCGTCGCCGACGAGCTGGATGCGGTCGCCCAGCTTTTTGGTAAGGAGTTCGTAGCCCTTCCAGTCGTTCTGTTCCAGGCCGTCCTCGATGGAGATGATGGGGTACTTGTCAACGAGCATGGTCCAGTAGTCAACCATCTGCTGGGCGGTCTTCGATTCCTTGGTGGACTTTTTGAAGACGTACTTGCCGTTGGAGTAGAACTCGGACGCGGCGGGGTCGAGGGCGATGGTGATTTCTTTGCCCGCCTTGAAGCCTGCACCCTTAATCGCTTCCATAATCGCCTTGAGAGGCTCTTCGTTGTTGGCGAAGTTGGGGGCGAAGCCGCCTTCGTCGCCGACGCCGGTGGAGAGGTTTTTCTTCTTCAGGACCGTCTTCAGGACGTGGAAGATTTCCGTCGCCCAGCGGAGGCCTTCGGAGAAGGTCTTCGCGCCGACGGGCTGAATCATGAACTCCTGCAGATCGACCGAGGAGTCGGCGTGGGAGCCGCCGTTGATGATGTTGCACATCGGCACCGGCAGGGTGCGGGCGTAACCGCCGCCGATGTAACGGTAGAGGGGCAGGCCGGCGCAATCGGCGGCAGCCTTGGCGACGGCGAGGGAAACACCGAGGATGGCGTTGGCGCCGAATTTCGACTTGTTCTTGGTGCCGTCGGCCTTGATCATCAGGTTGTCGATTGCCACCTGATCGGTCACGTCCATGCCCATGACGAGCGGGGCGATCTTCTCGTTGACGTTCTTGACCGCCTTCAGCACGCCCTTGCCGCCGTACCGCTTTTTGTCGCCGTCACGGAGTTCGACCGCCTCGTGCTCGCCCGTCGACGCGCCCGACGGCACGGCGGCGCGGCCAAACGACCCGCAGGAGGTGACGACATCGACTTCGACGGTGGGGTTGCCGCGGGAGTCAAGAATTTCCCTGCCCTGCACAAACATGATTTCCGACATGACATTCCTTTCACTCAAAAAATAGCGTTTCTACGCACATCCATACAGATGTATATACAGTATCGCAATATCGATCCGCATCCAAACCCTGTCAACGAAAAAAGTGGAAGGCGGCTGGGGGCGGGGTGGAATAAAACGGTGGAGAGCTGTTTTGCGTCAAAGTCCTGCCTTTTGGTTTACGGTCTATTTCCACCGGGACGGCGACGCCATGACCGTTTCGTGGCCGTGGCGATTCCGGGGTTACTATTATGTCGGCATAAAAACGCCAGAACTCCTGAAAATCTCCGTATTTCCCGTCATTTCGCGCCGATTTATGGTTGCGGTTGAATGGGTTCCGAGTATGCGTTAATTATGGTGGGTAAATTAACGAAAAAGCGAATGAGATGGAATCGCCACTCCACATAGAGTTGTGAGTGGAGAACTTTCGCCAACGCAGTTCTCTCCCACGGTAATTAGAGCGTTATCAATCCTTGCGAGAACGCTTTAGCCGTCCACTTCCAGCGCGTTGGTCGAAGGAGAATTATTATGGATAATGCTTTCAAGCCGGTAGACTCATTTGGAAATCCCGTCAGCCCCGACGCCGCGAGGGCTAATCAGGATATCGCCGCCGCCAACGCCGCTGCTGCGAACCGCGACCTCGCCGCCACCAATATGGCTGGCGCCCGTGACAAAACATTGGACAAGGATGTCGCCCGTGAAGCGAAGAGTGACGCGAGCGAAATGTACGGTGACGTCAAAGATCGCACCAAGGACAACTACAAAGAAGTGAAGGACGTCGCATCTGATCGGCACGACTATGTCGTCGACTCCGCCAAGGAAGACTACAAGGACATTAAAGATGCCGCCAAGCAGGATTATAAGGCGGTGAAGGATGCGCCGAAGGAACGTTACAACGCGGTTGTTGATAATGCCAAGGACCACTACAAAGACGTCAAGGACGCCGCCCACGATCGTTACGACGCTACTGTCGACGCTGCCAAGGATGCCTACAAGCAACGCCCCGATGTGTCCCGCGACGAGTACAAAGATGTGAAGCAAGCGGCCAAACAGGACTATAAGGGTACGTTCGAGGCTGCCAATGATAACTACAATGACACGAAAGACGCCGCCAAGGGC
>JAJPXZ010000137.1:9513-17937 GCA_021205245.1 Planctomycetaceae bacterium
AATACAGGTATGAAAAGGCCTTCGATGCCGCAAAAGACATGTATAAGACCACCAAAGATGTCGCTTATTTTCGCTATGAAAATAACGTGGACGCTGCCGCCGATCACCGCGATGCCACCGTCGACGCCGCCAAGACGCAGAAGGAATATGTGGACAAAGCCGTTGACGAGCGTGACCCCCGCTCCGGCTGGGAAAAGATGAAGGACGAGGTGAAGGACTTCTTTGACAAGTAGTTGACCTAAACGGAGCTAACTTGTCAAAGGAACCGCGGCCGACGCTTAGGCGCTTGGCCGCGGTTTTATAGGGTTTGGGCAAAGATCGATTAGCCAGGATAATGCCGACGGAACAAAGAGGGAGCACGGAGAGAAATCACCGTGCTCCCCCACAAAAGCGGTATGGTCAGAACTATTTCCGAAATATAACGCGGCTACGGAGGATATACCCAAATAGGAAGCTGGCAAGGTAGGCAAGGGCCAGCGGTACCGCGTTGTGAAACGGCTCTGGAATAGCCAGCTTCAACCCCAGCGTCAGAACCACATAGCGGGCGGCAAATCCGCCGATTCCAACAATGGACGTCTCCACTAGTCGCCGCATGGACAACTTGCCTTCCCGGTGCGGAAAGGCCCACAGCTCCATCGCGCCATAACTCAGTAAGCCGGAAGCGAGGGCGGAGATGATCAGTGAAACTAGTGGCGCAAAACCCGCATGCAGGAGGGCTAGCGCAACCAGGAAGCTTAGCAGCCCCATGCAGGAGGTGATGAGCACATATCGGGTAAAACGTTTTTTGACTCGACCCAACGGGTTCTTGATATTGTGAAGACTGTCGGAGATTGGTTTAAGCACAGCAGCCCCTTTGTGTTCGGGTTAACGCTTATTACTGTCGGTAATCCCTCTCCCCACCCCGTTCGCCATTTTGGCCAAAAGATCCTTGTAATGAGCCGGTGTTCGTATATACTCTATTCACCCGAAGTATGGCACCACAACCTATACTCTACCCGCGGGAGGGAGTGGCTATTGCTCAACCCAGATGGCGTTCTGGCTTGAATAATACCCACTCTCCGCCAAGAGACTCTCTTACGCGGGACGCGCAATCATATATAACAACGCATTGACAATGGCAGCCGCCACCGTGCTGCCGCCTTTCCGGCCGCGAGCGACAATATGCGGCACCCCTGCAGCAAGTAGCAACTCCTTTGATTCCACCACATTAACAAACCCAACCGGCGCGCCCACGACCAAGCCGGGATGCAATTTTCCCGCATCCACCAGTTCGCATATGCGTATCAATGCGGTGGGGGCGTTTCCAACCACATACACACCCTCAGGCCAGCGCTCGGCAGCCGCATCGACGGCGGCACGGGAACGCGTACTCTTATCGCGTTTAGCCGCCTCGGCCACTGCCGGATCGGCGATAAGGCAATGGACAGCGCAGCCAATTTCAGCGCAGGCCCTTTTATTGATGCCAGCCGCAGCCATCTGCGTGTCGGTGACGAGAGGCCGGCCACCCCTGAGTGCGGCCAGGCCGGTCGCGACCGCGTCGTCCGAAAAGACGAGGGCATGGGCATACTCGAAGTCGGCGGTGGTATGGATGACCCGCTTGACCACCGGAAGAACGTCTGGTGGGAAGGTGACGTCGCCCAGTTCTTCGCCAATTATGGCCATGGAACGCCGCTCGATTTCTTCGGGGGGCAGATTCTCCGGGGTTATGATCATGCCCGACTCCGGAGCGATTCGCCTGCGGCGGCGATAGTCTTCTCGATCATGGCGTCACTATGGGCCGCGCCCACGAACATGGCTTCGAATTGGGACGGCGCGAGGTAGATACCCCGCTGGAGCATTCCGGCGAAAAAGGCGGCAAAGGCGGCGGTATCAGCCTTTTTTGCCGATTCGTAATCCACTACCGGATCGGCGGTAAAGAAGGCACAGCACAAGGAACCAATCTGGTTTACCCGCATGGGAAGCCCCGCCGCAGCGCTCCGCAAACCTTCGGCAAGCCTATTGGTGCGGTCGGCAAGTTCCTGGTAGAGGGCGGGGCGGTCCGCCAGTTTGCGTAATTGGGCCAATCCGGCCGCCATCGCCACCGGGTTGCCGGAGAGGGTTCCGGCCTGATAGACCGGTCCTGTCGGTGCCACCTTGCGCATGATATCTTTTCTACCGCCATACGCGCCCACCGGCATACCGCCGCCGATGATTTTCCCGTAGGTGACAAGATCCGCCTGGATGCCGAAATACGCTTGTGCGCCGCCGAGGGAAAGGCGAAAGCCGGTAATGACTTCATCAAAAATAAGGAGCGCGCCGTGGTTATCGCACAACCGGCGTAAACCCTCGAGGAAGCCGTCCTTGGGCGGCACCACGCCCATGTTTGCCGCAACCGGTTCGACGATGATCGCCGCAACCTGGTTGTCGTTCTCCTTCAAAAGGGACTCGACGCTATCCAAATCATTATAGCGGGCGGTCAGCGTGTCTGCGGCGACACAGGCAGGCACGCCGGCACTGTCGGGAACGCCGCCGGTCAGCGCGCCGGACCCGGCCTTGACCAGCATTGAATCGGCGTGGCCGTGGTAGCACCCGGCAAACTTGAGGATCTTGTCCCTGCCGGTATGGCCCCTGGCCAGGCGCAGCGCCGACATCACCGCTTCGGTGCCGGAGTTAACCATGCGCACCATCTCCACCGGTGCGATTGTGGTAATCAACTCGGCCATACGCACCTCGTCCTGGCAGGGCGCCCCGAAGCTGAGGCCGCGCGCGCTCGCTTCCGCCACCGCCGCCAGCACATCCGGGTCGGCATGACCGAGGATCATCGGTCCCCATGAGGCAACGTAGTCGACAAAGGTATTGCCATCCACGTCGGTGAGGGTCGCTCCCGAGGCGGAGGCGATAAAGCGGGGGCCAAGCCCCACCGAGGCAAAGGCGCGCACCGGGCTGTTGACGCCACCCGGAATGAGTTCCTTGGCTGTGGCAAACAGTTGTTCAGAAAGAGTGGTCTTCATCCGATATCGCCTTTGTCGATGGCCCGGGCCAGCTCCCGGGCAAAGTAGGTGATTAAAAGGTCAGCGCCAGCCCGAAACGCGCCAAGCGCGGTCTCACACATCACGCCGTATTCGTCGACAAGCCCCTGTGCGCCGGCGGCCCGGATCATGGCATATTCGCCACTCACCGAATAGGCGGCGACAGGCCGGTCCGACATGGCGGCGATGTCGGCGATAACGTCCATATAGGTCATGGCCGGCTTGACGATAAGCATGTCCGCGCCTTCGTCGAGGTCGAGCGCGGCTTCGCGTCCTGCCTCGCGGCGGTTGTGCGGGTCCATCTGGTAGCCTTTACGGTCGCCGGTACCTGGTGCGGACCCGGCTGCTTCGCGGAACGGTCCGTAGAAAGAGGATGCATATTTGACCGCGTAACTCATGATGGAAATTGAGTGGAAGCCGTCGCCGTCGAGTGCGTCGCGGATGGCTGCCACCCGGCCGTCCATCATGTCGGATGGCGCGACGATGTCGGCTCCGGCCCGGGCGTGCGATACAGCCGTACGGGCAAGCAGGTCGAGAGTCGGGTCGTTGTCCACATCACCGCCAGCCAGCGCGCCGCAGTGGCCGTGCGACGTGTATTCGCACATGCAGACATCGGTGATATACACCGCTTCGGGATACGCCTTGCGCAAGCGGCGCAACGCATCCTGGACTGGACCGTTATCGTCCCAGGCGGAACTGCCAACTTCGTCCTTATGGTCGGGAAGGCCGAAAAGGAGGAACGTCCTGACCCCGTCCGTCATCGCCTCGCCAACGGCTTCTTGGATGGTGTCGGGACTATAACGGTATAGTCCGGCAAGGCTGTCGATCGGTTCGCGGACCCCTTTTCCTTCTCGTATGAAGAAAGGCAGAATAAGGGCATCCTTTGAGATACGCGTTTCCCTGACCAAGCGCCGCATGGCAGGAGTGCGGCGTAAACGCCTGGGTCGATGGATAAGGTTCATGACTGCTCCGGCTTGGATTGAATAAAATAGGAGACGACACGGTCGGCGACTGCGTCGAGGCTCGCTGCGACCGAAACGATGGGGGAGCCGCCCCTGGCTCGCAGGGCGGCGGCAGTGACGTCGCCGATGCAAAAGCTTGGCGTCGATTGCCATGGAATACCGTCCAGCGCATCGGCAAACGCATTGACGCCCGAGGCGCTTGTAAAGGTGATGGCGTCGACCAGCCCGTCGCGAAAACGCTCGGCGGCGGATCGGGTCGCTTCGGCGACGGGTCCGGTGCTGTAGGCCGCAACATCGTCCACGGCCGCACCGGCTTCCCGAAGCCGCTTCGCCAAGGCAGGGTCACCGTCGCGGGCGCGGAATAAGAGCACCCGTTCACCTTCCCGCATCAGCCCGATCAAACCCGTAGCGAGATCGGCCCCATTATAGGAGTCCGGTGTGAAGTCAGAAATTATACCGTTGGCGCGCAGGACCGCACCGGTGCGGGTTCCGACGGCGGCGAATCGGCAACCGGCGAAGCGCCGCAAATCGACGCCGTGCTCACGTAACCCATCGAAAAACAGCGCCGCCCCAAAGGGGCTGGTCAGGACCACCCACCCGTGGTCCGCCACGCCGTCCCAAAACGCTGGGGTTTGCGCCAGCGGCGTCCGAACAATGGCGGGGCAGTCGGTGACTGTCGCTCCGTCTTGCCGCAGTAGCGCGCCGAGGCGGCTCATGGACGTCTCTGAACAAACGCAGACGATGCGCTTGCCCCACAACGGCAGCCGCGTTGTCCAGTCGAAATCGTCCGCAAGCGAACACACTTCGCCCACCACAAGGATGGTGGGAGATGCGAAATTTTCCATTGTTACAGCGTTGGGAAGCTGGGCCAGGGTGGAGACGACGCGGCGGCCATCGGGACGCGTGCCTTTTTCCACTGCCGCCGCCGGCGTGTCGGGCGACAGACCCGCTTCCACCAATCCCCCGCAAATCTCCCGCGCCGCCGATAACCCCATTAGGAACACCAGCGTGCCGCCAAGTGATGCCAGTTCGCGGTAGGGTATGGCAGGAGCGGTGCCGTCTTTGCCGTGGCCGGTCAGAATGTGCAAGGACGAGGAGAAATTTCGGTGGGTGACGGGTATACCGGCATAGGCTGGCGCGGCTATGGCGGAGGTAATGCCAGGGATAACCCGGAAGGGGATGTTGTGTTGGACAAGCAGTTCCAGTTCTTCGGCACCCCGTCCGAACAGGTAGGGGTCACCGCCTTTGAGGCGGACGACGCGCTTCCCGGCCAAGGCACGTTCCAGCAGCAAGCGGTTGATTTCCGATTGGGGTACCGGATGGTCGCCCTTGTTCTTGCCGACAGCTATCCGTTCCGCCGTGGGGGAAATGAAATCCATTACTTCAGGGCCGATGAGGCGGTCGTGGAAAACCACATCCGCTCCCGCCAATGCGTCGCGGCCGGCCAGGGTAAGGAGTTGCGGATCGCCGGGACCGGCTCCGACCAGAACGACGCTGCCAACTTGAGTCACAACCCCTCCCTTATGCGTGCATTTCATCGGCCAATAGCGCGCCGATTTCCTTTGCCACGGTTCTGGATCCCGTCCGGGTGCCACGGCGGCATCCACCGTCAGGCAGCACGCAGAAGGCGGTCAGGCTAAGGCTGTCTCCATCCACCGTGCCGTACGCTGCGGCCGGGGCCGAGCACCCGCCGCCCAGTTTTTCAATAAACGCCCGTTCCGCCAGTACCGCGTCGTGGGTGTCCTGGTCGTTGACCGCGTCCAACCAGGAGTAATCCTCTCCCGCCCGTCCCTGAATGGCGAGTGCGCCCTGGCCGGCGGCTGGGACCATTTCCGCCAAGCTAAACATTTTGGAAATCCTCTCGGTGAGTCCCAACCGGTTCAATCCGGCCGCCGCCAGGACAAGCCCGCCAAATTCGCCCGCATCCAATTTCCGCAGCCGGGTCTGAATATTGCCGCGCACGGATTCGCACTGCCAGCCGGAGAAAAGGGACGGCAATTGCGCCCGTCGGCGGGGGCTGGATGTCCCGAGAGGACGGGAAAAGTCCGGCTCTGATCTCCCCGAAGGGAGAACCAGTACGTCGGCGGGGTCTTCACGCTTGCTTATCGCCACTACCGGGAGGGCGGCATTGTCCGGAACAGGCATGTCCTTGCACGAATGGACGCAGATGTCCACCCTGCCGTTGGCCAAGGCATCGTCCAATTCCTTGACGAACAACCCCTTGCCGCCAATGGCTTCCAGCGGCTGGTCGAGGATGCGGTCGCCGCTCGTCTTCATCGTCACCAATTCAAGGGTAATGTCTGGATGCGCCGCCGCCACGGCGGCGATGACCTCCCGCGCCTGAGCCACCGCCAGGTTACTCTCCCTGCTTCCCACCCGTAAAATCTTCATCTATCTGTTCCAATTCCTGCCGCAACCGCGCCGCGGCCTTTTTGACCAGGTGATGCTGGCGGCCGTCATTCGAGACCAGGCCAGCCGTAAGGTTTTCGCTTCTGATGATGGCGGGGAAGTAAAAGCTGCATTCCTCCCGCTTGTCGGCCACGCTGACCAGGACCGCGCTTTCCTTAGCCTCTTGCCCGATGCGGAAATTAAGGTCGCGGTCATCTGTCGCCGCCACCGCCAGGGTGACTCCTTCGAGATCGTTTGTGTCATAGCCGCGCTGTCGCCAGAGCAGGCCTTCGCGATCGAGAAGGCGGTGCATTTCGGGGCCGATGTCCGGCGCAATAAGACGCACCCGCGCTCCGAAGTTCAACAGAACCTCGGTGCGGCGCGCCGCCACCAGGCCGCCGCCGACCACCAATGCGGTCTGGCCATGAAGGTTGATGAAGGCGGGGAAATCGGGCCGGCCCTTCTGGCGGCGACGGTGAAGCAAGCGGTTATGCCGCCACATTTCAAAGCGTGCCGCTTCCTCGTCGATAATTTCTTCAGCCAAAAGCGTCCGGCGTGCGTCGTTATCGCTCGATTCCTGTTTCAGGTTGTCGACATTCCACAGTGTGACGCCGGGGAGGGCCGCAACGTCGGGTTCGACATCGCGGGGTATCGCCAGGTCGACCACCAGGTTTGGCCGCTGCGGAACGGTCGCGAAGTCGGCCGCGGTGACGGTGAAATGCGGGCTTGATGTGGCGCTGACGACCACGTCGCAGCCGGCCATGGCGTCCAGGCGGTCGGCGAATTCAACCGCTTCGCAGCCATCCGGCATGGCGGGCCGTCCCGGCCGGTGGGTGCGCCTGGTCATCGCTACCCGGCAACCCTCTGCCAAAAGGAGAGATGCGGCGAGCCTGCCGATAACGCCGTTCCCAATAACCATGGCGCGCTTCCCATGTATGCCGCCAAGGTGCGTGGCGATGGCACGCACGGCCGCGCCGGCGACGCTATCGCCGTCCCGGTTGAATCGGGCCTTGGTCCGGATGCGTTTTCCTGCGGTGACTGCCAGGCGGAATAAGGTTTGCAGTTGCGGATCGGCGGTATCAGCTTCGCGGGCGGCTTCAACAGCGTCACGGACTTGGGTTATGACCTGATCGTCTCCCGGTACGCTGGCTTCCAATCCGCCAGCCACTCGCATAATGTGCCGCACCGCCGCAGCGCCGACTCGTTCGGTCAGGAGGTCGGCGAAGGAAACATCGATATCCATTGCGGCGCAGAGCAGGGCGGCGGCGTCGATTTGGAGATCACCGGTATACGATAAATAGAGTTCGCTTCGGTTGCAGGTGGAGAGGTAGGCGCACCCGGCGACGCGCGGCATCTCCCGCAACCGTCGTAGAAACGCGGGCATGGCCTCGGCCGACACGGTGAAGTGCTCCCGGGCGGTGATGTCGGCCGTCTTGTGATCCAATCCCACCATGATAAGTCGCAGCCGCCCAAGGCGTCCGCTGGCGCGGGTGGACTGTCCGGCCTCCGCGACCGAAGGCGATGTGTCGTGCATTGTACCTGCCTTGTATAGGGCGGTGAAGCCGTTCTTTGCTGGTGAAGCCGGATCGGCCCGGGCGAGCCATACTTTACCCCGACTCACTGTCCCATGGGGCAGGAGGAGCGGGTAAACGTATCACGCATGTCAGAATAGTACGATTTTGGTAGTCTACCGTCAATGAATTGTGTACCATAACCTCCTTGACGCGACAATCCGAATCGGGTGAAATGCACCAGCCATTTTTACCTGTGTACAGAGGCATTCCGGCGTAAAGCGGGGAACTCCATGCGGCTCAACCATTTCACCGAGGTCGACGGCCGACGGCTCCGCTTCGGCTATACGACCGGAACCTGCGCCGCCCTGGCTGCGGGAGCGGCTGCCCGGATGCTCCTGACCGGCAGCGTGCAGGAGACGGCGACCCTGGTGACGCCCAAGGGCATCCCGGTGACTGTCAATGTTGTCGCGCCCAAAGTGCAGGACGGCGCGGCGGTGTGCGGCGTGCGGAAGGATGCCGGCGACGACCCCGACGTCACGGACGGGCTGGTCA
>JAJPXZ010000162.1:0-1826 GCA_021205245.1 Planctomycetaceae bacterium
AATCCGCCTTGACTAACGACACAGTTACTGGGTCCCCGCGTTCGCGGGGATGACGGGGTTTGAGTAGCGAGTGGGGTATTCGCGAGACGGCGAGACCGCTGAAGCGTGACCCGGACGGCAACGTGCGCCACGCCATCCATCCGGAAACAGGCTCATAAAAGGCCAAATAAAAACCGACACCTAATGTCCGATAATACATGTTATGTTGCGTTCGCGGTCTGGCACTTTTCTAGGGGTTACGGGGAGATATTATGGATCAGGTAATGGACATTCTCAACAGCTTGAACAATGCCATTTGGGGCCTGCCGATGGTGGTGCTCCTGATGGGCACCGGGCTTCTCTTGACGGTGCGCTTGAACGTCTTGCAGATAACCAAGCTGCCGATGGCGCTGAAGCTCATCTTCACCGCGCCGAACGAAGGCGAAGGCGACGTCTCCAGCTTCAAGTCGCTCTGTACCGCCTTGGCGGCCACCATCGGCACCGGCAACATCGTCGGCGTCGCCACAGCCATCGCCGCCGGCGGTCCCGGCGCGTTGTTCTGGATGTGGGTCGCGGCGTTCCTCGGCATCGCCACCAAATACGCCGAAGGCCTGCTGTCCATCAAGTACCGCGTCGTCGACCCCAAGGGCGAAATGTCCGGCGGCCCGATGCGCTACATCGAGATGGGCATGGGCGACAAATGGCTCTGGCTCGCCAAGCTCTTCGCCCTCTTCGGCGCGGCGGCAGGCATCATGGGCATCGGCACCACCACCCAGGCCAATTCCATCAAGGACGCCATGCAGGGTTCGTTCGGGATTGACCCGGTGTGGACCAGCGGTATCCTTGCCCTCGTCGTGGCCATGGTGGTTCTGGGCGGCCTCAGGTCCATCGCGTCGGTGGCGGCGGCTATCGTGCCGTTCATGTCGGTTGTGTACTTTATCTTCGGCATGGGCATCGTGCTGATGCACTGGACGCAAATCCCTGCCACGTTTGATCTTATCATCCATTCGGCCTTCAACGGCCATGCGATTGCCGGCGGCTTCGGCGGTGCGCTGTTCGCGAGCGCCATCCGAAACGGCGTTGCCCGGGGCATCTTCTCGAACGAAGCCGGCCTCGGTTCCGCCCCCATCGCCTCGGCGGCGGCGACCACCAAGTGGCCTGCCGAACAGGGTCTCATCTCCATGACCGGCACCTTCCTGGACACCATAATCGTGTGCAGCATCACCGGCCTGTCGATTATCGTCAGCGGCTCGTGGCTGGGCGAAGCCAAGGGCGCGCTCATGACCCAGGCGGCGTGGGGTTCGGTCTATCCGTTGTCAGGAACGTATGTTATGACGGTGTGTCTCGTCCTCTTCGCCTTCACGACCATCCTCGGCTGGGCGTATTACGGCGAGCGCTGCATATCGTACCTGCTTGGCACCAAGGCGACCATGCCGTATCGCATCGCCTATGTCATCGTGGTCGGCATCGGCCCGTTCCTGCCGCTCACCTTTGTCTGGACCCTGGCGGACATCACCAACGGCCTGATGGCCTTCCCCAACCTGGTCGCCCTGGTGGGCCTCTCGGGTGTGGTGGTGGCGGAGACAAAGCTGTATTTCGCGCATCTGGCGGCGAAGAAGAAACAGAACCTATAAGACGGCGAAACGGTAACGATTATTCCCCAATGAACAACCCCGATGCGCGATGTAGCATCGGGGTGTATTTTTTTGTGGATTTTAATCAACTTTTATCCGATACTGTTTTTATAGGATTATTATTATCGGACGCGATGTTCGCACACAGTGAAGACGACGGAAATGGGGATGGGGATGAATATAAGGATATTCTGGATTCTGGCGCTTATGGTG
>JAJPXZ010000162.1:1836-10852 GCA_021205245.1 Planctomycetaceae bacterium
GCGCGAATGCGGGGGAGATGAGCACGGCGGCTGGACAATTCCGACCCAGCTCCGAAGACCCTGAAACTGGGCCGCATGGGTCGACGGTCACCATCAAATCGGAGAGTCTGGTACAGGCTTTCAATGGCCTGGATGGCGGCTATACCGTCAACAACGGCCACACCCTTCTCGGCGACGCCGACAGCAAACTTGATGTCCTTGGATACTCAACCTTTACAGGGACGCTGACTATCGAGGACGGCGGTACACTTGACACCGAGGGCAAAATGAGCGTCACCAAGGGCGGCTATCTCAACAATAGCGGCTCTATCGTCAATAGGGGCGCCAGTTCGGGCGGCAATTCCAGGGGAATGTATTTTGGCGAGGGCAGCCATTATGATCATGGGGCCACAGCATCATTTATCAACCAATCAAACGGCTTCATTGGTATAGCGAGCACTATGGATGAAACCGGTTACAAAACCTTGCTCGAATCGATTGTCAACAACGGGACGATTCAGCTCCACGGTGTTACACCGACCGACGAATCCGGACCAGCCGGGCTGCAGGATATAAATATGTCTGGCGGCGGCACCGGCAGGGTTGAAATCTATTACTCCGATTTCGCCGCCAACTTCAACGCCGGGAACAACAAGCTCATGGTCCAGAGTGCGGGCAGGACGGACGGTGTGCAGAACCTGACGGCCAGCACGGTCATCTTCGATTCGTTCAGCACCATTCAGGTCGGCCTGCAGAACCCGAACCAGGTCAGCACCATCAATGTCACCGGCGATGTGCAAATCTCCAGCGGCACGCGGATCGGCCTGACCACCGAATTGAAAACTCTGCTGGCATCGACCGATACTCCCCAATCCCTCGGCGCGTTCCTGACCGCGTCGGGCACTTGGGATATCGAGTGGTACGATGAAGCGACCAACCTCTACGAAGTCGATACGTCCATCGGCACCTTTATGGTGGAAAAGAGCGGCAACGAGCTCCTCTTCAGCAGTTTTAATTCCAGCCTCACCCGCGATGACTTCGTGGCTGATTATTGGCAGACGCAATCCAACGCCGATGTCACCGGTTTTCTCCGGAACAGCACCATCGTGCCAGTCGGCACGGCAATCAATAGCGCGTATACCCGCGACCAATTGTCCAACGGCGCGCTCGACAATTACGACACGCTGTCCACCCTGGTCGGGATGGGCGACGACAACCACGGCTACAGCGCCGCCATGGTGGAGAGCGCGATGTCCTCGTTCAGCGGCTTGTCCTTCACCAATGCCGTCGGCGTCGCCTCCAGCGTCGCGACCAGCGGCTTGACCAATGTCAACGCCCGGATGGGCGGCTTGCGGACGGAGTCGATGGCCTCCGCCGACACGCCGTTCGCCGCCGGGTCCGCCCTGGCCTCCCCGGTCATCGGCCGCAGTCCCGCCGCCGCCAACCGCTTCTGGGTCAGCGGCTTCGGCTCGTGGCAGGATTACGACGCCAAGGACGGCATCCCCGGGTACAAATACACCTCCGGCGGCATGATGACCGGTTACGACCGCTGGTTCGGGCCGGTGGCGGTGGGCGCGGCCTTCGGCTTTAATCACGGCTCGTTCAAGGACAAGGCGGCCTTGTCGAACAATTCGGACATCGACAACTACCAGGTCAGCCTGTACGCGACCTACAATCACTTCAGCGGCTTTTTCGGTTCGGTCGTCGGCAGCTACATGTACTCCGATTACGACATGAAGAAATACCGCGCCGGCGTATCGGGCGGCGTGTCTGTCCTGGGCTGGGAGCGCTCCGACTACCACGCCAACACCTGGATGATCGGCACCCAGTTGGGGAAGGATTTCTGCCTCACCCCGCGTGTGACCCTGACGCCGACCATCGGCCTCTATTACCAGAACGCGCGGACAAGCTCGTTCGCGGCCGAGTTCAGCCCCGACGGCGGCGGCACCCTGAGCACCCTCGATGTCGGCCGGGTCAAGAGCCGCTCGCTGTCTATGCCTATCGACTTGTCCGCCCGTTTCGAAGTCTTGAACAACGGCTGCCAGAGCCTCGCCCTGACGACCAACGTCGGCTATGCCTACGAGTTCCGCAACAAGGGCGCAACCGGCGCGCTTGGGTTTGGCGGCTTGGGTGGTGCGCCGCGCATCGATTTCAAGGGCCGCAAGCCGGGCCGCAGCACCTGGAACGCCGGGGCTGGCGTCCAGTATGCGTATAAGAACCTCGAATTCGGCGCGAAGTACGACTACTACGCGAAGTCGAAGTATGACGCCCACCAGGTTATGGGGACGGTGGGGGTGAATTTCTAGGAGACGCGTCAAGGGACTTGGGCGTTGGGAGCGCCCCGCTCATTCCACCAAAACAACGTCATTCCCGCGAACGCGGGAACCCAGCGGACAGTGCAACTGAGGAACGGTGGTACATACCCGTTTGCCGCACGAGGGTTTTTGGGCGACACGACATCGTTCCTTCGTTGGTGCGTCCGCTGGGCCCCCGCGTTCGCGGGGGTGACGGGGTTTTAGAGGCGAGCGGGACACTCGCGCGACGATCGCGTGAGAGGTCCGAGACGAGCAACAAATTGGCAGACCAAACCAAGCCGGCCCGTCCCTGTGACGGGCCGGTTCGCTTTTGACCAAACCCCCGGCGGGTTTTATCCGATAAAAGAAAGGAGACTTTCTTTCCAGGAGACGCTATGAAACGAGCCGCCTTGGCCGGAGTGCGCATTACCCACGGACCATCCGACTGGCAGGTGCTGCAACGACGCCTGGACAATACGGTCGACATTCCCCTGGGCGGGACGTGGCTGGATCCGTCCGACAGGATGGCCGCTGTCGAAGTGCGGGTGGTGGACGAGCAGTTCCAGCGGCCGCCCGCCGAACACCTCGACTGGCACCTCGCCGACACCAGCCCCGACCGAACCTGGCGGCACGTGCTGGAAGGCGTGCCCGCCGGCGGGCCGTATCGGCTCGAGACGCGCCTCCGCATGGAAGGGGACGCCTGGCGGCTGGCGGGCGATCAAATCCACCACCTCTGCGTCGGCGACCTCTGGATCATCGCCGGCGACGACAACGCCCTCGGCTTCGGCCACGGCGCGGTCGACGATCCGCCCGAGTTCGGCGTGCATATGTTCCGGAAAAACGAACGCTGGTCCCTCGCGTCCCATCCGACCCATGACGTCACCGGCCTCCGGAACGCCCGTTTCTTTTCGAGCGGCGCGCCCGGGCATTCGCCGTGGCTGACCTTCGGCAGGTTGATTCGCCGCGAGACAGGCATTCCCGTCGGCCTGATTCCCGCCGCCCAGGAAGGGACCATCCTCGAATCGTGGTACACCAAAAAACGGGGCATGCCCACCCCTGCCTTCGACAATCTGCTGGCTCTCATTTGGACCGCCACCTCGCTCTACGATTTTGCCAACTTCAGCCTCCACGACGGCGGGCCGCGACTGGTGCCGAAGCCCGAGACCCCGCCAGGCATCGTCGCCGGGTGCGTGTGGTTCGGCGGCAACGGCGACTGCCGCCGCGAAGGCGCGGCCGCGAACTACGGCCAGAACTTCAAAGACTTCATCGGCAAGCTGCGCGCGGTGTTGGAAGCGCCGCACCTGCCGCTCGTCGTCTGCCAGTTGAACCGGGTCATCGGCGTCTCGAAGCCGGGCGAATCGCACCTGTGGGGCCTGGTGCGTGAGGCGCAACGCGCCGCCGCCCACGACCTGGACAACGTCGCCGTCATCCCCACCCTCGACGCCGGGCTGTCGGACGGCATCCACATTTCCGCCACCGGCAACGTCGTCATCGGCGAACGCGCCGCCCGGGCCGCCCTCGGGCTGGTCTACGGCAAGACGTCGCCGTGGCGCACGCCCGATTTCCACGACGCCTGGTTCCCCGAAGGCAAGCGGAACGTGGTCATCCTCGAGTTCGCCAATGTCTCGGGCGAATTGCGGCCGGTGGCGGGCGAAATTTCCTCCCTCATCATCGGCGACGGCGACGGCGGCGCGGCGATTCGCAAGGTCAAGCAGATCGGCCCGAACTGTATCCAGGCCGACCTGATTCGCGAGTTGGGGACCGGCGCGGTGGTGAGTTTTTGCGCCGGACACAATCCGCCCCTGGCGTTTGTGGACGACAACAACTGCCCTCCCCTGGCCTTCGCCAACATCGCCATCCGGGACGAAATGGACGAGTAGGAATGAGCAACCGTGTTATGGTAATGACCAAGGACAGAGTCACATTTGACGCCGAGACGGCGGGTGCGATCCGGGAGACGCGATGCTGGAGGTAAAGCCTTTTTCTGGAAAAGACAGGCGTTTTCTGGAACTGTTGCACCGGGCCGGCGATGTGGACGCGGAGACGATGCGTCAGGCCGCCGGGATTATCGAGACGGTGCGGTCCGAGGGGACGGCGGGATTGCTCCGCTGCGTGCGGGAGCATGATTCCGCCCTGATGGCCGTGGACAGCCTCCGCGTTGGCGAAGCGGTTCTGGACGCGGCCAGGGGCGAGGTGTCGGAGCAGTTCCTGACCTCGATTTCGCTGGCCCGGGTCAATGCCCGCAAATTCCACGAATACCAGCGCCGTCGCGGCTATGTCCACGACGACGAGGGCGTCCGGCTGTCGCGGCAGGTGCGTCCGCTCGGGCGGGTGGGGATCTGCTGCGGCGATTCCTTTGCCGCGCTCCTTATGCACGCTGTTCCGGCCCAGATCGCGGGCGTCGGGACGATCGCCGTCGCCGCGTCGCCGCGCGAGGACGGGACGATTGACCCGCGCATTCTCGTCACCGCCAAAATCCTCGGTATCGACGAGGTCTATAGCATGTCGGGCGCACACGCCGTCGCCGCTTTCGCCCACGGCGCGGGACCGGTCGCGAAGGTGGAGAAGGTGGTCGGTCCGTGCGGCGCGCTGGGGCGGGCGGCCAAGCTGCTTCTCTCGAACCGCATCGGCGTGGACGGCGATACCGGCCGGGGCGAACTCATGGTCATCGCCGACGACGGCGCCAACGCGAAGTTTATCGCCACCGACCTCCTGGCCCAATCGGAATGGTGCGACGACGGCGGCTTGTGCGTGCTCGCGACGTCCGACCGGATGCTGGCCCAGGCGGTCCGCATCGAGCTGGACCGTTTGGCCGAGCTGCTGCCGAACGGCGACCAGGTGCGGGCCACGCTGAAGCGCTGCGGCGCGATTTACGTCTTTTCCGACCTCTACCAGGCCGTCAAGGCGGCAAACGATCTCGCGCCGGCGCGATTGAACCTCGTCACCCGGGACAACCAGGACTATCTGTCCGAAGGGATGACGGTCGGGGCGGTTTTTCTCGGCCCGTGGTCGGCGGATGTGGCGGGCGGGTATTTTTCCGGAGCCAACCCGTACCTCCGCACCGGCGGCGCGTCGGCCCACGCGGGCGGCTTGGGCGTGGACGAGTTTGTCCGCGAAATGACCGTGGTCGAGTACGGACCGGACCGCTTTCTCAAAACCGGCAGGCACATGGCCGCGCTGGCCGAGGAGGAACGGCTGCCGGCCCATGCCGAAGCGGTGCGTGAAAGGCTCGAACTGTTAATGCTGACAGTAGACTAACACACAGTCCTCCAGGCCATGTGGTACACTGGAGGGAGAACCGCCTGGAGAGGATGGGATTATATGCCTGGATGGATGGGAATTCGCGGACTCGAGCCGAAAAACCCGCACGACATGGAGCGCCAACGGCGCGAAGACCACCGCGCCTCCTTTTCCACCGAGGCCGAACGCCGCTCCCACGAAAAGGTGCGCGAGATTCTCAAGGGCCAGGGCGGCGACATGTCTGCCTACACCGGGAATATCAAATCCGCCAACCGCAGCGACTGCGACAAAATCGCCGACCTGCCGATAACGGAAATCATGTCGGGCCGGGTGGCGGTGCTTTCCTTCGACGATACGCTCCTGACCGTCCAGGGCATCTTCGACCGGGTGCGGTTCCACCACCTGCCCGTCGTCGATGAAAACGGCTATGTCATCGGTATCCTCTCGGACCGCGATTTCCTCCGCATGGTCAGCCCCTTCTTCGGCACCATCAACGAGCAAAACCGCGACAAGGAGATCATGAGTAAGCGCGTCGGCATGATCATGACCCGGAATCCCATCTGCGCCAGCATCAAGGACTCCATCCTCGACGCTGTCCGCACCATGATCGGCCGAAAGATTTCCTGCCTCCCCATTGTCGAACCGGATACCACCTGCCTCCTCGGCATCATCACCTGGAAGGACGTCGTCCGGGCGTTCTGCCCGCGCGCCTTTGCGAATCCACGCGACAGCAGCCGATTGCGGAGCGGCGTTGAAGTGAATCCAGAAACGAGCGAAAGCGAACGCCTGCGCGCCAAGGCGGCGGAAAGCGCCCGCCTGATGGCGCGCCCCTCCCACCCGGCCCTCGCGGGCGGCGCCGAGCGGGAAAACCCGGAGGACGCGGAAGCGCCGCGCCGCCGCGCCGACGAAGACACGCGCATCGTGCGTCCCGGCCCGACGCCGAAGATCGCGGCCCAGGAAAAACTCCGCCCGCGCAACAGCGCCGGCCGCGCCGGCAGCGATCTTGCGGCAAAGCAGCGCGCCCGAATGCGGGAACAGTTGGCCGATTCCCGGCAGCGGCCGCCGACGGCGGAGAGCGCGCGCTTTATCATCGAACCCGACGACGACAATGCCTGATTAGTCGGGGGCTTGGCCCTTTCCATCGCGGGTACATTTGGATATACTGGGGACGAAAACGGCGGCCGCCGCGGTCGCCGTATTTTTTATGATCACCGTTTCCGTCGCGTTTGTCGAGGATAGTCATGCACACCGCCACCCTGCTCTGCTCCTGTACCGACCGTACCGGCATCGTCGCCGCCCTCACCACCTTTGTCGCCGAATACGGCGGCAACATCATCGACCTCGACCAACATACCGACAACGACACCCGCCACTTCTTTATGCGCCTGGTGTGGGATATTTCCTCGTCCGCCCTGTCGCGGGACGACATCCCCGGCGCGGTCGCGCTGGTCGCGAAGAAGTTCGTCGACATGCGCTGGACGCTGTCTTTCGGCACGCCGAAGCCCCGGGTCGCCATCATGGCCTCAACCGCCCCGCACTGCCTCGCCGACCTGCTCCTCCGTCACCAGATGGGAGAACTGAACGGCGAAATGGCCATGGTCATCGCCAACCACGAAGACCTGCGCGACCTGAGCGAGCACTTCCGCGTGCCGTTCCATTACATCCCGATGACCAAGGACAACAAGGCCGAGGCCGAGGCGGAACAACTGCGTCTCCTCGAGGAGAACAACATCGATCTGGTGGTGTTGGCCCGGTACATGCAGATACTCAGCCCCGCGTTTGTGAGCGCGTGGGAGGGGAAGATAATCAACATCCACCACTCGTTCCTGCCCGCGTTCGTGGGCGCCAGGCCCTACCACCAGGCAAAGGCCCGGGGGGTGAAGATCATCGGCGCGACAGCGCACTATGTGACCGCCGATCTCGATCAGGGGCCGATCATCGTGCAGGACGTGACCGATGTCAGCCACCGCGATGAGGTCGAGGATCTCATCCGCAAAGGGCGCGATATCGAACGGCAGGTGCTGGGGACGGCGGTGCGGTTGCATCTGGAGCGACGGGTGCTGACGAGTGGGAACAGGACGATTGTGTTTTAGATGGTTATATGCGGAGCGGACGGGGTCCACGCCAGCAGCGTCCGCTACGTCCTTCCCCTTAAACCTCCTCACGCACGCGGATGAAAATTCGTATACGCCTGCACCAAGTGCGGCCGGTGGACGTGGGTATACAGTTCGGTGGTCGAGAGGTTGGCGTGGCCGAGGAACATCTGCACGGCACGAAGGTTTGCCCCGCCCTCCAGCATGTGGGTCGCGAACGAGTGGCGCAGCAGGTGCGGGTAGACGTTCTTTTCGATACCGGCCTTGACGGCGGCCGCCTTGACGACGCGGAACACGCTCTGGCGGACCAGGCGCTTGCCGGTGCGGGAAATAAACAGCCAGATCGGCGTCTCGCCCCGGTTCCGCAGGCCGAGGATGGTCCTGGGTCCGTTCAGGTACCGGATAACCGACTGGATGGCCGGCTTGCCCAGCGGCGTCATGCGCTCTTTCGAGCCTTTGCCGAAGAGGCGGACGGTGCGTTCGTCCAGGTCGATGTCCGAGACCTTCATGTTGCAGACCTCGCTGACGCGCGCGCCGGTGGCATAAAAGATTTCCAGGATGGCGCGGTTGCGGATGGACTGGAGGTCGTCCTCGTCCTCGGCTTCCAGGAGGCTGGTGACTTCGCGCGGCGAGAGATCGTGGGGAAGGTGGCGCCACACCTTTGGACAGTCATTATATTGGGCCGGGTCGTGGTCGAGAATCCGTTCGCTGTGACAAAAGCGGAAAAAGCAGCGCAGGCTGACAAACATGCGTGCGCGCGTGGATGGATTGAGGTCGCGGTCCGCCAGCCAGCCGACATATGCCGAGATGTCCTTGCCGGTGACTGTCTCCAGGGTGCGCTTGTTCTCCAGGAACGACATGAACGCGCGCAGGTCGCGATTATACGACTGGAGCGTGTTGTGTGACAGGCCGCATTCCACCCGCGAGTATTCGAGGAAGAGAACGACGGCGCTGGCGAAACATGGTTTGGTAATTTCAGGATACAAGGTCGCAGCCATACTCGCGTTTAATCTCCGTTTCTAGGATTCGGGTGCAGGGTAACCAACGCTGTTTCCACCTGTTACTTACCGTTTGAAGGCCCTGCCCATTCAGCATTTCCGGGCATGGCTGCCAAAATGATAAATTGAGGATGTAATCAACCGTGTACCACTGATTTATAGAGAATGTATTAATCCATTCTGGCCGGATTATTTGTGCGAAAACACAAAAAAAGTGACGGATTCGGCTCTCTGCCGAGGCAAAAATTGACGTCAATCACGACGTGGGGTTACCCGGCATCAAGGAACCGCTTGAGTTCGGTGCCGTCGCTGCTGTTGGCGTGGGGCCACGCCGGCCACCCCCCGAATAACCGGGCGGAGGTTTAGCCCCCCCGGGGGCGGGGTCAGGGGGGGGGTAGGGGGGGTTTTGGTG
>JAJPXZ010000162.1:10862-56422 GCA_021205245.1 Planctomycetaceae bacterium
GCGTGGACCCCGGCCTAACAGCCCGCTTAGCCCGCTGATGGATGTCCGCACGCCGGGGTGACGTAGAGGGGTGGTTTAGGTGCTTTTAGTCCAACGACGCAGTCTCCTTTTTCGTCACCCCGGCGTCTGGACCTCCAACCGGGCAAAAACGGGCGGTTGGGCCGGGGTCCACGCCAGCGGCCTGCGCTGCGGGTTTACCCTATCGCGCCCGGAATAAGTTGACGGCTTGTATGGCTATTCTCCTTGACAGGGGGAATGGTCTGGGGTAATATTTTCCTCTTCCACGCCTGCAATCTACCCTTGCAGGTGGTCTGGCTATTGTGTTATCCGGACCGGCGTGCCTGCGGCAAGAGAAAGCCTTATGGCAAAAGACGGCAGAAAACTGGAGTTGTATGAGATCTTGGCGGCCAAGCGCGCCAAGGGCAAAGCGCCCCTTGGTATTGACGCCAAGCCGGCAAAACAGGCCAACTCCATCGATCCGGAACCGGAAATAACCGACGCGCCCGGCGTGATTATCGACGACGCGGTCCTCCCGGAAATCGAACTCGGCAAGCCGGAAACGGGTGCGCCGAAGCCGGAACGGGACACGGTCAATCAGCCGCCGCCACAGGCGCAGGCTCGTCCCGCCCCAGCTTACCGGCGCGAGCCGGAGCCGGTTCGGAGCGAGGTCAGAGAAGCCAAACCGGCCAGGCGCGAACGGCCGTTGCCGCCGCAGCCGGAGTTTATCGAGCCGCCGCCGGAACCGCGCCCGAAGTCGCCCCGCGAGGTGGTTTTCGCGCTGGATACGGCGTTGATTTGCTTTACCATCGTGCTGGCATTGGTGGGCAGTTCGTATTTTATAGGCTATAAACGGGGACAGGAAGAACGGCCGGCCGGCCTTGCCGGGGTAGCGGAAATTGAAACAGCCGACCCGAACCGGTTGAATATCCGCAATCTGACGCCGCCGCCTCGGGCCGCATTTCGGCCGCCGGAGACGGACTATACCCTGATTATCCGCAAGGAACCGGCGACGGACGATCTGCCGGAACGGTTGGAGCTTGAACTTGCCGAAGCCCTTGCCCGGGGCCGACGCGAAGCGGGGCGGGATTTCCCCGGGTTCATTTTCCGGACCGGGGGCAACGATCCGCACTTTATCATTGCCGTCGGCTTGGGTCAGAGCGCCAACGACGGGGAACTCAGTCGGTTGTTGCAGATATATAATGTGATGGAGGGGGTGACTCTCTCGCGCCAGCCCAGGCCGTATTTGGGGTGCCGCATAGCCCCTATTCGAGAGTTGGGTACGCCGGTGTATTGACGGGTCCGCCCGCCCTGCCGGTCCATGAGGATTCGATGAAGCCGATACCCGATTGCGTCCCGGACGCGTTAGCCATGATCATCGCCACCGCCCGCGCGGTGTCTGACGATGATTTTATCCACGAAAAGGTGCTTCTCAAGGTTATGGGAGCGCTGGCGGAGGAAGGCGAACTCGACTCGCATCCGGCCGACATTTATCTGGAGAGCTGGGAAATCGCCTGCCGCGCCCTGGGCGTGCGCGACCCCTACGACAACGAAAAGGCCCGGAGCGACAAAACCGCCCTCGGCGTGCTTCGTTATCTTCAGGAACTGAATCCGCCGCTGGACGGCGAGCCGCTACGTCTGGGGTTGCGTATCGCCCTTGCCGCCAATATGCTGGATTTCACCGGCTTGGGCCGGGAAGACATCCAGGAGCGTATCGTCGACCTGCTCCACGAAGCGCCTGCCCACGACGACACGCAGGCGCTGATATCCGCTATCGAGAAGACGAACTCGGTGATGCTGGTCGCCAGCCGCGCCGGGGAGATTGTCCTCGACCGGCCCCTGGTCGAAGCGTTGGTTGCCCGGGGCAAAAAGGTTTACCTGGCCGTCGCCGCGAAGCCGGTGTTTGTCATGGCGACCGAGAAGGATGTCGAGACCGCCGCCTTCCCCGAAGCGATTGAGGTCGTCAATCCCGGGACCGCCATGTACGGGCTGGTGCCGGAGCGGGCGTCGAGTGAATTCCGCACCCTGTTGGCGGAGGCCGGCGTGGTCATCGTCAAGGGCGCGACCCACTTCGCCACCATGACGGCGCAGCGCGATTTGTTTTTCGTGTTACGCGCCCGCGAGCAGGAAATCGCGGCGCGGTTGGAAATTCCTCTGAATGCCGGCGCTATCGTCAAGATACCCGCATCGGGGGATAAATAGACTCGATCCATTATCGTTGTTTGACGTTGTTTTTACTTGAGGAGGTTTTTTAGCCGTGAGCATTCATTCGTCTTTCCGTTCTGGTGGCGCGGCCGCCAAGCACCGTAATGTCCTCTCCCGTTTGGAGCGCCTCGAAAAGCTCGAAGCCGCCGAGCGCTGGACCGATGCGGACGGCCTGTTCGGCATGCCGAAGGTCCGTTCGATCAAGGTCGCCATGAAGAAGAAGAAAAAGAAAACCGACGACGACGACAAGAAGTAATCCACATGGTCTCGTCGTACAATGCACCGCATGCGTCGCACCCTGGCACGGAGCCATCCGTGCCTTTTGGTGTGGCGTAGTCTACCGGCAGCCGGGTTATTAAAGGACCGCTATGAGAAACCTCGCCCAACGCGTGGCGAACACCGAGGCATCGGGTATCCGCAGGATATTCGATCTCGCCGCCAATCTCGCCAACCCTGTCGACCTGTCTATCGGACAGCCCGACTTCGATGTGCCGGACCCCTTGAAGGAAAAGGCGGCCGAAGCCATGCGCGCCGGCAAAAACGCCTACACGCCCACCCAGGGCGGCCGCGAGCTGCGGTCCAAACTCCTGGCCGGGCCGTTTAGCGGCTATAGCGAGCAGCAACTGCTGGTTACCGGCGCGGTCTCCGGCGGGTTGTTGTTGTCCTATATGGCGCTCCTGAACGCGGGTGACGAGATTCTCATCCCCGACCCCTATTTCGTCATGTATAAACAGCTCGCGTTCATGCTTGACGCCGTGCCGGTGATCTACGACACCTATCCCGAATGGCGGCTCGATGCGGCGAAGATCGACGCGTTGGTGACGCCGAAAACGAAAGCCATCGTCCTCGGTACGCCGTCCAATCCCACCGGCGCGGTGTACTCAGAAGCCGAACTGCGCGCGCTGGCCGAGGTCGTCAAGAAACACGACCTTATCGTCATCGCCGACGACATATACGAGTTCTACTGCTACGACGGGCCGCTGGCGCGGATTCGCGATTTCTGCCCCGAGCACACCCTGTCGCTGGGCGGCTTTTCCAAAAGCCACGCCATGACCGGTTGGCGCGTCGGTTGGGCGGTCGGCCCCGAGGCGCTTATCCAGGCCATGACCAAGTTCCAGCAGTTCAGTTTTGTCTGCGCCCCAACGCCCCTGCAAATGGCGGCGGCGGCGGCGATTGATTTCGACATGTCTGACGCTATTGCCGCCTACAAGGTCAAGCGGGACATTGTCTACCAGGGCCTGGTCGACGCCGGCTACGACGTGGTCAAGCCGGGCGGCGCGTTCTATATCTTCGCCCAGACCCCGTGGGGAACCGGTACCGAATTCGTCGAAGAATGCATCAAGAACAACCTGCTGGTCATCCCCGGCGGCTGCTTCTCCGACCGCGACACCCATTTCCGTATCGCCTACTGCAATACGGACGACATCCTCCGCCAGGGCGTCGACATTCTCGCTTCACTGAAAAACAAGAGATAGGAATCCATCATGGCAGAAGGCACCATGCAGAAAATCGTCGGCCTCGCCAAGCGCCGCGGCTTTATCTTCCAGTCGTCGGAAATTTACGGCGGCCTCAAGGCCTGCTATGATTACGGTCCGCTCGGCGTCGAATTGAAACGCAACGTCAAGGACGCCTGGTGGGACGACATGGTCCACCGCCGCTCCGATGTCGTCGGCCTCGACTGCTCCATCATCATGCACCCGGATGTCTGGAAAGCCTCGGGCCACCTCGCCGGCTTCTCGGATCCGCTTGTCGATTGCCGCAACTGCAAGGAACGTTTCCGCGCCGACAAAGCTCCCCGCGCCGAACCCGGTTCCGTCACCATTTACCGCGAAAACGGCCGCAAGGACGGGAAGAAGCTGGAAGGCATCGTCCCGCCCCAGGGTTATGTCTGCCCCGTGTGCGGCTCGGGCGATTTGTCCGACGAGCGCCAGTTCAACCTGATGTTCCGCACCTCCCTCGGGCCTGTCGACCCGATGCAGGAGATCGTCAACGCGATTGACGATATGGCGGGCATGGACACCCAGGCCCGGCGCGAAAAGCTCGCGGCGATCATCGGCCAGTCCGCCGTCTACCTGCGTCCGGAGACGGCCCAGGGCATGTTTGTCAATTTCCTGAACGTCCTGAACTCCGGCCGGGTCAAGCCGCCCTTCGGCGTCGCCCAGGTCGGCAAGTCGTACCGGAACGAAATCACCACCTCCAACCTCACCTTCCGCACCTGCGAATTCGAGCAGATGGAGATGGAGTTCTTTGTCGAACCCGGCACGGACGAAGAGTGGTACGAATACTGGTCGCAGTTCCGCTTCAATTGGTACAAGTCCCTCGGCATGCGCCCCGAGCGCCTGCGTCTGCGTCCGCACGAAGAGTGCGAGCTGGCCCACTACGCCAAGGCCTGCGTCGATGTCGAATACTTCTACCCCTTCGAAAACCCCGAAGGCGAAGGCGAATGGGGCGAGCTGGAAGGCATTGCCAACCGCACCGACTACGACCTGAAGAAACACTCGGAATATTCGGGCAAGGAATTGTCGTACTTCGAGACGGAGTCGAAAAAGCGCTACACCCCCTACGTCATTGAACCCGCCGCCGGCGCCGACCGCGCCACCCTGGCGTTCCTGTGCGACGCCTATGACGAAGAGGTGGTGGACAAGGAAAAGAACGATGTCCGCACCGTGCTCCGCTTCCACCCGCGTCTCGCGCCCATCAAGGTCGCCGTGTTCCCGCTGGTGAAGAAGGACGGCATGCCCGACCTGGCGCGCGGGGTGATGGACGAGCTCCTCGGTGAAGGCATCAACTCGTTCTACGACGAGTCCGGCGCCATCGGCCGGCGCTACCGCCGCATGGACGAGGTCGGTACGCCGTGGTGCGTCACCGTCGACAACGAAACGCTCGAAAACGGCTCGGTCACCGTCCGCGAACGGGACTCGATGCAGCAGTCGCGAATTCCGCGTGAAGGCATTGGCGAATATTTCAGGAATCGTTTGAAAACATCGCGCGGCTAGGGTATATTTGTCGAGAGTCATTGATTCGTGGTTTCTTTCAGAGGAGAAGGTTGATGGAGTACAAGGTCCGCTACGTGAAGAAGCAAAAAGCCCAGAAGGCCAAGAACCGCCGCGAAGCCGGCTTCGTCCGGATCAAGCTGCGCGGCCGCAAACGCTGGGTCAAAGGCCCTGCCGCGGTTGCCGCCGAAAAGAAGGAAGAACAACAACAGTAGAAATGCGTCCCCGTTGCGCCACTGCCTGTCGGGGTGGCGCACGTTTTCATGACAGCTTTGCCATAGCAGCTTCGGGGTGTGGGGATCGTTCCTCCATTGGACGCGTTTCACCCTGTCGCATCAGGAGAATACATGGCCAAGGACGCGAAGATTTCAATGGAGCGGTTTCAAGTCTACGAGAATGTCCTCAAGCTGACGACGCGATTCGACCCTCGTTACCAGTCGCGCGCGGCCACGGAAATGATGACCATCATCTCCAGCCTCGCCGCCGAAAGCGCCGAGCCTGAAGTGGTGCTCGACATCTCCGACGCCAACGCTCTGCCAAGCATGATGATCGGTATGCTTTGCGAAGCCAGGACCCTCACCGACAAGGCGGGCAAGAAGTTGAAAATCCGCCTTAAAGCCGCAACCTACAACCGCCTCCAGTCCTTGGGCCTGGCCGGGGTCTTTTCGTCGCCGCCCCGCGCCGACGGCATGTCGGACGATCTGGAGTTGGTTCCCGACGCGGCTGTGCCGGAACCGGATTGATCCGGTCGTTCGGTTTGCCGGACCGGAACGATGACCACGCACATTGGTTTTTTCGGGATTTCAAAGCAGAGGTGATCCGACGCCTCCAGCCGGTCGATGCTGGCGTCATCCTTTGCTTTGATTGCGTAAAAACCGTTAGAAAGAATCGTCATGTCACTTGATGCAATTACTCCAGAAAACGACTCGGTCAACCTCGATAATCTGTATCGGCAGGAAACCTACACCGATATGGGCTTTGGCACCATCCAGGTGCTGCGGCCCGTGACCGCCGACGGCGCGGACGATCCGAAACGCATGCCGGTGTTCCTCGGCACTGCCCAAATCATGACCCCGCACGGCCCGATTCCGGTCCAGGCCGATATCAAGGCCGAGACCCTGCGGGCAGCCTGCCTCGCCTTCCCCGATGCCATCAAGGAAGCCGTCAACGACCTGCTCGAGCAGGCCAAGGCGTATGAGCGCGAACGTCAGGGCGGTATCGTCATTCCGCGCGGCGGCAAGCTGGAACTTCCGTAACCAGCCCATCCACATTACCGGCGTCACCATCGCTGGCACCGGCATGGCTGGTGCCAG
Organism: Planctomycetaceae bacterium; assembly: GCA_021205245.1. Lineage (GTDB taxonomy): Bacteria > Planctomycetota > SZUA-567 > SZUA-567 > SZUA-567 > JAJBSZ01. The sequence continues at coordinate 17,371 of JAJPXZ010000162.1, forward strand.
CGCTTTATGATAAACCCATTGCAAACGAAAGAACGGTCTATGCCGTTAACCGATGTCCTCGACTTTATTGCCCTGCATAGCGGCAAGCGTTTTGCCCTGGTCCCCCACGCCCGCCCGGACGGCGACGCCCTTGGCTCGGCCGTCGGCCTGGCCCGCTGTCTCATCGGCATTGGCTGCAGCGCCACAGTCGTCAATCCCCTGCCTCTCCCGGGATCCCTCGACTTTATCGCCGACCCGGACCTGATCGCCAGCCATGACGATCCCGAATGGTGGCGCGGCTACGATTGCCTCGGCGTCCTCGACTGCGGCGACGAAGACCGCGTCAGCCTGCCCAACCGCACCGCCCTCGGCAACCTCCCCACCTTCACAATCGATCACCACGCCACCAGCCGTGGCCTTGGTGAAGCGGTGTGGATAGACCCTGCCGCCAGTTCCACCGGCGAGATGATCGTCCGCCTGGCCGAGGTCGCGGGCTGGTCCATGGACAAGCCTGCCGCCCAGGCGTTATGGACGGCAATCGTGACAGATACGGGGCGGTTTTCGTTTGAGAATACCACGGAGGCGGCACTCGCGGCAGCCATGCGCTGCGTTGCGGCGGGTGCGGAACCCACCGTCGCCGCCAGCCACATCTACCAGTCGGTCAGTGTGCCGGAGCGTCGGTTGGAACTGATTGTGCTGGAGCGGATGCAGTTGCTGGAAGACGGCAGACTGGCAATATCGTGGCTTCGGCGGGACGATTTCGCCCGGGTGGGTGCCGGTGTCGAGGGGGCCAGCAACCTCATCGACATCCTCCGCGACACCAAGGGCGTGGAGGTGGCTGTGTTCTTTTACGAAACACCTACCGACGCTAAGCCCTCGGCTCCCATCAAGGTAAGCCTGCGAACACGCGCTCCCCATAGCGCCCTCGACATCGTCGTGCCCCATGGCGGCGGCGGTCACAAACGGGCGGCCGGGTGTTCGCTTTCAGGAACGATGGAAGAGGCGCGGGCGATGATTATCGAGGAGGCGGGGCGGTTCTATTTTGGCGCGGGTGCTACGGCTGAGTAACGGCGCTACGAAGAATTACATCATCCCACTTTCCCATGAACGTCACCCCGGCGTGCGGACCTCCATCAGCGGAATTGACGGGCGGTTCGGCCGGGGTCCACGGGGCTGGACAGTGACGGCCCCGGCCTCAAGCGGTTGACGCCCGGCGCGACTGCCGGGGGCGTGGACCCCGGCCGAACAGCCCGTTTTGTGCCCGATTGAAGGCCCGCACGCCGGGGTGACGATGGGGGGAGTTGGGCTGTGTGAGCGGGGCTGGTGCCGCTTATTCCACCGGTACCTGCGAAAGCTTGTTATCCATCCAGCGCTTCAGCGTGTCCATGCCTTCCTGGGTGTCGGAATACATGCCGTTGGCGATGTCTCGAATTACTGCTGCCCAGCGTTCGGATATGTCGAAAAAGAAGGGCGTCGGCGTAAAGTAGACGGTGGTGTTTTCGATAACGGAATTGAAGGTGTCGGCATAGCCATACATGGACGCGATTCTCGCCTGGAAAGCCGGATCGTCAAAGACCGACCGCCTGGGCGGATTGACCGAGCGCCATTCGAGAACCGACCACGTCTGGAACTCGCGGCTGGTGAAATATTCGATAAACAGCCAGGCCGCGTCGCGGTGGCGTGACTCCGGGTTAATGGCCAAGCCCCATACCCATAGGTTCGACTTGATGGCGTTGTGGTCGGCCCCGGCGGGAATGGGCGGCGGCGCCAAGCCGAGTTTGCCCGACTGCGACGACGCGCCCGGTGCGTCGGCATAATAGCCGAGGATGTCCGAGTCGTAGAGGATAGCCGCACTGCGGTTGCCGATATCTTCGAGGCAGCGGTACCAGTCGTAATCCTCCCAGTCTTGGGGGCCGCTTTCCTTGAGCATCTTTATCCACAAATCGGTCACCGCCACCGCCTCGGGCGAATTGACCCGCGAGACCAGGCGCCCATCCTCCACCTCCAGATCGACCGCGCCGTAGTTGGCAAACGCGGTGATATAGCCGGAATGGACCGAGTTCCATTCGCCCACGCCCCTGGCGGCAACGCCATAGGTGCCGTCACCCTCGAACAGATCAAGGGCTTTCCCTGTCGCGACCAGCTCCTCGAGGGTGGTTGGTACAGGCATGCGGTGGTGGGCGAGGATTTCGCGGTTGTAGGTTATGGCGCTGGCCTCGAAACCGATGGGAATGGCCCAAAGCGGGCCTTCGCCCAATTTGGAGCCGGCTTTTCCGTTCCAGCGGAACGACCCGGATATGCTGGGATAAAAATCGTTGATGTTGTAGCCCTGGCGGGTTTTGGCAGGGTTGACGATAAAGGGGTCAAGCTGGAGCATGCGGTTCCGTGGCGCATACTCCCATACCTGGTAGACGCCGGTCATATAGACGTCGGGACTGCCCGACGGGTCGTCGAAGGCCTGGTCGAGGGTCTGGAAATAGCGGGTCTCGGGATGGAGGATATAGGCGACCTTGATGCCGGTCAGCTTTTCAAAATCGCGCAGCCGGCGGATAATGCCTTCGGCATAGGGGTGCTTGTTCAGCATGATGCGGAGCGTCTGTCCCGCCGCCTGCCGCCAACTGAACGACTCCTCCGCCGCCCAAGCCGAAGCCGGCCCGGCCAGGAACGTCATCGCAGCGACCAGAGCCAGAATGCGTCCACCCATGGTTACGCCCCATTCTCCTCGTCGCGGGCCGCTTTGACGATCTCGTCCACCCGTGCGACAGCGGTGCCGACCTTCCCGACCACCACGCCGGCGGCCAACGTCGCCAGCCGTGCGCCCAATTGCAGCGGCGCGCCAATAGCCATGCACGCCGTCATGCCGGCCAGAACGGTGTCGCCCGCGCCGGTGACGTCGAAGACCTCCCGCGCCTTTGAAGGCAGCGTCACCGGATTGGCCCCGCCGTCTTCCTCCAGGAACAGGAGCATCCCCTTGTCGCTCAAGGTTACCAGAAGGTTTTTGATGCGATGCCGGGCCATCAGGCTCCGGCCCGCCTCCACCACCTGCTGGTCCGTGTCCACTATGCCGCCGATTGCTTCGCCAAGTTCCTTACGGTTTGGTTTGACGAGATCCGCGCCGGCGTACTTGGAGTAATCGTACCCCTTGGGGTCGATGGCGACAGGCCGCTTATGGGCGGCGGCGAGGCGGATAATTTCCTGGATAAGCGACGGATTGACGACGCCCTTGCCATAATCCGAGACCGCAACAGCGCCGACACGGGGTAGGTTCTCCTCCACGACGGCGAGGATGTCCCGGTTGATTGGCTCGGGAAGGGTCGACGCAACCTCCTCGTCAAAGCGGACCACCTGCTGGATACCGGCGAGGATGCGGGTCTTGATAATGGTCGGTCGGTCGGGGTCACGCACCAGCCGGAGGTTCTCGGCGGCGACGCCGGTGAACAGCCCGGCCAGGAGTTCCGCCCCAGCATCGTCGCCAACCACCGCGACGCCGACCGGATCAATTCGCATCGAGGCGAGGTTGAGGATTACGTTGCCGACGCCGCCGGGTATATGGACCTGCTTTGTGACGTGGACCACCGGCACCGGCGCTTCAGGCGAGATGCGGCTGGCAGAGCCGTAGACAAAACGGTCCAGCATGATATCGCCAAGACACAGTACCTTGACGCCGGACATCCGGTCAAGGAGTTGAACAGCTTCCATACCCATGGCGTTAGTACCCTGCGTTGGTGGCGAGCGGCGTGCGTTTCGGCGTCGCAAAATTATGCTTGGGGAAAAGGTCGGCCGTATATTTCGCAAACGACGCAATGGTCGGGCCATAGCCGCGCGAGTACATCTGGTACTCGAGGTCGTAGACCATGTCGGTCGCGGTCTGGTAGCGTTGCATCGGATCGCGCTGCAGAGCCTTGTAGACGATCTTGACGATTTCCTGCGGGATGTCGGTGCGCTCCTGCTCAAGCTTGGGCAGTTCGGCGCGCTTGACCCGGTCGAGGGTGTCGTTGGTGTCGGTGCCGACATAGCCGTTGTTGCCGGTCAGGAGTTCCGAGTAGACAATGCCCAGGGAGAACAGGTCGCTTCGGGCGTCGGTGATGCGGTAGTCGGCCTGTTCAGGCGACATATACTCGACCTTGCCCATGAGGACGCGTTCCTCATCCTGCTCCATATAGTTGCGGGCCTTGGCGATGCCGAAGTCGGTCAGCTTGCATTCGCCTTCGGTATTGATAAGGATGTTCTTGGGCGATACGTCCCGGTGGACGATGTTCAGCGGCCGGCCGAGAGCGTCGGTTTTGGTGTGGGCGTATTCGAGGCCACGGCAGATGCGGCTGACAATAAAGGTGGCGATATCGAGGGGAATCTTCCGCTTCAGGTCAAAGTGGCGCAGCAGGAACTGCTCCAGGTTTATGCCGTCGATATATTCCATGGCGATAAAGAAGCCTTCGGTCGTACGGCCGAGCTGGTAGATTTGGACAATGTTCGGATGCACCAGGTTGCCGACCAACTTGGCTTCGCCGATAAACATATCGACGAATTCCTTGTTGTTGGTATAGCGGGGGATGATGGTTTTGAGCGCCATGCGTTTGACAAAGCCTTCGGCTCCGTGCTGCTCGACTTCATAGACGCTGCCCATGCCGCCGTCGGCGATTTTGCGGATGACTTTGTAGTAATAGGAGCCTTCGATGACTCCTCCCACGGTGGTTGCCATACGATCCCCTTTGTGCGGGTGGTTATAAAAACACTCTTCTGGATTGTACCCGATTCGCGGAAAAAGAAAAGTGATTTAGCGTCCGCAACGGCTAAAAATACGCGCCCCGAACAAACGGGGCGCTCCGGAGGGAACGCGGCCAGAACGGAGAGAAAGGGGGAGTCGAGGACAGCACACCCACCGAAAATCGTTACAACAGCCCCATAAGCAGCATGGCGATACCCCCGATAACATTCACGTCCAGGTCGGGACGCCGGTCGCCCGTTTCGACATCTTCGAACCCGTCGTCGACCCGATGCATCAACTTCACGCCCCAGCCGCTCTTGACAAGAACATAGGCCGAGTTCGCCGTTGCAACCTGGTTGACAAGAAGGAAATCGCCCTTCCGCAACCGCCCCGACCTGTCGTCGAAGGGGATGCGGAGGATATAGGGGTTACGCATCGCGCCCGCGTACTCCTTGACAGGCGATGTCACACACATGAAATTGCCGTCCCAATCGTCGCCGGTCATCTTTGGTCCCATGAACGGCCGCTGGAACAGCGGGAGCGGCATGACCGGACCATCCGAACCGGCGATGGAAGGATACATCGCGATGATGCGCCGTGTGTCCACCGGCAAATCACCCGTTATCAGCCATTTGTAGTCACCGTAAAGCCCGACCAGCGTCCGCAGGAACATCTCGTGCGACAATGGCCGCTGGCGTCGCTTGATGTCGGAGATGTATTGCGGACGGGTACCCGAGAGCTTGGCGATTTCACGTCCGGTTAAGCCGATGGCATCGATCAAGCCCGCATATATGCCAGCCAATCCCTCGCGGGCGTTGTCGTTGGAATCCCTGGGGTCGGCATCAGTCATACGAGTACTTCCATGCTGTTGCGTGGTCGCCCGGCAACCACATTGGATCACAGAGCATGCAACAGATACTTCAGTATAGCATGGAACACCACCTAGAGCAAATCGTCCTTGGTAAAGACGGACGACAGCGGAATGCCCATTTTCTCCAGCACCTCCCGGCCGCCGTCGAGCCGGTCCACGAGGGCGTACACGCCGACGATTGTGGCGTTGGGGGCGGCTTCGCGCACCCGCTCAATTGCCTTGACGGCGCTGCCGCCGGTGGTGACGACGTCTTCGATGATGGCGATGCGCTGCCCTTCCACTATCGGCGGGCCTTCGATACCCTGACCGGTGCCGTGCGACTTCACCTCCTTGCGGACGATAAAGCCTTCCATCGGCATGCCGTAGTCGAAGGAAAAGGCGGTAATCGCGCCGATGAGCGCGTCGGCGCCCAGCGTGAGGCCGCCCACGCGGTCGGGTTTGGCCGAACGCATCATATCGAGAAATATGTGCGCTGCGTAGTTGAGGGCGTCGGGGCGCAGGGTGGTGGTTTTGCCGTTGATATAAAAGTCGGACTTCTTGCCGCTGGCGAGAGTGAAGTCGCCGCGCAGGAAATCAATTCTTCCTTTTAACTTCTGCCGCAGGTCGGCTATGTCGGGCATATTATCTCCTTCAGGATAAATGGTAGTCGGTACTATGGTGTGGCCGAGACAAACCCCAGCACGCCATCTCCCCCATACGTCACCCCGGCGTCATGACCTCCAACCGCCCGCTTACTCCGCTGGTGGAGGTCCGCACGCCGGGGTGACGGTTTGGGAAGAATAGTATGGAATCGCAGGACAAACCATAAAAAAAGACCCGCTGCCGTCTCCACAGCAGCGGGTCGCATTATGTTTACTCTTCCGATTCGGCTCCGCCGACGTCAATCTCGGCTTCGCCTTCCTCGTCCTTGATATCCTTGTCGGTCGGGACGACCCGCGCCACTGCAACAACGGTATCGTCTTCCTTAAGGCGGATGACCTTGACGCCCTGCGTGGCGCGGCCGATGACGCGGATGCCGTTGACAGGCGTCCGCACCACCATGCCCTTCGAGGTGATGATCATCACCTCGTCTTCTTCCTGAACCGTCATGCAGGAGACGACCGCGCCGGTTTTGTCGGTGACGTTCATGTTAATGACGCCCTTGGCGCCGCGCTTGGTCAGGCGATAATCGGCGAAATCGGACCGTTTGCCCTGACCCGCTTCGGAAATCGTCAGGACGGTACAATGGGGCGAGACCACCATTAACCCGATGCAGATGTCGCCGTCCTGGAGGTTCATGCCATTGACGCCGGCAGCGGTGCGGCCCATGGACCGAACGTCTTCCTCCTTGAAGCGGCAGGCCTGGCCTTCGCGGGAGGCAAGCATCAACTCGTCGGTACCGCTGGTCATGACCACGCCGATGAGTTCGTCGCCGTCGGCGATGTTGATGCCCCTGATGCCGCCCTTCTTCGGGTGCTGGAAGGCGGAGAGGACGGTTTTCTTGATAACGCCCTGACGGGTCGCCATAACCAGGAAATGCTCGTCGTCAAAGACCCGTACCGGGATCATCGCCGATACCTTTTCGCCCGGATCGAGCGAGAGGACGTTGGCGATGGAGCGGCCCTTGGCGGCGCGGCCCATCTCCGGCACATCATACACCTTGAGCCAATGCACCTGGCCCTTGGTCGTGAAGAAGAGGATATAGTCGTGGGTGATGCCGACAAACAGGTGCTCGATAAAGTCGCCGTCCTTCAGGCCGGAACCGGTGACGCCCTTGCCGCCCCTGCCCTGCTTGCGGTAGACGTCGATGGCCATGCGCTTGATATAGCCGTCGTGGGACACGGTGACCGCCATCTCTTCCTCGGCAATCATGTCCTCGAGGGAGATGTCTTCGGCGGCGGCGACGATCTCGGTGCGGCGGGCGTCGCCGTACTTGTCGATCATGTCCTGGCAGTCCTGACGGATGATGTCGAGGACGCGGTTGCGGTCGGCGAGGATGGCCTTGTAATCAGCGATGGTATTGACCAATTCAGCGAATTCCTCCTCGAGCTCACGGCGCTGCAGGCCGGTCAGCCTGGACAAGCGCATTTCCAGGATGGCGCTGGCCTGAATTTCCGACAGGCCGAATTCCGTGATGAGGGCGGCCCTGGCGGTCGGAATATCTGCCGAGCCGCGGATGATGGTGATGACCCGGTCGATATTGTCGAGGGCTTTCAGCAGGCCTTCCAAGATATGGGCGCGCGCTTCGGCCTTGTTCAGGAGGAAGGCGGTGCGGCGGCGAATCACCTCGAAGCGGTGGTCGCGGTAGGCCTCCATCATCTGCTTAAGATTCATCGTCTCGGGACGGCCCTTGACGAGGGCGATATTGTTGACCGAGAAATTGGTCTGCAGCGGCGTCAGCTTGTACAACTGGTTCAGGATGACGGTGGAGTTTTCGCCCGACTTGAGGTCGACGACAATACGGATGCCGTCCTTGTTCGAGTAGTCATTGATGTTGGAGATGCCGTCGATACGGCCGTCCTTGACGACCTCGGCGATCTTCTCAACCAGCGTGCCAAGATTGACCTGGTAGGGAATCTCGGTGACGACGATGGACTGCTTGCCGTTCTTGCCGGTCTCGGTGTGGCAGCGGGCGCGCATGGTGACTGACCCACGGCCGGTGTGGTAGGCCTTGACCAAGCCGTCGCGGCCGCAGATCATGCCGCCGGTGGGGAAGTCGGGGCCATGGACGTGCTTGATAAGATCCCTAATCAGGATGTCCGGGTCGTCCAATAAGGCGACGATGCCTTGGCACACTTCCTTAAGGTTGTGCGGTGGAATCGACGTCGCCATACCGACGGCGATGCCGGTCGCGCCGTTCAGGAGCAGGAGCGGCGCCTTGGCCGGGAGGACCGCCGGTTCATCCGACGAATCGTCGTAGGTGGGGACGAAGTCGACGGTGTCCTTGTCGAGATCGGCAAGCATTTCAGCCGAGATGCGGGCCATGCGGCATTCGGTGTATCGCTGTGCCGCAGCGGGATAGCCGTCGATTGAACCGAAGTTGCCCTGCGGATCCACAAGCGGATACCGGACCGAGAAGGGCTGAGCCAACCGCACCAGCGCGTCGTAAATGGACGCGTCGCCGTGGGGGTGGTAGTTACCCATGCAGTCGCCGACCACCTTGGCGCACTTACGATACTTGGCGCTGGCGGTGAGGTTGAGATCGTGCATGGATGTAAGGATGCGCCGCTGCACCGGCTTGAGGCCGTCGCGCGCATCCGGCAGAGCGCGGGAGATAATGACCGACATCGAATAGGTCAGGTAGGAATTTTTCAGTTCCTCCTCGATTGCCATCGGTCGTACGCCGGCAATTTGGGTGTTGAAGATATTATTGGAACTCATGGCTGATATTTCTCCGTACGTTTATACGTTGCTGGCTCGTGTTCCCGATGGATTAAACGTCGACCTGCGCGTCCAGGGCGTAGCGTTCGATAAACTTGCGGCGCGGCTCCACCACCTCGCCCATGAGCAGGTTGAAGAGCTGGTCGGCGCGGACCGCGTCATCGACAGTCACCTTGTAGATAACGCGCTTTTCCGGATCCATGGTGGTGGACCAGAGCTGTTCCGGGTTCATTTCACCCAGACCTTTGTATCGGGACACTTCCATGCCGCGTTTACCGATTTCACGGGTGTTTTCGAGAATGCCGTTCAAACTTTCGCACGGCACCTCGTCCTTCGGCGTCACCAGCCAGAAGCGCGGCGTCGCGCCCGGTTCGGCAAGGTAGACCATGTCGTCGGTGCGGAAGCCAAGAGATTCAAGCTCCTGCGCCGTTTTCTCGAACTCGGGCGCTACCAGGAACTCGGACACCAGCATGCCGTTTTCGGGAATGTCGGCGGCGGTGACGGTGATGTCTTCTTCGACAATTTCCACCGGTTCGCCCTGGGCTTCCCGCGCTTTGATGAAAGCGGTAAAGGTATCGTCACCGGAGAACCAGAAGGTCTCGCCCTTGAGGACGCCACGGTATTTCGGGAACATCCCCAATTCCTTCCGGCATTCCAAATATTCGCGCAGGGTCATGCCCCGGTACTGAATCGCCCGGGTATAGCGGTTGACCCGGTTGATGAGCGACAGGAGGGTGCGGAAGTCCTCTCCCTGCAGGGTGCGGCTGGAACCGTTGTCGCGCACTTCGCACCGCGTGTTGTCGAGGCCAAGGCGAAGGAGCGCGCCCTGCATGTCGTCCTCGGACAAGACATACTGAATATTCTTGCCTCGTTGCACTTTGTATAACGGCGGACAAGCGATATAAAGCCGCTCGTTCTCGATCAGATCAGGCATATGCCGGAAGAAGAACGTGAGGATCAGCGTCCGGATATGGCTGCCGTCGACGTCCGCATCGGACATGATGATAATCTTGCCGTAGCGGAGCTTCTCGATGTTGAAATCATCCTTGCCGATGCCGGTGCCGAGAGCGGTAATGATGTTCGACACTTCCTGCGACGAGAGGATTTTGTCGATGCGGTGTTTTTCCACATTGAGAATTTTGCCCCGGAGCGGCAGGATCGCCTGGGTGCGGGAGTCGCGGCCGGTTTTGGCCGAGCCGCCTGCCGAATCACCCTCGACCAGGAACAGTTCGGTGGATTCGCGGTCGCGGGACACGCAGTCGGACAATTTGCCCGGCAGGCCGCCGCCGGCCAGGACGTTTTTGCGCCTGGCGAGGTCGCGCGCCTTACGGGCCGCTTTTCTCGCAGCAGAGGCGTCGATGGCCCGCTGGAGGATGCGCTTGGCAATGCCAGGTTTTTCTTCCAGATAAGCGCCCAAGTACTGGTTCACGACTGCCGCGACCATGCCTTCGACGTCCGAGTTGCCCAATTTGCCCTTGGTCTGACCCTCGAACTGCGGATCGGCGATACGGAGCGAAATCACCGCCGCCAAGCCCTCGCGGGTGTCCTCGCCCTGGAGCGAATCGTCGTTATCCTTCAGGAGGTTGTTCTGCTTGGCCCAGGCGTTGAGGGTACGTGTCAGGGCGGAGCGGAACCCGGACAGATGGGTGCCGCCGTTGATGGTATTAATGTTATTGACGAAAGAGAAGGTGTTTTCGGAATAGCCATCGTTGTACTGCATGGCTACTTCCAATTCCATATGCTTGTCTTCGTCCTGGTGCTCGAAGTAGATGACTTCGGGATTAATGACGGTCTTGTTTTCGTTCAAACTTTCGACATACCCCTTGATCCCGGAACGGAAGAAGTAAGTATCCTGCTTGTCCTCGAACCGGTTGTCCGCCACCTCGATAGTCAGACCTTTATTGAGGAAGGCCAGTTCGCGCAGGCGCGATGCGACGACTTCGTACCGGAATTCGGTGGTTTCGGTAAAAATGGTGTCATCGGGCAGGAAGGTGACCTTGGTGCCGCGATTTTTCGTCTTGCCGCGCTCCTCCACCTCGGTGACCGGCACGCCCCGCTCAAAGCGCTGGAAATACATCTTGCCATTTAGGAAGACCTCGGCTTCAAGCCAGGTGGACAGGGCGTTGACGCAGCTTACGCCCACGCCGTGGAGGCCGGCCGAGACCTTGTAGGAATCGTGGTCGAATTTACCGCCGGCGTGCAGCACGGTCATCACGACGGTCAGGGCGGACATGCCCTGCTCTTTGTGCCAGTCGACAGGAATGCCACGGCCATTGTCGAGGACGGTCATGGAGCCGTCGGCGTTAATCGTAATGAGGATGCGGTCGCAATGACCAGCCATCGCCTCGTCGATGGAGTTATCGACAACCTCCCACACCAGGTGGTGGAGGCCTTCGGCGTTGGTGCCGCCGATATACATGGCCGGACGCTTACGGACGGCGTCCAAGCCTTCTAGTACCTTGATGGAACTCCCTGTATAATCGCCGCCGGAGGCCGGAGCTACAGGGTTGGGGGTCGACTCGCTGTCTGCCATGGTAAATCGTCTCCAAAAAACAACAAAAAAAACGGCCGTCCGGCAAGGGTCGGCGTTCAAGAGAATAGGTGCGTGTTTGCCAATCAACACTCACATTATGCGGTAAAACGGCTTCAACCTCAACCGAAAAAAATTGGTACGACCCGATCAGGGCAAAACATAAAACGAACTTGAAAAGGGGGAGATACGGCTATACTATACTGTCTGGATAGCGCCGTTTTTCACGCTCTCTATGGTAGCCAAAATACATTATATATACAAGCTTTTTTCTGAATAAAATTGAATTATTCCCTTACTGACTGGGAGAGGAGGAGACGATGCAGGACCATGTCGGCTTTGGAGCATTGGCGGAAGCGTTCCAAGAACTGGAAAATAAAGGGTTTAAACGGATACTGGTTGTCGTGTCCGAGGCGGTGTGGCGTCGATTCAACGCCGCCGGCGAATACCCGTTTTTTACAAATAGGTCGACCCGGTTATTCCCCGGCTTTTCACCCAACCCGGATTTCAGCGAAATTCTCGCCGGCGTCGAGGTGATGAAAGAGTTTACGCCGGATCTTCTTGTGGCCATCGGCGGCGGCAGCCCCATCGATGTAGCCAAGATGATGAAGGCTATCCGGTTTACCAAGGAGCCGTACGACCCGGACCAGCCCGAATTGGTCAAACCGTCGGGCGAAGGCCCGCCGCTCGTCGCAATAGCCACCACCTCCGGCTCGGGTGCCGAGGCAACCCAGTTCGCCGTCTTCTATGTCAACCATACGAAAAAGCAGTCTTTGGCCCATCCCACCGCCAGGCCGAAGATGGCGGTGGTCGACCCGGAGATGACTTATAACCTCCCGCCGGCCATAACCGCCTCCAGCGGCCTCGACGCCCTCGCTCAAGGGGTAGAGGCCTTCTGGGCCTCCAACACCACGCCCGAGGCCCAGGAATTCGCCACAGCCACTATCAAGTACGCCCTGGACAACCTCTATAACGCCGTCCACAGTCCGGCACCCGACAACCGCTACCATATGGCCCAGGCGGCGTACCTTTCCGGCAAGGCTATCAACATCACCCGCACCACCATGTCCCATGCCCTTGGTTATCACCTTACCACCACCTACGGCATCCCCCATGGCCATGCGGTCGCCTTGACCATCCCCTATTTCTTCCGCCTGAACCTCGATCCCACCCTGACCGTCAACAGCCCCCTTGGCCCCGAGGGCCAGTTGCGGAATATGGAAAGGCTGGTGGGGTTAATGGGACAAAAGACGGGGGACGATTGCTTTGTTTTTTGGCGGAACCTCATGACTGCGTGCGGCCTTGCTCCGACACTGCGGGAGGTTGGCGTGGACACAGAGGACAAAGTTCGCGCCTTCGTTTCGAGCGTTGACATGGCGAAGACCAAAAATCACCCGGTCGCCATTCCGGCAGACACACTGGTACAATTCATTCTCGCCAATCCATAAGGGGACTTCGCCACGCATGGAACTCTGGCCCAAGGCAATCTTGCACGTAGACATGGACGCGTTCTATGCCTCGGTGGAGCAGCGGGATAATCCCGAACTGCGCGGCAAGCCTATCATCGTCGGCGGGTCGCCCCGTTCCCGGGGCGTGGTCGCCGCTGCGTCGTACGAGGTTCGCCCGTATGGCGTCCGGAGCGCCATGCCGACCTCCAAAGCGATGCGCCTTTGCCCCCATGCCATTATCGTCAAGCCGCGCATGCACCGCTATGCCGAGGTTTCGGCTCAGATATTCGCCATTTTCGCCAGGGTTACGCCGCTGGTGCAATCCATAAGTCTTGACGAAGCATTCCTCGACGTCACCGGTTGCCAACGGCTCCACGGCCATCCCGTCACCATCGCCAAGCGTATCCGCGCTTCCATCAAGGCCGAGACGAGCCTGACCGGGTCGGTCGGCGTAGCCACCTGCCGCTTTATGGCGAAGATCGCCTCGGATATGGACAAGCCCGACGGCCTGACCGTCGTCCCGGCCGACGAGATGCTGGACCGCCTGGCTCCCCTCCCGGTAAGCCGTATATGGGGCGTTGGGCCAGTCACCAATCGACGTTTGGCAGCCATGGGCATCTCCACCATTGGCGAGCTGCGCCAATGGCCTGTGGAGGCCTTGGTACAGGAACTTGGCAAAGTCGGGAGCGAACTCCACGATCTGGCGAACGGCAGGGATGATTCGCAGGTCGTTTCCGAAGAAGAGGAGAAATCCATTTCCCACGAAAACACCTTTGCCGTGGATATCTCCGATATGGCGACGCTTGAGACGACGCTGCGGGATCAGGCCGACCGGGTATCGACCCGGCTGCGGCGCGCGGGGCTGCGTGGCAAGGTGGTTTTCCTCAAGTTACGGTATGACGACTTCAGCACCGTCACTCGCCGCAAGACCCTGGACGGCATAACCGACCTGTCCGAAGCAATCTTTCGGGTGGCTCGTGACCTCCTGCACGGCAAGACCGAAGCCGGACGCAGGCCGGTGCGGCTTATCGGCGTCGGCATGGCTGGTCTGACCGAAAGCGGCAGCCAGATGTCGCTGTTCAAGGAGGAGACCGTCGATATGGACAAGTTGTCCCGCCTGGAACGGGTTACCGACGGCATCAGGGAAAAGCTGGGCAAAGAGGCAATTCAACGGGCTTCTGTCCGCTTTCAGGAAGACGAATAAAAATTTCGCGAAAAACTATTTCTCTATCTTGACAAACCTTCGCAGGTCTGTATACTCTCCAAGTCTTAAAGCAGTACGCAACACACGAAACACTAAGATCACGTAGCGCAATTGGTTAGAGCACCAGACTGTCGATCTGGAGGTTGCGGGTTCGAGTCCCGTCGTGATCGCCATATTACCGTCCCCGCACTGCTACGGTGCGGGGTTTTTTCGTTTCCGCCTCTCCTTCGCATAAAGATAGCCCCCGGCATTGCTGCCGGGGGCTGCGCTGATTATACGTGAACGCGTCACCTCCCCATTATGTCACCCCGGCGTCATAAACGTCCACCAGCGAAAAGAACGGGCGGTTCGGCCGGGGTGACGTTTGGGGGAAAGCGGGTGCGGGACTGTTGAACGTTGGCACTACAGACTGGCGATCAGCCCCTTCAGGTCAGCCAACCCAACCACCATGCCTGCATCGTCGACGACTGGAATGTCGGCAATGCGTTTTTCCCGCATAATGTCGAGAACCTCACCGGCCAAGCTGCCCACAATCACCCGGCAGCAATCGCGGACCATGACGTCGCCGACGCGGCGCTTGAGGAAATCAGCGTCGGCCTCGAGGCCACGGCGGAGGTCGCCGTCGCAGAAGATGCCTTCGAGCCGGCCGGTGGCGTCGACGACGACCGCCGCCCCCGCCCTGGCATTCGTCATGGCAAGAAGCGTGTCGCCGACGCTGGTATCCTTATCCACCTTGGCGACAGCGTCACCGAGGCGCATGACTGTCTCCACCGGCGCGACCCTGCGGCCAAGCGCTCCGGCCGGATGCACCCGCGCGAAATCGCTTTCGCAAAAGCCGCGCCGTTGCATCAGGCTCATCGCCAGCGCATCGCCGACGGCGAGGATGGCGGTGGTGGTGGCGGTCGGCGCCAGACCCAGCGGGCAGGCTTCATGGATATCGCCAAGGTGGAGGACGATTCCGCAATGGGCCGCCATGGTGGAACGAATGTTGCCGGTGATGCCGATGACGCGGCAGCCGATACGGCGGACAAACGGCAGGAGCCTGGTGATTTCGTCCGACTCGCCGGAGTTTGACAAGAACAGGCAAACGTCGTTTGCCATGATCATGCCGAGGTCGCCGTGGAGCGCTTCGGCCGGATGCATGAAAAAGGACGGCGTGCCGGTGCTGGCAAGGGTGGCGGCGATCTTTTGGCCTATAAGGCCCGCCTTGCCCATGCCGGATACGATGACCCGGCCGGTGCACGCCTGCATGGCGTCCAGGGCTTCGACGAATTGTTCGTTCAGGTTTTCCTTCACCACCCGCAGGGCGGCGATTTCCGCGTCTATTGTCTCAACAGCATGTTCAATCGACATCGTGATTAAACCTCTCGATATAACGGTCGCCGTCCACATAGGTCCGCCGGTCGGTGGTGAGGTGGACGTAACCCTGGGCGATAAGGTTGATGGCGGCGGGATAGGCGGCGCATTCCTCGCGGAAGACGCGGGCGGCGACCTCGTCCGGGTCGTCGTCGGAATAGACCGGGCAGCAGCGCTGCAGGATGATGGGGCCGGTGTCGTATTCGAGGTCTGCCAGGTGGACGGTGCATCCCGTCACCTTGACCCCGGCATCAACCACCGCCTCATGGACGCGGTGACCGTACATCCCCTGGCCGCAAAACATCGGAATAAGGGAAGGGTGAATATTGATGATGCGCCCCTTCAGTTCGTGGCTGAAGAGGTAGCGGCACAGGAACCCCGCCATGCAAACGAGGTCGTATTTGCCGCCAAGCAGGATGCGGTCCAGATCCCTGGACATTGCCGGCCAGTCGCGGATAACCTCGCCTTCCCGCGCCGAGATGGTGTAGTTGGATGCTTCGACCACTTCGGTTTTGATGCCGGCGTCCTCGGCTATGGCAAGTCCACGGGCTGATGCGCGGGACGAAACCACCAGATCGATGTCGGCCATAAGGCCGCCGCGATCGCGGACGTTCAGCAGGTTGGCGAGGGTCGTACCGCCGCCGGACAACAGGACCGCCACGCGCAAATCAGCCATAACCCCTCACCCCTCCACAACATCATAGCAAAAGACGGCAACTCTACGCGCTGGCGATGGAGACACGGACGTTTTCGCCAGCCAGTTCGAACTCGCGGGTCGTGCCGAGATCTTCCCATTCGACCTTGTAGTCACTGGCCAGAGTCTCGGCCGCGATGCTGTCGCCGTGCTCGATTGCGGCACGGGCGGCTGTGCCGCCGGCACCGATACGCACGCGGATACGGGCCTCGAAAGGCAGGTCCAAATCCTTGCGGATGGTCTGGATGCGGTTGATGAGTTCCCGCGCCACCCCTTCGCGTTCCAGTTCCTCGGTGACGTGGGCGTCAAGCACCACCACCGCGCCCTTGCCGTCGGCGGCGGCGAAACCTTCCTTCGCGGCAAGCCTGACGTCGAGACGGTCGGGTGTGAGGTCGATTGTCCCGCCATCATACGTGAGGGTATACTGGCCATTTTCCTTTACCTCATGCACCACCGTGGCCGCGTCCACCTTTGCCAAGGCGGCTGCACAAGCCTTCATCGATTTGCCGAGGATGGGACCAAGCGCCTGGAAATTCGGCTTGACGGTAAAGGTGACGTACTGGGCCGCGTCATCGGCGAAATCCAAATCCTTGACGTTGATTTCTTCCCGCACGATATCGGCCAGACCTTCGATGCCTGCCCGCTCTTCCGGACGGGTGAGGATGACGACAGCCTTCGCGAGCGGCTGACGCACCTTAAGCTTTTGCGACGCACGGGCGGCAAGACCAAGCGAGGCGATTTCACGCACCAGATCCATCCGCGATTCGACGTCGCGGTCGATGCGGGCTTCAATCGGCGCGGGCCAGCGGCACAGGTGGACCGACTGCGGCAGGGTGTCGGGCCACAGTTTCCGGGCCAGATTCTGGTACAGTTCTTCGGCGAAGAACGGCACGAACGGGGCGGAGATTACCGCGATCTGGCATAGGGTCTCATACAGAGTCCAGTAGGCCGACGCCTTTTCATCATTGTGCTCGCCGGACCAGAAACGGTCGCGGCTGCGGCGGACGTACCAGTTCGACAACTGCTCGACCAGCGCGCTGAGTGCCTGCGCGGCCTGGAGAATGTTCATGTTCTCGAGGTTTGTCGAAATTTCCCGCGTCGCTGTTTCAAGCTTCGACAACATCCAGCGGTCCAGAAGCGACCGCGTCTCCGGCTTCGGCCGCGACGGCGCGGCGGCAAAGGGATCGCCCGACAATTCGCTCACACCGGGGAGGCCACGGCTGGGATCGAAATCATCGATATTCGCATAGATGACGAAGAAGGAATAGACGTTCCGCAAGCGGACGAGGAAATCCTTCTGCGCCTCACGGATACCCGCCTGGAAAAAGCGTGTCGACGTCCAGGGCTGGTTCGAGATGCAGAAGAACCAGCGCATGGCGTCCGCCCCTTCCTGATCGAACACGTCGAACGGGTCGGGATAATTACGGAGCTTTTTCGACAGCTTGGTTCCCTCGGCCGACAACAGCAGGCCAAGGACAAGGCAGCTCCGATAGGGAATCGGGTACTCGGTCTCGAACCAGGGCTGCAGATCGCCCACCGGTTCGCCCCGCTCGTGCTTCCGGCGGGCGCATTCCTTCAGGAGCGTCGCTTCGGCGAGGAGCGAATAAAACCAGCCGCGGGTCTGATCGATGGCTTCGGAGATGAAGTCGGCCGGGAAGGCTTTGCGGAGCTTCTCTTCCGAGCCTTCCTTGTGGGGATAACCCCATTGGGCAAAGTGCATCGCGCCGGAGTCGTACCAGCAGTCGATGACTTCGGGGACGCGCCACATTTCGCTGCCGCACTTGTCGCATTTCAGTCGCACCTGGTCGACCCAGGGTTTGTGCAGTTCGAAGTTTTCGGGGAGTTCGTCCCGGTTGACAGCGCGCTGGAGCAACTCTTCCTTGCCGCCCACGGCGGTACGGCTACCGCAGGAACATTCCCAGATCGGCAGGGGCGTGCCCCAATAGCGTTCACGCGACAAAGCCCAGTCGACGTTGGAGGCGAGGAAATTGCCGAAGCGGCCGTCCTTGATGTGTTCCGGATACCAGTCGACCTTCGCGTTGTTTTCCAGCATCTTGTCCTTGATGGACGAGGTGCGGATATACCACGCCGGGCGCGGGTAATAAAGGAGCGGGCTCGGGCAGCGCCAGCAATAAGGATAATCGTGGACGTACTGTTCCGATTTCAACAACTGCTTCCGCGCCTTCAGTTCCTTGATGATGAGCGGGTCGGCGTCCTTGACGAATTTGCCTGCCCAGGGAAGGATGGCGGCGTCGAGGGTGCCGTCGGTCTTGACCGGATTGAGCATGGGCAGGTCGTTCTCTCGGCCCATGCGGTAGTCGTCCTCGCCGAAGGCGGGGGCGATATGGACGATGCCGGAACCGGTGTCGAGGCCGACATAGTCGCCGGCGATGACGCGGAACGCGGGCTTGTCGACTTCCAGGAACGCGAAAAGCTGTTCGTACTCCTGCCCGATCAGTTCGGAACCTTTGACAGTGCGGACGACTTCATGCGGAATCTTGCCCATGACGCTTTCGCGCAGGGCGGACGCCATGACCAGCGTTTCGTCCTCAACTTTAACATAGTCGTAATCGAAGTCGGGACCGACGGCGAGGGCGACGTTGGACAGGAGCGTCCACGGCGTGGTGGTCCAGGCAACAAACAAGGTTTTCGGATCAGCTTTTGAGCGGAAGGCGACATATGCCGACGGGTCGGCGACCTCTTTGTAGCCCTGCCCCACTTCGTGGCTGGAAAGGGCGGTGCCGCAACGCGGACACCACGGCACGATCTTGTGGCCGTGGTAGATGAGGTCTTCGTCCCACATCTGCTTCAGGCTCCACCACACCGAGTCGATATAACTCTCGTGATAGGTGACATAGGGATCGTCGAGATCGACCCAGAAGCCGATGCGTTCGGTAAGTTTGCGCCAGGCGTCGGAATAGCGGAACACCGAGTCCTTGCACTTTTTGACAAACGGCTCGACGCCGAACGTTTCGATAGCCTGCTTGCCTTCGATGCCGAGTTCTTTTTCAACCTCGATTTCCACCGGCAAGCCATGGGTGTCCCAGCCGGCCTTCCGGGGGACGTTATAACCCTGCATGGCGCGGTAACGCGGGAACAAGTCCTTGACGACGCGGGTGAGGACGTGGCCGGGATGGGGCATGCCGTTTGCGGTGGGCGGCCCTTCGTAAAAGACGTAGGTGCTCTTGCCCTCTTCGCGGGCGCGGCGTTCTCCCTGGGCGAGTTGCTTTTCAAAAATACCTTCCCGTTTCCAGAATTCGAGCCAATTCAATTCGGATGCAGGAAAGTTAATCTCGCGGTCGACAGGTTTAAAGACGCCCATTGTGGTGCAACTCCTCAGGAAAACCCAAAAAAATAGGGGGCGGGCCCGGCCCGCCTCACCATCGGGATATTATACCTAACCCCTTATGCCAACGCAAGGCCGGAGGCGAACTCGCCGCCACTCGCGCTTTAGGCTTGAAGACGGCCCCCGTTATATCTAAACTTAACGCATCTCGCTTAGAGTAAAGGAGACACATGCGTATCGAACACGACCAAGACGGCGGCAGGTTTGTCGCGTACGGGGACGACGGACAGATGGGGGAGATAGCGTATGAACAACGGGAAGGCGATCTGTGGGCGACCCACACCTACGTCGACAACCGCTATCGCGGCCACGGCGTCGCGTCGGGCCTTCTGGATGCCTTGGCCGAATATGCCCGACAAGAGGGCAAGAAAATCGTCGCGATCTGTTCCTTTGTCGCCGGAGAGTTTGAACGCGATCCCCATAAATACGCCGACGTCGCCCGATAGACTCAGGCGTCCAGCAGTTCCTGTATAAACGGCGCAAGCCTGTCGCGCGTTTCCTCCAGCGCCTGGGGGATGATGCGCACATCGGCGAACACCGGCATATAATTGACGTCGCCGTCCCAGCGCGGGACGATATGCACATGCAAATGATCGAGCACCCCGGCTCCGGCGACGCGGCCCTGGTTGATGCCGACGTTGAATCCCTGCGCGTTGACAGCCTTCGCGAGCGCCCGCTTTGCCAAGGCGGTCAACCGCCATAGTTCCGCGCCTTCCTCATAGGTCGTCTCTTCCATGACGCCGATATGACGGCTGGGCGCGATGAGGAGATGCGCGTTTGAGTAGGGGTAGCGGTTCAGCATGATGAACGCGTCCTTGCCCCTGCCGACCACCAGGTTTTCCCGTTCGCGGCCGACTTCGGACCAGGCGTTGCAGAAGAAGCAGCCTTCCTTTTTTTCCGAATCGATATCGTTGATATAGGTCATTCGCCAGGGCGCCCAGAGTCTTTGCATTTGTTCCCCGATATTTATGGAAAGATTGACAATCATCCCCTGCCTGAACACTATACAGTTTTACCACCGTCAAGGAAACGTCAACCGAAAGAATCGATAGATATGCTATCCCAACCCGAATTGCTCCGCTACAACCGCCAACTCCTCATGCACGAGATCGGTCGTGACGGGCAGGAAAAATTGAAGGCCAGCGCCGTCCTTATCGTCGGCCTGGGCGGCCTTGGATCGCCGGTGGCCCTCTACCTGGCGGCTGCGGGCGTCGGCCGTCTCGGCCTGGTCGACATGGACCGGGTGGACGAAGGAAACATCCACCGGCAAATAATCCACGCCTCTGACGATGTCGGCGAGTATAAGGTTGTGTCGGCCCAGGCGTCGATACGCGCCATCAATCCGCTGGTGGAGACGACCATCTTTAAAGAAAAGCTGATTCCGGAAAACGCCGCCGATCTCCTGATGCCGTACGACCTCGCCGCCGGGTGTCTCGATAATTTCGCCGCCCGCTACGACCTCGACGCCGCCTGTAGACAACAAGGCAAAACCCATGTCTATGGATCGGTCCGTGGCTGGGAGGGACAGGCGTCGGTTTTCGCTCCAGGCGGTCCCTGTTACCGGTGCTTTTTCCGCGATCCCCCGCCCCGCGACTGGCGGCCGACCGACGACGACAAGGCTATTGTCGGCACCACGCCCGGGATTATCGGCAGCATTATGGCGCAGGAGGTCATCAAAACACTGTTGGGCGTGGACGGCACGCTGCGGGGCCGGCTGCTCCTCTACGACGGCCTGCGGACGAAGTTCAGAGAATTGACGATGAAGACGAATCCGGCTTGCCCGGTGTGCGGAGAGAGATAATGGCAACAGACAGAATAACCAAACTGGATCGCCTGAAGGCTCTTTTACGCGGGTATGGCCGGCTCGCGGTGGCGTTCTCCGGCGGGGTCGACAGCACCTTCCTCCTGGCGACGGCGGTGGAGGCCTTGGGCGAGGGAGCGGTCCTGGCCCTGACGGCTCAGGCACCAAATTTTCCGGCGGACGAAGATAATTTTGCCACCCGGTTTTGCACCGAGCGTGGCGTTGAACAGGTGCTGGTTCCGGTCAAGCTTCTTGAACTCGACGGCTTCACTGACAACTCGCCCGAGCGCTGCTACCACTGCAAGACGGAAATCCTCGCAAAACTCGGCGCTGCCGCGGCCGACCTCGGCTTTACCATCATCGCCGACGGCGGCAATGTAGACGACCTGGGCGATTACCGACCCGGACTCAAGGCTGTACGGGAGGCCGGGGTCGTCAGCCCATTGGCCGAGGCCGGATTCAGCAAGGCCGAGGTTCGCGCCAGCCTGAAGGAGATGGGCGTCGATATTTGGGATAAGCCTGCTGCCGCCTGCCTTGCATCCCGGGTGCCGTATGGTACCTCCATAACCGGCGATATCCTCACACGGGTCGAAGCGGCTGAAGCCTATCTCGCCGGCCTTGGCTTTCGCGGCGTGCGGGTGCGCCACCATGGCGACCTGGCCCGCATCGAAGTGCCTGGCGATGACCGGGTGCGGCTGTTCGATCCGGCGGTGAGCGAGCCTGTCGCGGCGCGGTTGAAGGAACTTGGGTACAGTTTTATCGCTGTTGATTTGCAGGGCTACCGCACCGGTAGCCTGAACGAGAGCATCGGTCAATAAGCGGGGCCGGGGGTTTCGCCCGGCCCCATTTTGTCGCTCTTATTTCTTTTGCTTTTGGAACTCGGCGTAATACTCCTGCCCGATTCGGTACACTGCTTCACCGATCTTGCGGTATTCCACCTCCTTCAGGTTGGCCAAGGATACCCGGAACGACGGGTGGGTCGCGCCGAAGCCTTGCGCCGGAAGCAGCACGACCCCTGCCTCGTGGGCGAGGCGGAACAGGGCCTCGTTCGGTTTCAGTGTCTTCAGATACCACTGCACGAATTCCTCGCCGTAGCTCTTTCGGTAAATCGTCTCCACATCCAAGAGCTGGTAGTAATCCACCATGTTGCCGTCCTGCGGAGCCTGGCCGCCAAAGCCGTGGTAGAGCATGTCGTTCCGTTTGCGAATAAGCCGCTTCATGGCCGCCTTGTAGGTATCGGCGTGATCCATGAGGGAAAAGAGGGCGAACATCACCATCTGCACCTGCACCGGCGTCGCCAGTCCGGCGGTGTGGTTCAGGGCCACCGTGCGGCTGTCCGCGACCAGGCGG
Source organism: Planctomycetaceae bacterium (assembly GCA_021205245.1). Classification (GTDB taxonomy): domain Bacteria; phylum Planctomycetota; class SZUA-567; order SZUA-567; family SZUA-567; genus JAJBSZ01. The sequence goes on from JAJPXZ010000162.1 coordinate 40,015, forward strand.
TCGATAAATTTCAGCTTGTCCGGTTCGGTCGATATGGATTCGTAGCGCTCGTGCAACTCCTTGCGGGTCGCCTCCGATTGTTCGCGAATCATCCGGTCCACGACATTGTCCTGATGCATGGCGATAGCGCCCATGCGCCAACCGGTCGCGCCAAAGTATTTCGAGAACGAATAAACGAGGATGGTGTTTTGCGGACACGATGCGAACAGTGAGGTAAAATCGTCCGCGAAGGTGCCATAGACATCGTCGGTCAGGAGGATGAGATCCGGGCGGATTGAAACGATGTGTTCGATGCGGCGGAGATTATCGTCCGACAGCTTCACCGACGGCGGGTTCGAGGGGTTGACCAGGAAAAACGCCTTGACGTCCTGGTCCAGCAGCTTGTCCAGCTCGTTTGTCGAATATTGCCAGTGGTTGTTCTCGTCGGCGTTCACCCCCACTTCGACCAGTTGGAAATCGTTCAGCTTGGGGATGTCGATATACGGGGTAAAGATAGGGAGGCCGAGAGCAATCTTGTCGCCGGGAGAAATGATGCGGTTTTCACGCAGCGAGTCGAAAATATAGGTCATCGCCGCCGTGCCGCCTTCGGTCGCGAAGATGTCGAACTCGCCCGGGAAGGGATGCATGCCGATCATCTCCTTGCGGAGATACTGGTTCACAATCGATTCACTGTTTTTGAGCATCCGGTCGGGGACCGGGTAGTTGCAGCCGAGGATCCCTTCGCACATCTCGTAGATGAAGTCGCCGACGTCCAGCCCCAGATGGTCCCTGACATACGAGGTCGCGGAGCGGAGGAATTTGACGCCGACATTATCCAGATGTTGGTGGACAAAGATATCGAACCGCGCTTCGATTCCCTCCCGCATCGGGAACCCGCCAACCCCCTCCGGCATGTAGGTCCAGGAGTTCTCCGACTCCTGCATGGCAAAGCGGCCCAATTGCAGAAAGCCGTGGCGGGGGATGGTGGCGAGGAAATTGGGGTTGCCCCGCCCGGCGTTGAGCATGGGTTTGGACAGGCTACCGGCGGCGATGTTGATAAGAGTGTCCTTGAGTTCGAACGGGCTGAGGGTGGCCAGCTCGGCATAATTGAGATCGGTATTATCCATTGTTATTCCTTACTCTTTCGCATTAGACAAGTGACACCACCAGCGGGCCAAGGAGCGTTAGCAACACGTTCGCCAAGGCGTAGGTGATGGCAAAGGGGACGGTGGGGACGGAGTTGCCGGCTTTGTTCAGCACCTCGCCGAAGGCGGGATTGGCTGAACGGGATCCGGTAAGCGCGCCGGCAAGGATGGCGCTGTTTTTGTAGCCGATGACATAACGGCCGATGAGCATTGTCAGTATCAGCGGAATGATGGTGACGAGCAGGCCGACGATAAAGATGCTTATCCCGCTGTGCCGAATGGTCTGGATGGCTTGTTGACCAGACGCCAGCCCGACAATGGCCACAAATCCGGCCAGGCCCAAATCCTTGAGGATTTGCACCGCGCCGGGCGGGATATAGCCGATGTCCGGGCGGCGGGTGCGCCACCAGCCAAACACCAGACCGGACAACAGCGCGCCGCCCCCGCTGCCGAGGGTCAAGGGCAGCCCTGCCACCCGGACGACGATAAGTCCGATCAGCAGGCCGACCACCATGCCCAGCCCCATATAGACAAAGTCGGTTTTTGAACTATACACAGCCAGGTGGCCCAGCTTGGAACCGGCGCGGGAGACGTCTTGCGGCGAACCGTACAGGGTAAGGACATCGCCCTTTTCCAATTGCGTGCTTGGGGTGATTGTCAGTTCTTTCCCGTCACGCCGGACCGCCATGACATATACGCCATGGGTCGTTTCACGGCTCAGCATGTCCTTGAGGGTCATGGCCGGTTTGCCGGTGAAGGCGTCACGCGTCAGGGTGACGTCGTGACGGATAAGGTGAAGCTGCATGTCGTCGTCGCCGCGCACCTCTGTCCCGATCCCGGCGCCGTTTTTCAGGAGCGCCTCGCGCCTGCCGACAACCAACACCTCGTCCCCGCCTTTCAGCGTAACATCCGGCGTCACCGCGACGCTCCGCTTGTTCCGCTTGATGCGTTCCACCGTGAAGCGGTAGTCGGGGTCACGCGATTCCAGTTGCGTCACGGTCCCCGAATATGTTTGCGGTAACGCATAGACCCGGCCGACGATTTGTCCCAGAACCGGATCGCCCTCGGGCGCGACCACATCGTTCTGGGCATGGAGGGTGGCTTCTGCCGCCATGGCGTCGTCACGGATGGACTTCCCCATAAACCTCGGCAGGATGTCGACGCAGATGATGATGGTGCCGAGCGAACCGAAAATATAGGTAACGGCATACCCGACCGCGACGTTCTGTTGCATGGTATGCACCTGGTCGGCAGCCAGGCCCAGCCGGGCGATGGCGTCGGACGCTGTGCCGATGATGGCGGATTGGGTCAACCCGCCCGCCGCCACACCTGCCGCAAGGCCCTTGTCGAGGTGGAACAGCTTGGCCAGGATAACCACTGTCGCCAGCCCGGTGACGGCCAGGCAAATGGCCAGGAAGATCTCCCGAAGCGAGCCTTTGTTGAGGGAACGGAAAAATTGCGGCCCGCTTTCATACCCCACAGCAAAGATAAACAACGCGAACAGGACGCTTCGTAGTCCGTTGTCAGCCGTTACCCCAACCTGGCTGATTATGACCGCCACCAGCAGCGATCCCGCGACGCCGCCGAGTTGGAACTTCCCAAAATTCACCTTGCCCAACCTGTAGCCAAGCGCGAGACTGAGGAAGAGTGCAATTTCCGGGCTTGCGGCTAAGAAGGCGTGCAGATGGCTAACGAGCCAGCTCATGACGCGACTCCTTTCCATCCCCTCAATAATTTTAGTTAACTTCATTGCTTTACGAAAACGTTTATAGTTAATTTATGAGTCAAGGTATGATTTGCAACAGATTTCCCGATTTAATTGCGTAATTATTTTTTTTGGGTAGGATATTGGCGCGGTTACTGTAAGAGCGCGAAAAAAGGCGCGATGTCGATTCGGAGGAAACAGATGGTACGACTCACCGTACACAGGCCAGACAGATTGCCCGAGAGCTTCTCCTATGCAGAACCTGCGGAGATCAGCGTCGGCCGCAGTCGTACCTGCACCTATTGCATAGAATCAGACCCCATGGTGAGCCGTTTGCACGCGGTCATCCTCATCGACCCGCCGTCGGTTCGGATCAAGGATTTGAACTCGACCAACGGTCTGGCCATCAACGGCGAACGCTACGGGGCCGGCGGCAGGAGCCTGGCCCAACCAGTCGAGCTGTAGGACGGCGACGAAGTCATGGTCGGCCAGACCCGCATCGTCGTCAGTATGGTGCCGACTCCCGGCGAAATGACCGTCGCCCGCAGCAATCCGGGCGGCCGCATGTCGGCCGACGACAATGCCTTCCTTACCGCCCCGGCGGCGGAGACGGTTAGCGCCATGCCGCCATCCATGCCGCCTGTGGCCGGCTACAAACTGACCCGCATCATCTCGCTCGCGTCTACAGGGTCGGTGTATCTGGGTGTGGATGAGTTGGACGGCAAGCAAGTCGCCATCAAAATATTCTCTCCCGAAATCCCCTTCTCCCGCAAAACTCTGGAGGATTTCCGTCAGGAAATTGACTCCGCCCGTAAAGTTACCCATCCCAACCTGGTTCGGCTCCTCAGCGCGGGCGAATTGGAACGAGGCGGGATGTATCTGGTAATGGAATATGCCGGCGGCCAAAACCTCACCAGCTTTATCCGCAGCCAAAGCGACGGCCGTCTCAGTCTGAAGACCGCCTACAACCTTATGTTGCAGCTCTCCAGCGCCGTATGCTATTTCCATCGCCACGGATTTACCCATATGGATCTCAAACCGGCCAGCGTCATTATCCAGGATGACGACGGCCGCGATCTTGCCAAAATTACCGACCAGGGCTTCTCACGCTTTCTTGATGAAACCGGGATTCTGCCCCGTGGCTATATGGGCCACGACACCCACCGTCTGGCGTATTTGCCGCCGGAGGAACTCCTGCCGGTTGTCGAGCCAAAGCCCACCGCCGACATCTTTAGCCTTTCGGCCGTGTTCTACCTGATGCTGACCGGCCACATACCGTATAATTTCGGTGAAGGCGAAGCCAACCGTATTATGGTGGAAAAAGGGCAGACTATACCCATCGATGAGCGGCTTCCGGGCTTACCGGAACCACTGGTGGTCATTGTGGAGCGCGGCCTCAGCCTGGATCCCGAATCCCGCTACCAAACCGGCTGTGAACTTCTGGACGCCCTGGAGACGGTCCGCGTCTAGCGTGTGACAGAGTCTCCGGCTTGGTCCGGAGACTCGACCAAATCGAGCGACAGCACCTCGGCCATCGCGTGGCGGAGGTTTGGCAATACCGCCAGCATATCGTGTTGCGCGCCGGTCAAGCCGGCCAACGTCGCGACAGACCCTTCGGAAGCGTGGATGCCGCACGGGTGCATATACCGGGTAAAGTTCGTGGTATCTGTGTTGATGTTCAGGGCAAACCCGTGCCAGGTCACCCAGCGGCTGACAGCAACCCCCACCGCAGCCACCTTGCCTCCGCCGACCCACGTCCCGGTCAACCCATCGCGTCTACCGCCTTCGATACCGTATTTACCAAGGAAAACAATAACGCATTCCTCCAGGAGCCGGAGGTAGCGGTGCAAACTGCGGCCATACCAGTCCAGACGCAAAATGGGATATACCGTCCACTGTCCAGGTCCGTGGTAGGTGACATCCCCTCCCCGGCTAGTGGGAAAGAACTCTATCCCTTCCTCGCCCAGCTTGGCTGCATCGACCAACAGGTTGGAGCCGTCGCCCGACCTGCCGCAGGTGATGACTGGCTTATGTTCGACAAACAGCACCTCGCCAGGCCGGTCGTGATCGCCAGCCACCCGGGCCAACGTCTCCCGCTGCAGGCGGATGCCGTCTTCATACCCCAAATTTCGGTAGATGCGATATTCAGCGGGAAAACTCGTCATTATATGTACCGTTCAGCAAAAAGCCGTATGCCGTGAAGCATAAGGTCTTGGTCATAGACATGTTTGGCTCCGACATACGGCGAGACCGCATTCCCCCACCCGCCGGTCAGGACCAATGGAAGCGGCGGTTCGCCATTCGACGGGATGTTGTCGCCGGCGCTGACCATCATTGCCGCCGTCGCCACGGCGGTTGGAAGGCATAGGTGCATTCCGTTCAGGAGAGCGTCGCGAGTATTGTCGCCGGGCAGGACCGCGTTCCAGTCCGGGAGTTCCGACGACAAGTCGGGCAGCATGGCTGCTGTCGACAACCCCGAGAGCCACAGACTCGGGCCTGGAATAATAAACCCGCCCTGGAAGACACCCTCGGCGTCGACATAGTCGATAGTCGCCGCACTGCCGCATTGGGCAACTACATAGCCGCGCTTTCCCTCATCACCAGCCATATGCATTTTTCCAGCCGCGAATGCCGACAAGAGCCGATCCACACCGGTCGTCTGCGGCGTGGCCAGGCTATGGGCCATGATGAAATCGGAGGCGGAACGGATAAACGTCCGGGCGATGCAGCACCTTTCAGCCACAGCCGCCACCGTGGCGTTGGCTGGCGGGTAGACCGACGCAATCCATACCGCCCGGTAATCGGTCAATTCGGCTAATTCCAGCAACGCAACTTCGAGTTCATCCAAGTCCAGATCGCGGGTATGGAACGAACGTCTGCCGCGAATGGTGGAGCCTGAAAAGGCGACCATTCTTGTGAAGGTGTTGCCTATGTCGACTGCTATCATGCCGTCCTCCCGTGCGGAGCCGCAAGCGGGGCCGCCGTTTCGGTGTATGCGTACGATGGAAACGCCGATACATTATAGGGAGGCGGGCCTTTGCCGCAACAGCATCTTGCCTTGCGGCTGGAGGAAACGATAATCGTTCTTTTTCGCCGCCGTCCGGTTGCCGGTCGGCAGCCAGTGTAAGGAAGCCGCATGACCGCAACTCCCCTGCCCGACGGCCCATCACCCCGGGTGCTGATCACCGCCGGTCCCACTGCCGAGGACATCGATCCGGTGCGTTTTCTCACCAACCGCTCCAGCGGCAGGATGGGAATTGAATTGGCCGAGGCTGTGCTCCGGCACGGCGGGACGCCGATCCTGGTGCTTGGTCCAACCCATTTGCAGCCGTCGGAGGGTGTCCGGGTCGTCCGCGTCCGTTCCGCCGAAAACATGAACGACGCTGTGCAATCACATCTGGCGTGGGCCGACAGCCTGGTCATGGCTGCCGCCGTGGCGGATTATACGCCGGCCGAGCCTCTCGACGTCAAGCTGAAGAAAAAGGACGGCGATCTCATCCTGCGGCTCAAGCGGACGCCCGACATCCTGGCAGGGGTGCGCGAGCGGACGGAACGGCAGGGAAAGTTCATCGTCGGGTTTTCATTGGATGTGGGCGAGAATTTAAACGAAGGTAGACGCAAACTGTGCGATAAGAACCTCGATCTCATTGTTGTCAACACCACCGCCTCCTTTGCGGCCGACCGGGAGACGGCGCACCTCATCGGCCGCGATTGGAACGAGTCCCTTGGCGAGATAACAAAAGCCGCCTTGGCGGACCGTATCCTTTCCTGTATACTCGATCACACCAATGGAGGCCGCGAGTAACCGCGTCCTCCTCTTTTATGACAAGGATTCAGCGTTGCACGACAATACAGCCACAACCGCCACCGCCGCCGACGAGCAACAAACCCAGGTGCGTTCAACCTGGACCGTGGGATCACTGACCATGGTCAGCCGCGTGCTCGGCTTTCTTCGCCTGGTCCTGCTGGTCCAGTTGTTTAGTCAAGTACGCTGGGCCTCCGACGCATTCATCTTCGCCTTCCGCATTCCGAATCTGTTCCGGAACCTCCTTGGCGAAGGCGCGCTGTCGGCTGCGTTCATCCCCGCGTTTGTTAAAACAGAACGCAAGGACGGCAAATATTCCGCCGGCGTGCTCGGTAGCCAGGCATTTACACTCCTGACCCTTATTTCGGGAGCGATATGCGTCGTCGGTATTGTCGTCTGTCTCATAATCGACGGCTTTACCGGTAGCCGCGAAGTGTCCTTGGCTCTGCGCTTGACCGCCCTGCTCTTCCCGTTCATGCCGCTTATTTGTCTTGCCGCGCTCTTGGCCGGGATGCTGCAAAGCCTGCGCCGCTTTGCCTTGCCCGCGGCCATGTCCATTCTCCTGAATATCGGCTTCCTCGCCGGCTTTGCCTATGTCTATTGGTGGCAGGCGGGAGGCGACTTGACGCAACTCCGGGCCGAAAGCGCCACCTACGCCATCGCTGTCTTCGTACTCCTGGCCGGCGCGCTTGAAGTATTGGTCATGCTGCCCGCGCTTGCCGGCAACGGCGTGCTGGTGCGTCCCATCATTTCCTTCAACCACCCTGCGCTTCGCGAGGCAATTCGGGCATTCCTGCCTGTCGCCGTCGGCCTCGGGCTGGTCCAGATCAACGCCTTTATCGACTCGCTTATCGCCGGATGGTTGTCGCTTGGTGCGCCTGGCGCGGTTACCTATCTGGAAGTCGGCTTCCGTTTTATGCAGCTTCCACTTGGCGTCTTTGGGGTCGCTATCGCCACCGTATCATTCCCCTCCTTTGCCGCTGCGGGGGCGGAGGGCAATAACGATCTCCTTTGCCAACGCCTCGTCCGGTCTCTTCGCATGTCCTTGTTCTTTATCCTTCCCTGTGCTGCCGTCCTTATCGCCATGGCAGATCCCATCATCAGGCTGACCTGCCAGCGCCCCGACCTGGACTTTACCCATGCGGCGGTGTATCGTTCCGCCCTGGTCCTTATTCTCTACTCATTCGGGTTGGCATTTTATTCGGCTCGGCAAATTTTGGTTCGCGCCTTTTACGCCCGGGGCGAATATACCTATCCGGTCAAGGTCGCAGCCGCCATGGTTGGTTTGAACCTCATCCTCAACCTGACTCTCATCCATCTTCCCGACCTCTTCCGGTTGAACTCCTATTCTTACTACCACGCGTGGAACCTTGCCGACGCGTCCTTCCCGGGCGGCCTCAGCCTGGGCGAAGCAGGCCTGGCACTTGCCACCTGCCTTACCGCCATCGTGGATGTGTGCATCCTTGGGTTTGCACTGCGTAAACGCGTGACGGTGGGTCTTTCGGTTGAACGGCGATCCGAAGAATTCACCAAGCTGTGGCATACCGCCGCTCGCATGGTTATCGCTTCGATTGCCCTGGGAATTTTGACATGGCTCTACCGAAACAGCATCCCCTACGACCCCAGCTTCCCAAAATTGCTGGAACGGGTCGTCTTCCCCGGCGTCCTGGCATGCGGCACCTTCTATATTCTCGGCATCATCATACCCCTGCCTGAAATGGGTGAATTCCTGTGGAGCCTGTTCAGGCGCGGACGCAAGGCATAACGATGTATTTTGCCTTGCAATGTGGTGGAGAAGGTGTATCATGTGATCAATTTCTGCCGGAAATGTGGACGCCACCGAAAGAATTCGCCGCCCAACCGACAGTTTATACGTTATTGCCTACGTTGAGGGTTGTCTGCCGCGCCGGTTTTTCAGGCGTGGGGTGGTTTGCCTCTTTGACGCAAATCATCATAGTACAGTCCTTTTCACAACGAACCATATTGGTTTAGTCAGTGAGGAAGCGTCAATGCGTCGAGTTCCCTTTTTCGTTGGAATACTGCTCGCCACCCTTTTCGCCACCGTTGCACAGGCTGGCGAAGCCGAGCTCGCCCACGCTATTTTCGTCAAGGTTAATGGCCAAACCATTACCCAGGAACAGGTGGTCGAAGTAGTCCGCTATTTGGTCAAGCGTGAGTTCAACGGCGTTATGCCTGAAGACGAGGAAGTGCTCGACAAGCTGCAGCGCGCCGCACTCCGCGATCTCGTCCGCAGCCTCCTTATTCATTACGAAGCCAACAGCCAGGGCATTCGGCCCGACCGCAATATGCGGAAGTACGTTGTCCAACAATCGGGCCTCAGGCCGGAAGAGGTCACCGTCGCCATCCGCAGGCTGCTCGAGGCCGACGATCTTTTTTCCGATATGATGATGGCTGGCGGCACGCCGCTCCGCGACCCCACGCCGCGTGAAATCAAAAACTTCTACAACGAGAATCGCGACGATTTCCGCACCAATACCTTTATCGTCGTCCGCACCATCTTCATCTCGCAGGACGACCGCTATTCGCAGGCCTATACCAAAAACCAGGCCGAAGAAATGATGCGTCAGCTTCAGGCAGTGCCTTTCCCGCAACGCACCAACGCGTTTGCCGCGATGGCCCGCGAAAAGAGTGAAGACGTTTTCTCCCGTTTTGGCGGCCTCCTCACCGGCGACAGCCCGGAACCGTGGATTCCCCAGGACTTCGACAACATGAACGCCGACGGCTCGCCCATGTTCCCCCCCATCATGGTCGAGGAAATCCGGCGACTCAATCGGCCCGGCGATCTTCGCCTCGCCGTCTCCACCGAAGGCGCGCACCTGTTGTACCTTGAAGCGGTCCAGGGCGGCCGTACCATTCCGTGGGATGAAGCCAAGCGCATTATCGAGTATGTTCTTAAGGAACGCGCCCGCAACGATCGCCTGCGCCAATGGCTCAACGAAGTGTACGACCGCTCCGATGTACGCTGGCACGACGGCACGGTATTCGAGAAATCCGCCCTGACGGAAATTCTTCTGCCCTCAGAACAGCAGAGCGCGCGGGCCGGATAAGTTTGTTGCAACCACCATCCCGAGCTTTTCACCCCCTGGAAAACCATGGCCGACGTTGAAACAGTGCAATGCGTTCTGTGCGGTCACATTTTCCATCCCGGCAATGTGGATGGCTATGTTTATTGCCCTTCCTGTGGCAGGCGGTTCAATCCCAGCCTGTCGCACGAAGAGACGGTGTCAATCCCGGGTCCGGTGGCGGAAAAAAACGAACCAGCCCTTGCCGACAGTGACGAGTCGGAAGAACCGCCTCCGGCCTCGCGCCGCTTTGGCGAGTACGACGTTATCGAGGAAATAGCCCGTGGCGGCATGGGTGTTGTCTACCTTGCCCGTCAGCGGGTGCTCCGCCGCGTCGTCGCCCTCAAGGTGCTCCGGAGCGGCGACAACGCGAGTGACGATGAGCGCCGCCGCCTTTTGCGTGAAGCCAAAGCTGCTGCAGGCCTGAGCCATCCAAATATCGTCCCTATCCACGAATTCTCCATCCACCAGGGCCAGCCCTACTTCACCATGGACTATATCGATGGCACGCCCCTCGATGTCCTGCTGGAGAAGGGTCCGCTGAAGGTGCGCCAGGCGGTGGAGATAATCGCCACTGTCGCCAGGGCTATCGCCTATGCCCACACCCGGGGCATTATTCACCGCGACCTCAAGCCGGCCAACATCATCATCACACCGGACGGCAGGCCGATGATCACCGACTTCGGCCTTGCGGTCGAAATGACGCCGGAAAAGCCCAATCGCCGCCGCATGACCATGGACGGTTCCATCATGGGCACTATTCCCTATGCACCGCCGGAACAGGCTGCGGGGAAAATTGACCAAATTACCGAACGCTCCGACGTCTATTCCATGGGCGCGGTCCTGTATGAAATGCTTACCGGCAGGCCGCCCTTTACCGGTTTTACCCAGTTCGAACTCATGCGCCGGGTCATCAACCACGATCCGACCCTGCCCAGGCAGTTGAACCCCAAAATTCACCGCGACGTCGAAACGATTATCATGAAGTGTCTGGAGAAGGAACCGCGCCGGCGCTACGCCACGGCCAAGACCTTTGCCGACGACTGCCAGTCCTTCCTGAAGGGTGAAGTTATCGCCGCGCGGCCGGTCACCATCGGGTACCGCTGCCGCCGTTTCATCGCCCGGCGTCCGCTTCTCAACCTCCTTTCCGCTTTGGTCCTCTGCCTGTCATTGGCAGTGTGGGTCGGCATCGATCACTTCCGCGCCCTCGCCAAGGAGAAGGAGGTCACCGATCTCAAGCTGGAGATGACCCAGGCCGAGACGGAGCGGCTGGTGCAGGAAAAGGTGGAAATCGAGAGTCAGGTGCGCCGCGCCTGGCGAACCGAGTACAACATCAATTTCGACTATTATTTCCGCTTCGAATCCGATATCGAGACGTCGCGCCGACAGGGCATTCCGTGGCTGAACCCGGAAAACACCCGCAACCAACCGTCCCAGCCGGTACGGGTCAAACTGTTGGCCGATCCGCCACGGCTGTCTCTCACCGATCCCGACGGCTTCGGCGCCGGCCCGGAGACGCCGTTTGTCGGCAATATCGATCTTGGCCTGCCGTTCTCGTTTCCGCGTGAGGTTCGTATGACCCTGCGGCTCATGACTCCGTCGGAAAGCGTCGGCGAACTTATTCTGTCCCTCGACGTCGACAGGAATTACCAGCCCCATCTCGGCACAACCACCGCCCGTTTTGGCTCGAGCAAGCATCCGGGCGTGTTTTTCTACCGTTCCGGCGCAGTAATTGGCGAGGATGCATCCTTTGCCTTCAAGCCTAACACTACCATCGAGCTTGTCCTCGAACGCTCGGACGACCGCCTCCGCGCCTATGTCGACGGCAAGCTGGTCCTGGAGAGCGAAGATCCGCCGCCGGTGTTCAACTCCGATGCCGGACGCGTCACCCTCGACGTCAAGGACGGCACGCTGGAGCTTCTGGATCTGTCGATGGATCTTCGGGGCATGAGCCGCAACCTGGCGACAAGCCTTATCGAGACAGCCAGCGCCATGGCGGCGCGCGGCCGCGCCGAACTCGCTCAACGTCTGTTCGTCAGTGTCTTGCTTGAACCAACCGACTCGCAGAATCACCTCCGCGCCCTTCGCGGCTACGCCCGCTCCGTCTGGCAGGCTCTGCCACGCCGCGACAGGAACCTGGACGGTATTCAACAAGCCTGCCGCGAATTGAGCGAACAACTCGCCACCGCCGGCCACGCCCAGCCAGGCATGATCGATTACCTGATTGGCCTCGTCCTCTCCTCCAATCAGGGGGACAGCGCCGTCGCCCTCAGCCACCTCGATAGCGCCGCTGCCAAGGCCTATTCGGGCGGACCCGAATCCAGCGTCGAATACGGCGATCTGGCGCGACTCGAGGCGATATTCGTCTACCTTCGCCGCAACATGCTGGGCGAAGCCGCCAGGCGTTTTAACATCATGTTCGAGGATGGAACCACCACCCGCCTCTACGAACGCTTCGGTGCGGAACTGAGCGGGGGCGGCCATGTGGCGTTGTTGCTTGAGAAAGCCGATCCGTTGATTCGTAACGGCGAAGAACTGGAAACCGCAGCCGGACTGCTCCGGGCCGCCGCCTCCATCGCCCCGTCAAGCCGCGAGTGCGCCAACCACTTCCGCCGCCTTGGGCGGGTTCACGCCGGACTCGACGAAGCCGACAAGGCGGTCGAGTACATGCATTGGGCCGAACGGTTATCGCCGGATTGGTTCCGGCCCTACCTTGACGAAGCCCGCATCCACTTCGACAACGACGCGGTTGGCAAGGCTGAAGAGGCGCTCTCTCGCGCCACGACCGCAATTCCGCAGTCCCTTGATCTCCACTTAGGAATAGCCAAACTCTATCTCGAAGAGCTCCCATCGGCTCTCCAGGACCCGGCCAAGGCCGAAGCTGCGGCCAAGGTAGCGGTGACCTTGTCGAACAGCGGTAATCCGCTCGCGCTCCAATATCAGGCCGAGGCGATCCATCGACAAAAGGTGCGCCTGGCCGAAGCGTTGAACGCGGTCAATGCCGCCATCAACATTGAATCGAATACAGCCCGCATCGACCTGCGCGACCAATTGGTCCGCGAACTCCAACTCGACAAGTAACCATCCCGGGAGGATTTTCTCCATCGTGATCAGACCCCGATTGTTCCCCGCCGTCGTCACCGCCTGCGCCTTCGTGTTCGCCATCGTTTCGGCACAGGGCGTCGAGTCGCCAATAAACCCGGCCGAACAGCCCTTTATCGTCGTCCACGCCGGCAGCGCCGAAGCAGCCCTTGCGGTTACGGAGACGAAACCGTTCCAAGTCCTTGGCCTCAACAGCCGCGATTTCGCCGGAGCGATTCCAGGGGCCGGAGCGGCGGTTGCATCGCTTCGGTCCGTCCTCGAGGCTATGACGGAAAGACAGTATACAGACCCATGGGGTGCGCTGATCCAGCGCGGTACCGCTTCATCCGGTCGTATTGGCGCATTCGGCTTCGCCTTGCCCGTGGCAGGCGCATCGGCAGAGGCGGTCCTGGCTGATGTGGGTATTTTGCTACGAGGTGGCCTAGCCGAAGCGATGCCTTATCGTGGTGCGGGAGGACGCATCGCCGTGTACGGCGATACGGATGCGCGCGACGTGTTCCTTGGCAATCGGACACGCACTCCAGGCGCATGGCGGGTGAGTCTCGCGGAGTTTTTCCAGAGCCGACGTGACGGTGTGGGCGTGTGGGTTAACCCCCGCCCGCTGCTTGGCGCCCTCACCCTTTTCAGCGGCTTTGATGCGCGAAGCTTTTTTACCCGATATGGCATGGCGTCCCCATCCGCCATAAGTATCGAGGTGGCGAATAATACGGGTGATCTCGGGTTATCCCTCCGGTTGGACAATCTTCTCCCCGGCCTCGCGCCGCTTGATGACGCGCCCCGCGTCATAACCATCAAGGGGATTACACCGTTACTTAAAGTCGACCTGCCCGCTTTCGAAAGGGTCTGGCCCCTCGCCAATGTGCAAGCCGACGTCCTTTCCCTCGCCAACATCAACCTGTTATCGCTGGTGCCGCGTGCTGTTAACCTCACCGTATGGCGTGATGACGCAGGAGAACTGCGCTGGGCTGCGGTCTTGCTTATGCCCGACCGCGACCGCGCCGTAGCGCAAATGCAGCGGGTGCTGGCATGGTACGAATACCTTGCCACTGTCTCGCCGGAGTTGTTCGGGTACGAACTTACCGAAACGGCGCGCCATGAGGTTGTCTACCGGCTTCGGATTGCCGATCACGCCTGCGCCATGGGCGTAATCTGCCTCGACGTCGCTGTCGTCGAACACGCCGCTGTTGTTCTTTCCGGCCGCAGTGAAGACTGGCCCAACCCATTCGACATCGCGACCGCCAGAACCGATACCGACAACTTGCTGGAGTGGGAATCAACCCTCGACGCGCAATCAAAAGGGGACGCCTCCGCCGCACTCGCCCACTACGCACAGAAGAACGGACTCGTCCGTTTCGACGATACGCTGTTCAACCAGATCCTTCCTGACGCCGACTCCGGCCGTGCGGCCGCCATCGGCGAATCCCTGGTCATAACGTCGCGTCGCGGCTTGCTGCCCTTGCTCATTCCGGGAGTCGTCCAAGAGCTTGGCAGCCGCTTTGGACTCACCGAAGACCTGTTCACCTCCCGGTAATAGCACACGGCCTGTACGTCGCCGTACAGGCCGCTACGAGTTCTTTTCGTTAGTCTGTCCTGCTAAAATTCGACGCCCTTTTGGGCAGTGATGCCGCGCATGTAGCCGTGCTTCAGGCTGAAAATTTCACTCACCGTGTCAGCGACGGCCAGCAGTTTAGTGCCAGCGCCACGGCCGGTGAGGATGGCGGTCTTGTCCTCGTCCAGGCCTTTGACAAACGCGGCCACCGCTTCTTCCGATACCATGTCCCGGGCGGTAACGCCGCAGATCTCGTCCATCACCACCACCTCGAAATCGTTTACCATCTCTTGCGTCCTCCGAAACAGGTTTTGCGCCGCCTCTACATGCTTTGGATAATCAACGTGGGTGCGTGGCGGCGTCATGCCGTATTCGCCCTGCAGAATCGTCAGGCCCGGCAGCTTTTCGAGAATGTCCAGTTCACCGCTGTGGCGTGCCTTGGTGAACCGTGTCAGCAACACTTTTTTTCCATAGGACAGGCTGCGGAGAATCATGCCGGTCGCCGCTGTGGTTTTGCCTTTGCCCGGACCGGTGATGACGAGAACCCGCGCCCTCCCGTTACTCGGCATCGTCGTCGCCCCAATCGACGTGGACGGGTTCCCGTTCGTCGTCGCGCAACCCGGCAAGGCTTCCGTCGTCTTCGTCTTCATCCCACGGTGCAGTGCTGTCGCCGCCGAATTTGCCCCGGAACTCTTCCATTGTCAGGAGGATTTCACGTGCCTTACCATCGCGGAACGGCCCAAGCAGTCCAACCGATGCGAGCTGGTCGATGATGCGGGAGGCGCGGCCATAGCCGATGCCGAATTTACGCTGCAGCAAAGACACCGAGCCGCGCTGGTTTTCGATAATCGATTCGCCCGACTGCAGGAACAGTTCATCAAACTTCGACACATCAACCGCGCCGCCGCCGCTGCCAATAACCGGACCGAGGAGATCGGTGTGATACTGCGGTTCAGCTTCGGCCTTGGTGAAGTCGACGACCCGGAACAGTTCTTCGTCGGAGACGAACACGCCCTGGGCGCGGGTAAGTTTGCCGACACCGGGCGGCAGATAAAGCATGTCGCCCTGGCCAAGCAGCGTCTCGGCGCCGTTCTGGTCGAGAATGGTGCGGCTGTCGACCCGGCTCGCCACCTGGAAGGCGATGCGGCAGGGCATATTGGCCTTGATAAGGCCGGTAATAACATCCACCGACGGGCGCTGGGTGGCGAGGATGAGGTGGATACCGACGGCGCGGCTCTTGGCTGCGAGGCGGGTGATGTGCAGTTCCACCTCCTTGCCGGCGACCATCATCAGGTCGGCGAGTTCGTCGATAATGACCACCATATACGGCATCTTTTTCGGGAACGCCTCGATGTCCTCCAGGCTGGCGAATTCATCCAGACGATCGCGGATGCCTTCTTCGCCAAGGGCATTGAACTTGGCGATGTTGTTCACCGACACCTGCGACATCTGCTCATAGCGCTCGTCCATCTTCTGACAGATCCAGTCAAGAACCGACACGGCGCGCTTCATATCGGTGATGACCGGGCTCATCAGGTGAGGAATGTCCTTGAAGCGGGACAGTTCCACCACCTTCGGGTCGACCATGATCATCTGCGCCTCGTCCGGGCGGCAGCACATCATGACTGACAAAATGATCGAATTGATACACACCGATTTGCCGCTGCCGGTCGCGCCGGCGATCATCAGGTGCGGCATCCTGGCCAGGTCGGCGATAAGGGCCGAGCCGGAGACGTCTTTGCCCAGGCAAATCGGCAGGGCTTGACGCTTTTTCTCGCGGTTGACAGCGCTGACGATTTCCCGTAACGACACCAGTTCCTTACAGGTGTTGGGTATTTCGATGCCGATGGTGTTCTTGCCCGGAATCGGCGCAATGATGCGGACCGACTCGGCCTGAAGCTGCATGGCGATGTTGTCGGCGAGCGATGTCACCTTGCTCAAACGAATGCCGGGAGCGAGGCTGAGTTCGTACATTGTCACACGGGGACCGCGGTCGATGTGGACGACCCTTCCTTCTATCTTGTACTCGCTGCGCGTCTG
>JAJPXZ010000104.1 GCA_021205245.1 Planctomycetaceae bacterium
ACTCCGGCCCCCGTACCATGATTATCCAGGAACTGGAACGTGTATCGGCGGAGCATAATTACACCGGCGGCTGGTCGGTCATGATTGCCGTGCCGGGTGGCGAGGAGGTTGCGGCGCGGACCTTCAACAGCGAGCTTGGTGTTATCGGCGGGTTATCCATCATCGGCACCAGCGGCATTGTCGAACCGATGAGCGCCAAGGCAATCATCGATACGATCAAGACCGAATTGCGGGTTATCCATAGCGAAGGCGCGGAGCGGGTCGTTTTGACCCCCGGGAATTACGGTGAAGCTTACGTGAAAGCCCATCCGCAACTCCAGGACTGGCGACGGGTGAAGTGCTCCAACCATATCGGCGAAGCACTTGACGCGGCTGCGGGCCTGGGATTTGGCGGTATCGTCGTCGCGGGCCATGTCGGCAAAATGGTTAAGCTGGCCGGCGGCGTCATGGACACCCATTCCCGAGTCGCCGACTGTCGGCTCGAAATGGTCGCCCTGCACGCCGCACTGGCGGGCGCGACACCAGAAATGGCGCGCGAGTTGCTCAACTGCGCCACTGTCGATGCGGCGCTGGACGCGCTTGGCGACGACCTCCGAGCGGCAGTCATGGACGCCATGGTGGAGCGGATGGAGCTGTATCTGCGCCGCCGGGTCAAGGAGCGCGTCCCGGTTGGAGCCATCGTCTTTAGTAATGTATATGGAACGCTTGGCTTCGGTAAGACGGCCGGCGCTTTACTCTTTGGTACGGAGAACAGGTGATGGGGCAGGGAGTTTTGTACGGCGTCGGCGTTGGGCCTGGCGATCCGGAGTTGATGACTTTGAAGGCGGTGGAGACGATTCGTCGCTGCCCGGTGCTGGCAGCCCCCCGGACGCGCGGCGGTGGCATGGTGGCTCTGGATATCGTCAAGGCGGTCGTGGATGTCGATGCGAAGACCATCGTCCCCCTCGATTTCGCCATGAGCCACGACCCAGCCGAACGGGCCGCGTCGCACAGCGTCGCCGCCGACACCCTGCGCCCGCTACTCCAGGGCGGCATGGACGTGGCGATGGTCAACCTCGGCGACGTGTCTATCTACGGATCATTCCGGTATGTCGCCGACCGGCTGGCTCCCGAAGGCTTCGAGGTGGTCATGGTCCCCGGCGTCACCAGTTTTTGCGCCGCCGCCGCCACCCTGGGCGTCAGCCTGACTGAAATCGACACGCCTCTCCACATCATCCCCGATGCCGGCGGGATTCCCGAATCGGTTATCGCCGGAGACGATGCCTGCGTCTGTATGAAGTCCGGCCGCAAGCTGCCCGCACTCCTCGAGGAACTCCGTCAGCACAACCTGTTGGACCGCAGCGTCCTTGTGCAAAACTGCGGCATGGCGAACGAGAAAATCTACCGAGACTTGAACGACATCAGTGTCGGCAACGATTATTTCTCCCTAGTCATTGTCCGGGCGGAACGGGGAGAAAAGGCATGATTCACTTTGTGGGGGCGGGCAGCGGCGCAATCGACCTTATAACGGTACGGGGACAGCGGTTGATGCAGAATGCCGATGTCGTGATCTACGCAGGCAGCCTGGTCAACCCCGAGCTCCTCAGCCTCACCAAACCGGGGTGCCGTTGCCTCGACAGCGCCACCATGACACTGGAGGAAGTGGTTGCAGCCATGCTCGAAGGCGAAGCGAACGGACAGGATACGGTACGCCTCCACACCGGTGACCCAAGCCTGTACGGAGCCATCCGCGAGCAGATCGACGAACTCCGCCGCCACGGCATCGCGTTCGAAGTGGTGCCGGGCGTGTCGTCCTTTTCCGCCGCCGCCGCCGCGTTGGAAGCCGAGTACACCCTCCCGAGCGTGAGCCAAAGCCTGATCGTCACCCGTCTGGCCGGGCGGACACCCGTCCCCGAGTCGGAAGATCTCGCCAGCCTGGCCGCTCACGGCTGCAGTATGGCAATCTTCCTGTCCGCCGGCATGGTTGAGAAGGTCCAGGCGCGGTTGCTTGCCGGCAAATACACGCCAGACACTCCCGCCGCCATTGTTTACAAGGCGAGTTGGCCGGATCAGAAGGTGTTCCGCTGCACACTGGGGGAATTGGCCGCCGTTGCCGCCGTGAACGGCATTGCCAAGACCGCGCTCATTTTGATCGGTGATTTCCTCGGCAACAACTATGAGCGCTCAAAACTGTACGACCCCGGCTTTTCCACCGGGTTCAGGAAAGGGAGCGATGCGGATAGCGATTGCAAGCTTTAGTGATCGCGGATACGCCCTGGGAGAACGCCTGAAACAAGCGTTGGTTGCCGAAGGATACGAGGCCGAGGCAACGCGTTGCGGCGCGAATGGGCCGCGAGTGGGCGAATGGACAGCCGCACGATTTTCAAAGGTCGATGCGCTGATTTTTGTCGGATCGGTCGGTATCGCCGTCCGCGCGGTCGCACCGCTTCTTGTGGGAAAAAGCGTCGACCCCGCCGTGGTCGCGGTTGACGATAGCGGTCGGCATGCGGTGTCGGTTCTCTCTGGTCATATCGGCGGCGCCAACGCGTTAACGGAAACGGTCGCCCGTCTGACTGGGGCAGTTGCGGTTGTTACCACCGCTACCGACGTGGCTGGAGTGTTTGCCGTCGATACATGGGCGGTCGCGAACGATATGGTTATCGCTAATCCAAGCGCCATAAAGCAAGTATCATCACGGGCGCTCGCCGGGGAGGCGGTGCGGTTTACCAGCATATATCCCGTCATTGGCAATTTGCCCAACGGATGGGTATTTGATGGAGAGAACCCGGACGTCGCCATTGACGTCGCGCCGCCTGGTGCAGAGTGTTTATGGCTGATACCGAAGACATATGTCCTGGGAATCGGTTGCCGTAAGGGAACGCCTGAAGCTACTCTTGCAGGAGCGATCAAACGGGTATGCGACGAAAAGCGCCTGGATGTGCGTGCCATTGCCGCCGTGTGCAGCATTGATTTGAAGAAAGATGAACCCGGGCTGGTTGCCTACTGTCAAAAAATGGGTGTCCCGTTCACGACCTATTCGGCGGAAAAGCTCGCGGCAGTGAAGGGCAATTTCGTCGCTTCGGGTTTTGTACAGGAGATCACCGGGGTGGATAATGTGTGCGAACGCAGTGCCGTCCTCGGGAGTGGCGGGCGTCTCCGCCTCGGCAAAACAATAGTCGACAGCGTTGCCATGGCGCTTGCCGAAAAGCCGTATACGGTTGATTTTTCCTCGGCCAAAAAGAGGGAAGTGGATGAATAAACTTTATATTGTGGGCATTGGCCCTGGCGACCGGGAGAATATGACCGACCGTGCCTTCGACGCGATGGAGGAGGCGGAGGTGCTCTGCGGCTATAACACCTACATTGATCTGGTGACGCCGATCTTCCCCCTCAAGGAACGCATCGCCACCGGCATGACGCGCGAAGTCGAGCGGTGCCGCGAAGCCCTGGCCACAGCCGCTGCGGGCCGGACGGTCGCCGTGGTTTGCTCCGGCGACGCAGGCGTCTACGGCATGGCCGGGTTACTGTTTGAACTGTCGGCCGACTACCCGCCGGTGGAAATCGAAATCGTGCCTGGCGTCTCTGCCGCCATGGCCGGCGCGGCCGTATTGGGCGCTCCCCTCATGCACGACTTCGCCGTGGTATCCCTCAGCGACCTGCTCACCCCATGGGACACCATAGCCATTCGCCTTGAGCACGCCGCCGCGGCAGATTTCGTCCTTTGTCTCTACAACCCATCGAGCAAAAAGCGCCGCGACCATCTCGCCCGCGCCTGCGACATCGTGCTGCGCCACCGCACACCGGCGACCGTCTGCGGCTGGGTGCGGAACATTGGCCGCGAAGGGCAGGAAAGCGACGTCCTGACCCTGGGCGAATTGCGCGACTGGGAGGCCGACATGTTCACCACCGTCTTTATCGGCTCGTCATCCACCCGCAACATCGATGGCCGCATGGTGACGCCGCGCGGCTATGGCGAGGCAGGCCATTGAACCTGCTTCTCTTCGCCGGCACCGGTGATGGCCGAATACTCGCCGAACGGCTGGCGACGCTGCCGCTGGAATTGACCGTCAGCGTGGCAACGGAATACGGCCATGAGTTGCTGCTGGGCCTTCCCGACGCGTGTCGCGTCACTGTCGGACGCCTGGACGAAGCGGGCATGCGCGAGTTGATTGATGAGACCGCCTGCGCCGTGGTCGTTGACGCCACCCATCCCTATGCGGCCCAGGCGTCTGCAACCATTCGTCTGGCTGCGGAATCTACGGGAACGGAATACATGCGGTTGGTCAGGCGAACGGGAGGCGATGCCGATGCCGTGTATGTCGAGTCTGCCAAAGCCGCTGCGAAGTCTTTGATGAATGGGGACGGCAATATCCTGCTCACAATCGGGTCCAAGAATCTTGACGCCTTCACCATCATTCCCGGTTTTGCCGACCGAGTTTTTCCCCGTGTTTTACCGATGGAGGAATCGCTTCGGGAATGCATCCGCCTCCGATATAGGCGCAGCCACATCATCGCCATGCAGGGACCGTTCGGGGCGGAACTGAACCTCGCCCTGATGCGTCAATACCACATCCGCCATCTCGTCACCAAGGACGGCGGCGCGACCGGAGGTTTCCCGGAAAAGATGCGTGCCGCGGCTGAAGCGGGAGTGCGGACGGTGGTGATCGGCAGGCCGGCCCGGGAGGAAGGACTGGACGTCGACGGCATCGTCGCCCAGATACGCCAACGATTGGAGCATGCGTGAAAGTTTCCCTCATCGGCATGGGTCTGGGCCGGGAAGACGGCTTGACGCTCCGCGCCCGCGACGCGCTCATGCGGGCGGACGCGATTATTGGCGCGGAACGCCTTCTTTGTGCGGTGCCAGCCGACGCCAAGGGTGAACGGTTTTCCCTCGCCCTGCCGGATCAGGTGACCGAATGTATCCGCAATCATCCCGAATGGACGAATATCTGTGTCGCACTCAGTGGCGACCCGGGCTTTTACAGCGGGGCGCGAAAACTGGTCGACCTACTTGCCGAATACGAACCGGAAATCCTCTGCGGTATCTCAACGCCGCAGTATTTCGCCGCACGGCTATCACGGCCGTGGCAGGACTTCCACCTGGTCAGCGCCCACGGCATTTCATGCGATCCCGTGGCGGAAGTGTTGAACCATCCGACAGTTCTCTTTCTCGCCGGTGGGACAATGACTCCGGCCCACCTCGCGCACGCTTTGTGCGAAGCCGGGCTGGACGATGCGACGGTCACCGTCGGCGAAAATCTGTCGTCTGCGGCCGAACGCATCCGCACCGGCACAGCCGAGGAAATGGCGACGAAGGAGTATGAATCCCTTGCCGTCGTCCTGGTGGAAAACAGCAAAACCTTTCTCCGCCCTCCCGGCCCAGCGGGATTACCGGACGGCGACTTTATCCGTGGCGATGTGCCTATGACCAAGCGCGAAGTCCGCGCCGCCGCTCTCGCTCTTATGGATCTGCGCCCCGACGCGGTCGTGTGCGACATTGGCGCGGGGACTGGATCGGTGGCGGTGGAAGCCGCCCTCCAGGTGCGGCAGGGTAGGGTGTACGCTGTGGAGAAGAACGTTGCGGCCTGCGGGCTTATCGAGGCTAACCGCGACCGCTTTGGCGTCTACAATCTCAGGCTTGTCGAAGGGAGTGCTCCCGAGGCGTTGACCGCCATCCCTCCAGCCGACAGCGCCTTTATCGGTGGTAGTGGCGGTGCGATTGATGAAATCGTTTCTTCACTGGTTCAGGCCAATCCAGCCGTCCGCATTGTGGTGGCGGCGGTGACGCTGGAGACGCTTTCCAGGGCTGGCGACGTCCTCCGGGCGCACAACGTCCGCACTATCGAGACGTGTCAAATCGCGGTCACCCGCACCCGTGCCGTCGGCAGCCACACCATGTTCGACGCACAAAATCCGGTCTTCCTTATTGCGGGAGGCGGTCGTGGCTAGGACGATTCCCCGCCTCCTCATCACCGCACCCGCCAGCGGCGGCGGCAAAACCACCGTCACGCTGGGGCTGTTGCAAGCCCTGCTTGACCGGGGGCTTGTTCCATCGTCGTTCAAGTGCGGTCCCGATTTTATCGACCCTCTTTTCCACCGCGAGGTGGTGGGCGTGAATGGCTACAACCTGGACCTGTTCTTCACCACGCCGCCTGTCGTGCGGGGATTGCTTGCCCGGGGATCGGCCGGTGCCGATATCGCCGTGGTGGAAGGGGTGATGGGCTACTACGACGGCATTGGCGACAACGGCGACGCCAGCTCCTGGGCTGTTGCGGCGGCCACCGGGACGCCTGCCGTCATGGTGGTGAACGCGCGAGGAGCATCCCTTTCCCTTGCCGCGCTGGTCAACGGTTTCCGCGACTTCCGTCCCGCCAGCATGCTGGCCGGTGTGATCCTGAACCGCTGCAGTCAAAAGTACCACGACAAAATCGCTCCCGTTCTCGAGCGTGAAACAGGACTTCGTGTCTTTGGATGCCTCCCGGATAACCCAGCCTTCGATTTGCCCAGCCGTCATCTCGGTTTGGTGACGCCTGACGGCGTCGACGAGTTGCGGCACAAATTGGCGATTCTTGGCAAAACGTTGGCCGCTACTGTCGATCTTGAAGGGCTGCTGAAGCTAGCGGCGTCGGCGTCGCCTATACAGGGAGAATGGCCCACAATCCACCCCGCCGTCCAGGAGCGAGTCCGTATCGCAGTGGCGCGGGACCGCGCCTTCTCCTTTTATTACCGTGAAAACTTCGAAGTATTGGAGGAATCCGGCGCGGAACTGGCGTTCTTTAGCCCGCTCGGCGATGAGAGAATACCGGACGATGCCGCCGGCCTCTATTTTGGCGGCGGGTATCCAGAATTGTTTTCCGCCGAGTTGGCCGCGAATACCGGAATGCGTGAGAGTGTCGCCGCAGCAGTGCAGAGCGGTATGCCGACGCTGGCCGAGTGCGGTGGCTTTCTTTACCTTCAGGAGAGCCTGACCGACAAGGACGGAAAAACCCATGCCATGGCCGGAGCGTTGCCGGGACGGGGAAGCTATGCGGGCGGGCTACGCAGATTCGGCTATATCGGCGTGACCCAAACCGCTGACACCCTCTTGGGACCGAAGGGCACGTCAATCAAAGGCCACGAGTTCCATTATTGGGACAGTAGCGAGTGCGGCTCCGCCTGTGTCGCGGAAAAGCCGACCGGCGGCGGATGGAATTGCGTCCAGGCTCCCGGCAACGTTTTTGCCGGATTTCCTCACCTGTATTTTCTCAGTAACCCCGAATGCGCCGCCTCGTTCGTCCAGGCAGCCGCAAGGTGGCGGGAGAGAAACCGATGAACTCTCCCCTGGTTATTCTGTGCGCCTTCTGGCTCGACCTGCTGTGGGGCGATCCATCCTGGCTGCCGCATCCGGTTGTCGCTATTGGGAACCTCATCGCCTGGCTGGAAGAAACATTGCGTCGACGTTTTCCCGCCACCGCCAGAGGTGAACGTGCGGCAGGCGCGGTAATGGTGGTCATTGTTTTACTCGTTACCGGTTTGGCTGTATGGGTTGTCTTGTCTTTGGCCCTACTCGTGCATCCCCTCTTATATTGGCTGGCCCAGGTGTGGCTGGGTTTTCAGGCTCTCGCGACATATGGCCTGCGTGAGTCGGCGTTCATGGTGTATTCGCGCCTTGCCGCCGGTGATCTCCACGGCGCGCGCGAAGCGGTGGGCCGCATTGTCGGCCGGGATACCGCCGCGTTGGACCAGACCGGCGTCGCCAAGGCGGCGGTTGAGACGGTGGCGGAGAATGCTTCGGACGGGGTCGTTGCGCCATTGCTGTTTTTCGCCCTCGGTGGCGCGGTCCTGGCTTGGCTTTACAAGGCGGTCAATACGATGGACAGTATGGTCGGGTACAAAAATGATCGCTTCCGCCATTTCGGTATGGTCGCCGCGCGGTTGGATGACGTTGTTAATTTCATTCCCGCCAGACTCACCGCCATTCTCTTCCTCGCTGCGGCACGGATGCGCAACCTGCCATGGCGGAACGGTTGGCGCGTGTTCCTCCGTGACCGCCACAATCATGCCAGCCCCAATTCGGCCCAACCCGAAGCTGCGTGCGCCGGGGTGCTCGGAGTTTGGCTTGGTGGCGATGCCTGCTATGGCGGCATACTCGTCGCAAAGCCGCGAATCGGCGACGGGGGGCGGGAGGTTTCTGCCGGGGACATTCTCCGATCCGTCGACCTCCTGTTAGTTGCCGCCTGGATTGCCGCCATTGGCTCTGCCGCAATCGCCGCAATCTGGAACTGGCTGGAGGTTGCGGCATGAGTTGGAACCATGGCGGCGACGTTGCCGGATATCGACAGCGATATGGGGTAGAGCCTCTCGATTTTTCCGCCAGCCTCAACCCTCTTGGTATGCCGGATTCGGTGCGTGCCGCAGCCCGTCGGGCTGTCGACGCGGCGGTCCCTTATCCCGATCCCTTTTGCCGCGAGCTGGCGGACGCGCTCGCGTCGCATCTCGGTGTCGAGCCTGACCGGGTGTTTTTTGGTAATGGCGCGGCCGAGGTTATCTTTCGGTTGGTTCAGGCGCGGCGGCCGCGCACCGCGCTCCTTACCGCACCCTCCTTTGCCGAATATGAAGGCGCGCTCAAATCAGTGGGCTGCGAACCGGCCTTCCACGTCTTGGATCGCGAGCGGGATTTCCTCGTCGACGACGCTATTCTAGCTCACATTCATTCTGGTGTTGATATGGTATTTCTCTGTCAGCCAAACAACCCCACCGGGCAGCTCATCGCGCCAGACCTCATGCTAAATATCATTGACCAATGCCGCCGGACCGGAACCATGCTCGTCGTTGACGAATGCTTTTTACCCTTTGTCGAAGACGGTCAGGCGCGGAGTGTAACGCCGCTTCTTGTCAATAATCCCGGCCTGGTGGTGTTGGGCAGCTTTACCAAACTCTACGCCATGGCGGGATTGCGTCTCGGCTTCGCTTTGTGTGGCGATGCGGCAACGGTGGAGGCTTTGCGCCGTGTCGGACCGCCGTGGTCGGTGTCGACTGTCGCCCAAGCCGCCGGGCGGGCGGCGCTGACCGAAGACGAGTATGTACGACGCTCGTTGGCTCTTATCCGCGACGAAAAGCGATTTCTTCGCCACGAACTGGAACGTCTCGGCCTGCGGGTCATCGGCGGCGAGGCAAACTATCTCTTCTTTTTCAGTCGCCGGGAGGATGTGGTCGAATCATTGTTGCCGCTCGGCATCATGGTGCGCGGGTGCGCGAACTTTCGCGGCGTTGGTCCGGGGTATTACCGCGTCGCGGTGCGTCTGCATGAGGAAAACACGCGGCTAATTGAGGCATTGCGGTCGCTGGACGGATTATAAGGGGAGGCTGTGGCAAAAGCGATTATGGTTCAGGGGACGGCTTCGAGCGCGGGCAAAAGCCTGCTGGTTACCGCTCTCTGCCGAATCTTCCGCCAGGACGGCTTTCGTGTGGCGCCGTTCAAAAGTCAAAACATGGCACTGAACAGCTTCATTACCCGCGAGGGGCTGGAGATGGGGCGCGCCCAAGTGGCGCAGGCGGAAGCGGCCGGGGTGGAGCCGTCGGTTCTCATGAACCCCATCCTGCTTAAACCCACCGGCGACGCCACCAGTCAGGTTGTCGTCAACGGCGAAGTGGTGGCGGACATGCGCGCAAGTGAGTATTTCCGCCAAAAGGCATCATTCCTTCCTGCGGTGCGCGACGCTTATAGTGCGCTGGCGTCGATGTACGATATCATCGTGATTGAAGGCGCAGGCAGTCCGGCCGAAATCAACCTTCGTGATAACGATATCGTCAACATGGGAATGGCTGCCATTGCCGATGCGCCGGTTGTGCTGGTCGGGGATATCGATAGGGGCGGGGTATTCGCCAGCCTGTACGGCACGGTCAGTTTGCTGCAGCCAGACGAACGGGCGCGCATCAAAGGCACGGTTATCAATAAATTCCGGGGCGACGTCGATATCCTTCGTCCCGGCCTGGGCAAGCTGGAAGAACTAACCGGCGTGCCAGTCCTCGGGGTAGTACCGTTTCTGCACGTCGATATCGATGACGAGGACAGCGTCTCGGACCGGCTTTCGGCAGGGAAGGGGACGAAACCGGTCGACGTGGCTGTTATACGTTTGCCGCGTCTGTCCAATTTCACCGACTTCATATCCCTCGAGCGCCAGCCCGGCATCGGCGTCCGCTATGTCGGTTCGACGCGCGAACTGGGCAATCCCGACTGCATCATTATTCCCGGCACCAAAAACAGCATGGCCGACCTGCTCTGGTTGCGGCAGAACGGACTCGAGGCGGCAATCAAGCACCATGCAACAGGCGGTACGCCTATTCTCGGCATTTGCGGCGGCTATCAGATTCTTGGCAGAACGCTGGAGGATCCCCACGGCGTGGAGCATGGAGGAACGCTGCGCGGGATGGAGCTTCTCCCTGTCGATACCCGCTATGAGCAGGAAAAGGTGCGTACCCGTGTAGACGGCACGATTGGGAAATTGGACGGGTTTTTCGCCTGCATGGCCGGTGCGGATTTCGAGGGGTACGAGATTCACATGGGCCAGACGCTGGTGGACGAGGACGTTAGCCCGTTTTCCGTCATTGATGCGGGCCAGGGGCCCAAGCCTGACGGGGCGCAGCGGGACAACGTGGCTGGCAGCTATGTCCACGGTCTGTTCGACAGCGCCGAAACGGCCGGCGCTTTGGCGCGGGCATTGTTAACGAAAAAAGGTTTTTCCACGGAAACGGTGGAACAGGAAAGCCACGCCGATTACAAGGAGCGGCAATACACCCTCCTGGCTGATGCGGTCCGGTCTTCGCTGGATATGGCGGCGCTATACGGGATTATGGAGATCACAAAGGCGTAACGTTATGTTCTTCGCCGCCGTATATGCACGGATCGACCTTTTTGACATATCTTTCGCCACGTTCCTCCCTGCCGCGCGCCCAGTAAAACGCCGCGATCAAGAGAGCCCCCAGTGCTGCGATCGCAAACCACAGACGTCCGTCCGAGGTCCACGACACCGTGCCAGGTTCCGTCCGTTCCGCCATCATTTCCTGTGCTTGCGGATTCGCCACGACCGATGGCTCTGCCGCAATCGCAACCGCCAGGAAAATGGCTGTCAGGGTCAGGAACAGTGCAAATGCCAGTTTCATGGTACCTCCCGCCCTAATGGATAGACCATAATTTGGCCAATTCCGGAACCTCCGGCGCGACGATTTTTTCGTCCGTGAGGATGCCGGCCGCCAGCGCTTCATTTGGCCCCATGATGCACGGCGGGCCGCAGAGACAGCACTTCATATCAAAAGTGCGGTTGGTCCGATCGTTGAAGATGTCCACATAGCTTTCGATATCGAATTTCAGAGACTCGTAGGCCTCTTCGATTTCTGGAAAACGGATATGGTCGCGGTAAAAGGTCCATTCAAACGTATAGAAGAAAAACTTGGCATTGGGTGACGCCGATCGGTTGTCGCTGGCAAGGTAAAGAAGGGCGGCCGGCGTTTCAATACTGCCGATGTTATGAGTAAAAAAGGGAAGGCGGAGCGAGCGGAAAAAATGGTACGCGGTGATGGCGGGATGCAGCTTGCCGCCAACCGACGAAATATAAAGGTGCACCTGCGACGACCCTTCGGCGTGTGCGGTATAGGTGAGATCGATCAGGCGGCTGATACTGGCGTCGTTGATCGGCGCCATAAAGCTAATAATATCAATGCGATGTTCGACTTCCATGGTTCCGCCCTTTCTCTTGGCGGTCCCCTCGTCACATAGTACCGTGTCGTCCCGGTCCGGTATATCTTGCGGGTGGCCCGCAAAAAAACCGCAACCCTGCGGTTGCGGTCGTGCCAGACGCGAATCGCCTTTTTACTACTTCTCTTCCTGCAGTTGCGCCATCAGCTTTTCATTAAGGGTGTTGATGAGACGCTCATAATGTTCGAAGCTGGCGCGGTTGTTACCCGGCATGGCTTCAAGCATATTGATGCGGTTGACGAGGATTTCCTTGTACAGGAAATAAAACATGCACTTCGACGCGCCAGCCGGCCAGCCTTCGGCAAAGCGTTCGACATATTCCATAACTTCATCCACATCATTGGATTTGGCGGTGGTCATGACCGTACCTTTCTCCGTCATTCTCCCCTCTCATATATTTATGTCTCGTGTGGATGGTTCCACTTGCATTTTCCCCGGGTAGAATACGGGTGGAGGAATATATTGGCGCGGAAAAAAGGAAACTTTACCCCCGGTACATTTTTCCTGTAACACAGAATCCACCGGAGGCACTATTATGGTGGAAGCCGGAGTCGGCTCTATGGACAGGTATACTATGGGC
The DNA here is from genome assembly GCA_021205245.1 of Planctomycetaceae bacterium. Lineage (GTDB taxonomy): Bacteria > Planctomycetota > SZUA-567 > SZUA-567 > SZUA-567 > JAJBSZ01. The sequence continues at coordinate 12,294 of JAJPXZ010000104.1, forward strand.
GCATACGCCGCCCGCCCGGGAGACCGCATGATTTTCCTTCGAAAAACCCTCCTCCTCTGCGCCGCATGTCTGTGCGTGACGGCACAGGCTTGGACGCTTGATTCCCGAGATATTCAGAACCTGTTGCAAAGCGGTGTGGACGATAGTGTTATCATCAACATGGTCCGCTCCAACCGACTGCCTGCCGCACTCTCCGCCGGCGACGTCATCGCCCTTACGACAGCCGGCGCGTCGACCGAACTTATGGAGTTCCTGACCTCAAGCGAGGCGGCGAATACGACAGCGAGAACCACGATTGTCCAGGCTGAACCAACCACCATCTATGTCGAGCCGTCGACCACCATTGTTGAAGCGCCGACTACCATCATCGAATCGCCCACCTATGTGGAAATGCCCTCCTACATTTACACTGAACCTTACTATTATTATGACGAACCCTATCGGTACGGGTATACTTATCCCCGGTGGTTTGGCGGGTCGTACCACAGGCCGCCCCCGCCGCCGCGCCGTCCGTCCCACCGTCCGCCGCCCCGCCCGGGCGGGCAACGGCCGGGAGGCAGCGGTCCGTCGGTGCGTCCGCCGTCCGGCGGTCGACCGCCCGGCGGGAGGCCGGGTGGTGGCGGCGGTGGCGGCGGCAGGCCGTCCAGGCCTGGTGGAGAACGTCCTTCGAGACCGGGCGGCGGCGAAAGACCGCCACGACCGGGCAGGTAGAAAAAGGAGCGAAATCATGGCAAAACGCTATCGCGCGGTATGGTGTCTGGTCGCGGCAGTCCTTATCGCGACCACGGCGTCGGCCCTTGACTTCACCGATGTAAAAAACCTCGTCAAGAACGGGGTGGCGGAGTCGGTCATCATCAACATGACGAGTCAGGAATCGTCCCTGGCCATCACGCCCGACCAGGCCAACGAATTGCGCCTCCTGGGTGCGTCGGAGTCACTCATCGCCTCGATTCGGCAGGCTGCGACGGCGGCTCCCGCCACGAGCGGGACATTCGCCGACGGGTCGTCCTATGTGATTGACGAAAGCGTCGCGCCCAGGACAACCGTCGTCCAGCCGCAGACGGTGGTGACGTCGCCCGGCACGACGACCTATTACGACCCGTCGACAGGGACCTATTACCAGTCCGCCGCTCCGGTGGTGGTATCGCCTCCCACGGTGGTATATGAAGCGCCGCGAGTGGTCACCGCCCCCACCTACGTCTATCCCGCCTATCGCTACCCGCGTTCGGCCTGGAACTTCTCGTTCCACTTCGGCGGTGGTGGCAGACATGGGCGGCACGGCCGTCGCTGGCGGTAACATCGTCCCGAGGGGAAAACAAAGGAACAGGAATGTCCACGGTATCGAATTGCCGGCACGGGGTATGGCTTGCCATTTTTATCATGGCGTTGGCCATGGGTACGGCTGTGGCTGTAGAAATGGGTGAGGACGGCGAGGTGATGACCCTCGACGACCTTGGCGATTTGTCGCCGCACCTGCAGCCGACTCGGCCCGTTAGCCCCGCGCCTACGCCGACGCCATCCCTGCCGCCCGTGTCCGCGACGCCTGCCGAGACCGCTGTCGAAATAGGCGAATATTATTACTACGACGATGTCGGCAACCTTATCCATTTTTCCGACGGCCAGCATTATGTGGTGGATACCGGCCAATACGATGGCCTGCACAGGGTGCCGACAGGCGAGCGGCTTTTTGTCGAACCCGGTCCCGGATTGATAGTCGGCCTTTCGCCGCACGATTCGTGGCCGCCGACCGATGACGGTGACCGTGGCTATTATGACCGCGGCTATACCATAACCGGCGACCCGACATATATGTCGTATTATGAACGCAATTACGGCTGGGGCAGGGGCGCGACCAATTACGCCGGACCGCGATTTGACCGCCCGCATATCACGACACCCATGCCGTCCCGCCACTACGGAACCGGCGTGACCACCTTCCAAGAGCGATTTCCGGGACGGCGGGCGGCACGGCCAAACAGCCGCGACCCATTGGTCAGGCGCGAGGCGCGGCGGGAATTCCACCGCGACCTTAACCCTACCACCACCAGACGAACCCCGCGCCCAATAGGGACGACACGTCCACGGCCACCCCGCTAACGCGAAGGAAACGCCGCGGGAATTGGACAAATAACCGGATATAGTAAACTATCGATTCGGGTGAGGAGAAATGCGTTATGAAAATTACGTCATGGTACCGCCGCTTTGGATCACTCGCCATTGTTGCCGTGGCGGCCGTGTGGATTATTGCCACAACGGCAGCCGCCCTCGATTACGGTGATCTGGTTCTCATGAAGGAAAACGGCGTCGCCGACTCGGTCATCGTCAATATGCTGGAAGACTCGGGCGGCGTGGCCATGACGGCGGAGCAGGAAGGCCGGCTCCGCGCATTGGGGGCGTCTGAGGAAATCCTGACTGCGGCGCGAACATACGCACCCACCGCCGCCCCTGTCGTGACTGCCGCGCCTGTCGTCCAGTCCGCGCCGAGCGTCACGGTTGTCGAACCGGCCGGACCGGTGACGATTACCGAGATGGCGGCATTGCCACCCCGGTATCAGAAGGAAGGCTGGGTGTCTGTATAGATTTCGGGAGTGGATACCTATTGCCTGATTGTCGACACGAAGGCGAAGCGGATGTTCCTGAGCCAGACGCCGAACGGCGGCGTCTCCATCGATCCCGGCCAAAACATTGCCCTGAACGTTCGCAAAGAGACGTACAAAATGTACGGACAGAACGGCCGCGAACTAAAGGTGCGGGTGCGCGAGAATGAAATCACCCGCATAACCATGATGCCCATGGGCGCCCCCGGCGGCGGTTTGTTGACCGTCTCGGCGCAGGATCGGGAACGGGTGCGATCGGAAATATTGTTTGGCCATGTGATGACCGCCCCGTCGCCGGTCTATATCGAACCGGCCCCAACTGTCATCGTCCGGCCCGGCCCGTTCTATGGTCCTTATCACCGCCGCCCATACGGCCCGTATCGCGGCCACGGTTTCGGCTTCGGCTATGGCGGTTGGTAGGAAAATTCCTGTTCCAGGCTGACTTCCGGCATTGACAGCGCGACGGTTTTCTCTATTATAGTAACCTCACGCCCCGGTAGCCCAATGGATAAGGCGACAGCCTCCGGAGCTGTAGATAGGGGTTCGATTCCCTTTCGGGGTACCATGTGCAAAATAACCAGACCCATTTTTGGGTCTGGTTTTTTCGTGGAAAAATGGTAAAACAGTACTCCTTAACCCGATGAGGAGCACCTATGATCAAGATTGCCATATCAGGCGCGGGAGGGCGTATGGGGCAGCGATTGTTGGCCCTTTCCGACGCGGACGAAAGCTTTGAACTGGTCCAGGCGATAGAATGGGGCGGCTTCCCGCTCCTGGGTAAACCGGTCAACGCGGGTGCGAACCTGGCGCCGCGCGCGGGCGGGATTCTGTGGTCCGACGCCCTTATCGACGGGGCCGACGTCCTTATCGATTTTTCCTCGCCGGAAAACGCCATCCGTAACGCTGAACTGGCGGCGCGATTCAATACTGCCCTGGTTATCGGCACCACCGGCCTCGACGCCGATCAGGAACACGCGCTCGGCCTCGCCGCCGAAGCGGTGCCGGTCATGAAAGCGCCGAATTTCTCCCTTGGCGTCAATCTGATGTTCAAGCTCGCGGCCGAAGCGGCCACCGTGCTTGGCGAAGACTACAACATCGAGATCGTCGAAGCGCACCACAACCAGAAGGTCGACGCGCCTTCCGGTACCGCCCTCGGCATCGCCAAGGCGGTGGCGGCTCCGCTCGGCCGCTCCATCCCGGACGACCTCGTCAATGGCCGCGTCGGCAAGCCGGGCAAACGCACGACCAAGGAAATCGGCATGCACGCCCTCCGCATGGGCGCGCTGGCGGGTGAGCACACTGTCCATTTCTGCAATGAATTCGAATGCGTCTCCATCACCCACCGGGCCGAATCGCGGGATGTGTTCGTGTCGGGTGCGTTGCGGGCGGCGAAATGGATTGTCGGTAAAAATCCGCGTATTTACTCGATGCAGGACATGTTGTTTGGATAACCTCGCAGGGTGAAATGATGACGCCATAATGAAGGGACGCCCGCTTGGGGCGTCCCTTCATTTTTATGGACTGGGTATTACCGATTCGATTAGTAGCCGGGATCGTGGAGCTTGCCCTTGAGGAGCAGATCGTTTTTGTCGACGTTGTCGAGCTGGAGTTCGGCGCGGGAACCGTTACGAATCTGGCGCACCACGACGATGAGCTTTTCCTGGCCTTTGGCAAAATAGAGGACGCGGTAGTCCATGCCGCGATCCGTCTTTTCCAAGGCCCACCCGGCGTTGGGGAATTCCTGGCGGTAGAAATCGAGCGCCTGGGTCCATTCGAGCGGTCCCTGGTATTGCAGCAAGCCGCTCCGGAACAGCGCTCCCTGGAAGGAATAGGATTCCCGTTCCAACAGCGTGTATTCGGCCGGAACCGGGATATCGGCGAATTGGACGTCCCGATACAGGCTGACGTCCCCTTGCACGCTCTCGGGGCCGACGGTGACCCATTCGTTTTGATACTCGTTGCAGCCGGCGGCGCAGGCCAGGGACAAAGCCGTGGCGGCCAGGCAACTAACCCATATGTTTTTCATGCAGTTGTCTCCACCTCGTGAGTTGGCATTATATCTATACTATCGGCCTTCGTACAGGGTCGGGAACAGGAAATCCGGCGACAACCGACGGAGCATACGAAAAAGAGGGCCGCACGCCAGGGGCGTATGGCTGTTTATGGTATCGATTCAGGTGCCAAAGAGCTTGGGGCGGGTCGGGCCGGAAGACGTACCGGATTAACCCACCATTGGGACAATGGCCACCCTCTCGGGTTCACGCCTGCCGGGACGTTCTTCGCCGAGGAGCGGTGGGAGACGCGGCGGTCCGGTCGCTGCGGCGGCGAGACCGGGGATGAGGTAGCGGCGGCGTCGCGGCGGCGGGTTCGGAGTCCGGAGCGGTTTTCGCGTCCAGGGCCAGCCCCGGTTTTGACATGGGCGTACGCGCCGGGGGCGGGGTATCCGACGACGTGGCCAGGTGGCGATTAGATCCAGTATGTTCCGCTGCGCCGCGCGGAGATACGAGATGATGCGGTCCCAATTTTTCTGGCTGACGACGCCGACGGGCCTGTCCATCCAGATATCGGCTATAAAAAACCACCGCTCATGCCGACGCGGAACGTCGCATGCGTCGTAGGCGAGGCCGTGGGCGAGGGACTGGATCCAGCCTGGACCGGGATGAGGCCGTGGATAGTGTTTTTGGCGCTTGTAGTGCATATGACCCCCTTTCATTTTGTTTATGGTAGGGG
>JAJPXZ010000034.1 GCA_021205245.1 Planctomycetaceae bacterium
ACGACCGTTCCTTTACTGATCGGCCCGCTGGGCCCCCGCGTTCGCGGGGGTGACGGGGTTTGAGTGGCGAGTGGGGGCTGATGCCACGAGTAGGTGGTTTGTGACGCACCAACTACCGCTCGTTCTGGTACGTGCCCCCTCACCCCGACCCTCTCCCCGAGGGGAGAGGGAGATTTTGTTTATACTACGCCGATCGTTTCCGTCACACGCGCGCCGATAGTGCCCTTGTGCAACCTCGCCTGGACCACATCCCCTTCTTTTACTAACGTCGCATCGGTGACGGCTTTGCCGTCTGCGCCCAGGACGACGGCATAGCCGCGCTCCAGCACCGCCAGCGGGTTAATGCCTTTCAGGCGGGCTTCAAGGAGTTCCAAGCGCGTTGAGGCTTGGCGGACCGAAACGGCGGCGGCGTCCGCCATCCTGTCGACCGTGTCGTCGAGACGCTGCCAGCGGCCTTGGAAAAGGTCTTCCGGGTGGCGGTAGAGACGGCAGCGGGCGACGCCCCGGAGCGCTTCGCGGCGCTCGCGGACCGCGCCGCCGAGGGCGCGGGACAACACCATGGCGGCATGGGCGACACGGCCCCGCAGATGCGACGAATCAGGCACAACGTACTCCGCCGCCTCCGACGGCGTTGCCGCCCGGGCGTCGGCGACAAAGTCGGCGATGGTGAAATCCGTCTCGTGCCCGACAGCCGACACCACCGGCGTCCCGGCGACCGCGATGGCGCGGGCCACGGCTTCGTCATTGAAACACCACAAATCCTCCAACGACCCGCCGCCCCGGCCGACGATAATTACCTCCGCCCCGCCCCACTGTTCGAGCCGCTCGATTGCGGCGACAATCTCCCGCGCCGCGCCGAACCCCTGCACGGTCGCGGGCGAGACGACGACACGGGTGCTGGGCGAGCGCCGGGAGAGAATCTTCAGCATATCGCGAAGGGCCGCGCCGCCGGGACTGGTGACAATTCCGATAGTGCGGGGCGCGGGCGGGAGCGGTTTTTTCCGGTCCTGGTTGAACAGGCCCTCGGCGGCCAGCTTGGCCTTAAGTTCTTCGAACTGCTGCCAGAGGTCGCCCTTGCCCTTTTCCGCGACGATGGAGGTGACGATGAGTTGATAGCGGCCGCGCGGTTCGTACACGCCAAGCTTGCCCCTGACCGTTACCTTCGCGCCATCGTCCGGCAAGGACCGTAGCCTCCCGGCGGCGCTCCGCCAGATGACGCAATCCACCAAGGCCATCGAGTCCTTGAGGGCGAAATAAACATGGCCGGACGGGCTGGCCTTGATGCCAGCCACTTCGCCTGTGACCGAGACGGTACCGATACGGCCTTCCAACAGGGATTTGATGGTGCGGGTCAATTCGGACACGCTTAACGCTTCGGATTCGTTGCGATCCCTTACCGGCCGTTGCGGAGTTCCCAGACCTCTTCTCATATGGTATCTATCCTTCTTACTCCAGGCAATGCAAGGTGTTTTGCAGCCCTAGATGATTTTAGGTTCAGCGATGGTGCCAATTACGTCGATTATACAAGAATTGTTTCCTCGTTCCACCCTTGCAACGGAATTAGTTGCTGGATATAATTTGTCGGGTTTGCGCGAGGGGATGGCGCGACCCACATGAACCATGCATAACGTGCTGTCGCGTTTATGACATACGGCCCCTTTTTTGGAGGATTTTCCAACATGGCAAAAGTTAAAATCGGCATCAATGGCTTCGGCCGCATCGGGCGCTTGGTGTTCCGCGCCGCCCAGACCCGCAACGACGTTGAAGTCGTCGGCGTCAACGACCTCTTCGATGCGGAATACCTTGCCTACATGTGCAAGTATGACACCATCCACGGCCAGTTCAAGGGCGAAATCAAGGCCGACGGCGGCAACCTCGTCGTCAATGGCAAGAAGGTGCGCGTCACCGGCGAAAAAGACCCGGCCAACCTGAAGTGGGGCGACATCGGCGCGGACTTCGTCGTTGAATCCACCGGCATCTTCCTCACCAAGGAAAAAGCCGAAGCCCACCTCAAGGCCGGCGCGAAGAAGGTAGTGTTGTCCGCGCCGTCCAAGGACGACACCCCCATGTTCGTCATGGGCGTCAACCACAAGACCATCGGCAAGGACGTCAACATCCTGTCCAACGCCTCCTGCACCACCAACTGCCTGGCCCCCATCGCCAAGGTCGTGCACGACAACTTCGGCATTGTCGAAGGCCTGATGACCACCGTCCACTCCGCCACCTCGACCCAGAAGACGGTTGACGGTCCCTCCAACAAGGACTGGCGCGGCGGCCGTGCGGCTTCCTACAACATCATCCCGTCCTCGACCGGCGCAGCCAAGGCCGTCGGCAAGGTCATCCCCGCCCTGAACGGGAAGCTGACCGGCATGTCGATGCGCGTCCCGACCCTGGACGTCTCGGTCGTCGACCTGACCTGCCGCCTCGAAAAAGGCACCGACTACGAAGCCATCTGCGCCGCCATGAAGAAGGCGTCGGAAGGCGAACTGAAGGGCATCCTCGGCTATACCGAAGACGACGTGGTCTCGTCCGACTTCATCGGCGACCCGCGCACCTCGATCTTCGATAAGAAGGCCGGCATCATGCTGAACGCCAACTTCGTCAAGCTCGTCTCCTGGTACGACAACGAATGGGGTTACTCGAACAAGACGGTTGAACTCATCGAGTACCTTGCCACGCTGTAAGTGGTGATTTTAGATTATGCAATGAGAACGGACAGCCCTGCGGCTGTCCGTTTTTTTTGTGCTTTAACCGCCTGAGTTTGGTGCCGTCACTGCCTCTGGCGTGGACCCCGGCCGAACCGCCCGCTTGGCCCGCTGATGGATGTCCGCACGCCGGGGTGACGGATGGGGGAGGATGGGGCGTTTCTGCTAGTCCTGCAGGCGTTTCTGGCGCTTTTCGCCGCATTCCCCCGCTTCGTCACCCCGGCGTCTTTACGTGCATCAGCGGAAAAAACGGGGAGTTGTGCCGGGGCAACCGGGATGACAATCGCTACAGTATCTCCCAGCATACGGT
>JAJPXZ010000016.1 GCA_021205245.1 Planctomycetaceae bacterium
TTGGTAATCCCGCCTTGCCCCGGCACAACCTCCCGTCAGTCCCACGGCGGATGTCCAGACGCCGGGGTGACGGTAAAGGGAGAGTGCGACGTTTGCGCCTATACGCCCCGAGGGGAACGCTCGGCGTACAACCAGCGCAAGACCAAGTAAAACGGCCCGCCCTCTCCCGCCATCACACCGGTGCAGGGTAACACTGGGAATAACGCGACTAGTACGTAAAAAAAACGAAGCGCGCCCTAATGGACGCGCTTCGTGAGGATACTTTGAATTCAATGTACCGCTCTGGCTATTCAGCCTTTTCACCGTCGGTGCTGGCTTCGGCGGAATCGCCCGCTTCCACAGCTTCGGGAGCCGATTCCGTTGATGCCTCGGCTTCAGGGGTGGAGGTGGTTTCGGCCGGCTTGGCGGACTCGTCGTCCTTCACCACGGCGGCACGGGGCTTTTCGGTCTTGGTCTTGCTGGCGGGAACGCCGCCTTCGACCAACTCGAACAACACCTGACGCGCGCCGTCGCCAATGCGGGTACGGGACAGGTGGAGGATGCGGGTGTAGCCGCCATTGCGGTCCTTGTAGCGGACACCGAGGTCTTCAAACAGGGAGCGGACCAGGGCCGGGTCGTGGAGGAGACGAATCGCACGACGGCGAGCAGCCAGATTGTCCGAACCCTTCTTCGCCAAGGTGATCAGCTTCTCGGCGAAAGGACGGGCCTCTTTGGCCTTGGCGGGGGTGGTGATGATGCGACCATGCGTGAACAATGCGGCAACCATGTTGCGATACATTGCCTTGCGATGACTGGAAGTACGGCTGAGCCTGCGCCCGCGATTCATGTGTCTCATAATTACAATCCCATCAAACTGGCCAAGGCTGCGACGTCTACCGATTCGCCGCGTGGTTTACGCCCGGGTTCTCTACAAAGATTACTGCCCAATCAACATCCACCTAATCGGTTAGGACTAGACGTCGGCCATACCGAACGACAAGCCCTGCTCGATCAGCTTCTGCTTAATTTCCTTCAAACTGGTCTTGCCGAAATTGCGCACCTGCAGCATATCGGCTTCCTGACGGGTGACCAAGTCACGGATGGTCTTGATGCCTTCCGCGGCCAGGCAGTTGGCGGCGCGAACCGAGGGTTCGAGCACGCTGACCGGCTGGGACAGCTTCTCCGCCAGGGCGGAGTTGTCTGTACCTTCCTTTTCCCCTTCGGGAGCGATGATCTCGCCGCCGACAACAGCGGTGGCTTCGCTGCCCAGTTCGTAGTACTTCACGAACGGATTCAGGTGTTTCCGAAGAATGGTGGCGGCTTCAATCAACGCCTGTTCCGGCTTGATGGTACCGTCAGTCCAAATTTCGATAATCAGACGATCGTAGTCGGTCACCTTGGAAACGCGGGTCTCGACAACGCGCCAACGGGCGCGACGGACAGGCGAGAACGACGCATCCAGGGGAATGACGCCGATTGTCTCCTGGTTCTTCCAGGTGAAGTCTTCGGAACGGACATAGCCCCTGCCCTTGCGGAACTCGACCTCGGCCTTGAAGGTGGTGTTCGCACCTTCAACCGTGGCGATGTGTAGATCCTTGTTGACGATTTCCACGCCGACGGGCGGGGTGAAGTCACCGGCCAGGACGGGTCCGGGACCGGTTTTTTCAATCTTTACCGTCTCGGGCGCATCGCCTTCATAGGAGACCAGCATTTCTTTGACGTTCAGGGCGATGTCGATAACGTCTTCGACAATGCCCGGGATGGCGGCAAACTCGTGCAGTGCGCCATCAAGGCGCAGGGACACGGGGGCGACGCCTTCAAGGGAGCTCAGCAAAACGCGGCGGAGGGAGTTACCAATGGTGACGCCGAAACCGCGTTCAAAAGGTTCAATCGTAAATTTTCCGTAGGTGTCGGTCGAACTTTCATTGTCCAACACTACGCGCGTCGGAAGTTCAAAGCTCTTCCAGCGAATGCGCATATCTATCTCCTTATCCCGAATAGGGCTTCACGGTTCAGGGCGCGGCAAATATGACGCGCCCGACCTCATCGCACAAACCCGGGATGGAAAGTATTCTGTAAATTCTCACCCAGTCTCAAGATGCCGTACATACAGCCGCCGCCCAAAAGGGAGGAAGCGGAAAAACGGTACCTAGACGCGGCGACGCTTGCGGGGACGGCAACCGTTGTGGGGCAGCGGTGTGACATCTTCAATCGCCTTGATGGCGACGCCAGCCGACTGCAGACCACGGATGGCGCTTTCGCGACCACCACCCGGTCCCTTGACCAACACTTCCATCTCGCGCATACCCATCTTCATCGCCTTTTCGGCAGCCGATTCGGCTGTCTTCTGGGCGGCAAACGGGGTCGACTTGCGGCGGTTCTGGAAGCCGGCGGTACCGGCCGGGGCGCAGAGCGAGGGGGTGCGGGAGATGTGGGTGATGGTGAGGCTGGTATTGGTGAAGGTAGCCTTGACGTGAGCAACGCCCTTGGCCACCGACTTCTTGACTTTCTTTTTGCGATACCGTTTCGCCATTATCCACTCTCCTAAAGGCCAATGCCATAGTCGGCGCACCGCGCCTGACAGGGGTTTCTCGGCCGTTTAAATCAATACCACCATCGGGCTTAGCGCATGGCCTTCACGGACTTCTTGACCGCGACGGTCTTCTTCTTGCCCTTACGGGTACGGGCATTGGTGCGGGTGCGCTGACCGCGAACCGGCAAGCCACGGCCGTGGCGGATGCCACGATAGCAGCCAATCTTTTTAAGACGCTGCAGGTTCTGGGCGATCTGACGCCGCAACTGGCCTTCGACGACATAGGACTTGTCGAGGAGCGCGGTAATCTGACCCAGCTCTTCGTCGGTCAACGCCTTAGCGCGGGTACCGGGCTTGATGCCCACTTCGGCCACGATCTTCTTGGCGGTGGTGGAACCGACGCCATAGAGATAGGTTAGGGCGATTTCAACAAGCTTGTCGTTGGGAATGTCAACACCAAGAATTCTCGGCACCGTGCGCCTCCTGCTTATAGTAACTGTTTTTTGTGGCCTGTTTGGGCCGTTTTTCACAAATAGGGTAACCGGTCACTAGCCCTGACGCATCTTGTGGCGGGGATTGACCTTGCAGATAATACGCAAAACGCCTTTGCGGCGAATCATCTTGCAGTGCTCGCAACGTTTGCGAATAGACGGGGTAACTTTCATCGTACTGCTCCTCTGTTGTCGTTTTCGGACAGGGTCCGCTGGGTATACTAATAACCGAACCGTCTCTAGCCTCGGTAGGTAATGCGACCGCGCTTGAGATCGTAGGGGGAAAGTTCCACCGTCACCTTGTCGCCAGGCAGGATACGAATGAAATTCTGCCGCATCTTGCCGCTGATATGTGCCAGAACCACGTGGCCGGATTCAAGTTCAACCCGGAACTGCGCGTTAGGCAGAGCCTCCCGCACCGTGGCCTGAACGCTGATGGAATCCTCTTTAGCCATGTGTTTACAACTCCGTCAAAATATACGGACCATCTTCGGTCAACGCCACTGAATGCTCGAAGTGGGCCGACCAGGTCCGGTCTTTGGTATAGACTGTCCACCCGTCGCGGCGATCGACTAACACATCGGAGCCGCCCAGGTTGACCATCGGCTCAATAGCCAGTACCATACCGGCCTTGAGCGTGCAATCGGGAAAATACCCGTCCAACCGTTCGCGCGGGCCGCAAACATAGTTGGGAATCTGCGGGCCTTCGTGCATGTTCCGGCCAATGCCGTGGCCGACGAATTGCTTGACGACCGACATGCCGTTCGACTCGACCTCTTTCTGCACCGCAGCCGAGACGTCCCGCAATTTTTTATCGACCCTGACCTGGTCGATTGCCCGCATGAGGCTGGCTTCAGTCACTTCGAGAAGCTTCTTGACCTTTTTGGCCACCTGCCCCACAGGATAAGTTCGCGCTGCATCACCGCACCAGCCGTTCAAGTGAACGCCGACATCGATGGAAATGATGTCGCCCTCCCGCAGCTCCCTCTCGCTGGGGATGCCATGTACCACTTGCTCGTTCACCGAAGCGCATATAGACGCGGGAAACGTCGGAAAGCGCGGGTTGGCGGCGGGATAATTCTTAAACGTCGGGGTGCCGCCTGCCTTTATTATTAACTCTTCGACCGCTCTGTCAAGTTCTTTCGTGGTGACGCCCGGTTCCACCATAGTACCAACCAGGTGAAGGGCTTGAGCCACAATCCTGCCGGCCTCACGCATCAGCTTGATCTCGGCCGGGGTTTTCAGGATTATCTTGTCAGACATTGGCGATTTACCCTCTGCGGCCCTTAATGCGCCCACCGGCGATGCCGAATCCCTCGTAGTTGCGCATGAGCAGGTAGCTCTCCACCTTCTGCACCAGGTCCAGGGCCACACCGACGACAATCAGCAGGCCGGTACCACCCAGAAGGCCACTGATATCGTAACCGACACTCAGGGCATTGGAGATGAACTGCGGCACAATAGCGATCAGGGCCAGGAAGGCGCCGCCCGCCAAGGCGATACGGTTCATAATCTTGCCGAGGTGCTCGGCGGTGCGCTTACCGGGACGGATGCCGGGGATATACATGCCGCCCTGCTTCAGGTTATCCGCTATCTCATTCGGGTTGAACTGGATGGCGGTATAAAAGTAGCAGAAGAAAATAATCAGCAGAATATAGCAGACCGTATACCAGAACGAACCGGGGCTCATAAAGACGCCGTAAACCCCAAGAACGATACCGGCGATACCGGCGATAACCTGCATGATGGCCTGGCCAAAGATGATCGGAATCACGTTGGCCTGGTTAACCTTGAGGGGCAGGAACTGACGCTGTCCACCATAGGTTTTGCGCCCGCGCACCGCCTTGGCCTGCATAATCGGGACGCGGCGGGTGCCGAGAGTAATCATGACAACAGCCAGGGTCATGACGACAAATAGGAGAATCAGCAATACGACCTGACCAAGGGTGATGGTTGAACCAGCTCCGGTGGGGCTGGCACCCGACACGAGGTTGCCGATAGCCTGTGGAATCCTGGACAGGATGCCGGCCATGATAATCAGCGATATGCCGCTGCCGATGCCGAACTCGTCGATCTGCTCCCCGAGCCACATCAGGAACATGGTGCCGACGGTCAGAGACATGACGACGTATGCGAAGAATTCCCACCGAGTAACACCGGCGGCGATATATGTGCCCGCGCCGTCAGTTCCAGCGGCGGAGGACAAGCCCCACGCCAGCATCGACGCCTGGACGATACAAAGGGCGACGGTGGCGACGCGGACGTACTGATTGATCTTCTTCCTGCCTGTCGCGCCTTCATGGGCCAGCCTCGACAGAGACGGAATGATGGCGGTCAGGAGCTGGAAGATAATGGACGCCGTGATATACGGCATAATGCCGAGGCCGAAAATGGCCATAGAGGACAACGCGCCGCCGGTGAACATGTCAGCCATGCTCAAAACGGCACCCATGGCTCCCTGGGCGCTGGCGACGTAATCGGTGATGGCTCTGACGTTGACGCCGGGGGTGGGAATAAAAGACCCCAAGCGGAAGACGATCAGCAAGAGAAACGTAATGCCAAGTTTGGTGCGCAGTTCCTTGACATTGAGTATTCTTGAAATAATGTCAAACATGTAGTCAGTCCACCCGTAGGCGCTCTGCAGTGCCCTCCCCTGACCGAGACGCTAACCGGCAGGTCATGGAAGAGACAGGATAAACGTAAGTTACTCCGAGGCGGCTTCCTTGACCTTGCCAGCCTTCTGGGTGACCGGAATCAGCTCGACGCTGCCGCCGGCCTTCTCGATCTTTTCCCTGGCGGTCTTGGAGATGCCGTTGGACTTGACAGTCAGCTTCTTGGTGATGTCGCCATAGCCAAGGACCTTGACCAGTTCGCCACGACGGATGCCAAAGCCCTTTTCGCGCAGGGACTTCACATCCACCACATCGCCGTCTTCAAAGTTAACGTTCAGCCAGTCGAGGTTGACCGGGACGTAGACGGTGGCGTGGACGACGTTGTTGAAGCCGACCTTCGGGAGCCGTTCCTTAAGCTGGGTCTGGCCGCCGACATACCCGCGCAGACGGTTCGCACCAGTACGCGCTCCAAGACCCTTCTGGCCCCGGCCGGCTGTCTTGCCGTGACCGGAACCGGCACCGCGGCCGACTCTCTTTTTGCGCTTGTGGGCGGTAACCTTGTTGAAGACATCGGTAAGATTCATGGTTATATTTCCTTGAGCGCCCGGCGGCAAAAGAGCCAGGCTCGGCGTCGCAGGCTAGGCGCACGACAAACCGCAGGTAATCGAAGTATTAGAGTTCAACGCCGCGCAGGGTCTCGGTCACTTCTTTCGAGCGCAGCTTTTCCAGGGCGTCCATGACAGCCTTGACCACGTTACGGGTGTTGGTGGAACCATACACCTTGGTCAGGACGTTGGTGAGGCCGCCGGCTTCGAGAATCGCCTTGACCGCCGTGCCGGCGATAACGCCGGTACCGGGCATGGCGGGAATCATCACCACCTGGGACGCGCCGAAGCGGCCCTTCACTTCGTGCGGAATCGACCCGCCGGGGGTGATGGTGAAGCGCTTCAAGCTGCGACGACCGGCCTTGATAGCCTTCTGGAAGGCACCGGGAACTTCCTTCGCCTTGCCATAGCCAACGCCGACGCGGCCTTTGCCGTCGCCCACGCACACCAGGGAGCCGAAGGAGAGACGCCGGCCGCCCTTGACTGTGGCCGAGCAGCGATAGACGCTGATCAGCGTTTCCTGGAACTCGCGTTCCCTGGGTTCGTCCCGGTCGCGCCTGCCACGGCCGCGACGCATGGTGTCGCCGCGTCCACGACCGCCACGGGCTCCAGCTGCCGCGCCGCCCTCACCGGGGGCGCCGGTACGGGTGCCGCCACGGGGGCGACGTGAACCGCCCTGGTCTCCGGAACCGCCGGAAGTCACTCTTGTTTCGCCGTTCTCAGCCATGCCGCTAACTCCATTATGAGAAAAGACCGCTTGTTAAAATTTCAATCCAGCCTTGCGGGCCGCGTCGGCCAAGGCCTTGACCCGACCGTGGTACTTGCGTCCGCCCTTATCGAAGACGACTGACTCGACGCCAGCGGCCTTCGCTTTTTCGGCAGCCATCGCGCCAAGCTTTTCCGCAGCGGCGACGTTGCCGCCGTAGCCGGAGAAGTCCTTGGATTCGGTGGACAACGCAGCCAAGGTACGGCCCGCGACATCGTCGATGAACTGCACCGAGATGTTCTTGAGGCTGCGATAGACAGCCATGCGCGGCCGTTCGGCAGTACCGGTAACCTTGCGACGCAACCGGTTGTGGCGGCGGCGCAGGTCGTAACGTTTCTTCAGAATGCGTTCCATGTGGTTGATTCTCCCGGACGTCGGACGGGTCTGCGCTAAAAGCGACCTGCCCCGCAGCCGATGCCCCTTTTAGTGTATGGTTACTTGCCCGCGCCGAAGGACTTGCCTTCGAGACGGCGCACATGTTCATCGGTAAAGCGAATGCCCTTGCCCTGGTAGAGGTCTGGCGGACGGACACGACGGACCTGAGCCGATACTTCGCCGACCAACTGCTTGTCGATACCACGGACGATGAAGTCCATGTATTCGCGGCTGGAAGACTTCGGAACCTCGACCTCGATACCGGCCGGAATCGGGTAGTCGACCGGATGGGCAAAGCCGGCAACGATGGAGAGGATCTTGCCCTTCAGCTCCACACGATAGCCGGTGCCGACAATGCGCAGGCGCTTTTCATAGCCCTGAGTCACCCCGACCACCATATTCTGAATGAGAGCCCGGTACAGGCCGTGAAGCGCCCGGTTCTGTTTGGAATCGGACTCGCGGGTGACGGTCACTTCGCCCTCGCCCACATCGACCTTGACCCCTGGTACAAGCTTTTGACGCAGCTCGCCCTTGGGACCCTTGACCACGATTTCTTCGGCGGGGACCGAGACGGTCACACCCGCGGGCACCGTAACCGGTTTTTTTCCTACGCGTGACATGTATTCTCATCCTATAGCGTTGAAAAACAAAGGACGGGGCGGCGCACAGTAATCCGTAGCGCCAGGCACACCTAAGTTAATCTAGTAAACTGTGCACAAGACCTCGCCGCCCACCTTCTTAACGCGGCACTCGCGGTCGGAAAGGACGCCTTGGTTCGTGGACACCACGGCCACGCCCTGGCCGCTCAGGACCACCGGAATGTCCTGGTAGCCGCGATACACCCGGCAGCCCGGCTTCGAGGTGCGGGTGATGTTGCGGATGACCTTCTCCCCTTCCGGACCGTACTTGAGCTTGATTTTCAGCTCATTCTGCAGGGGACGGTCGATGATGTCGAAGTCGACGATGAAGCCCTCGCGCTTCAGCACTTCGGCAATACGGATCTTAATGGCGGTGGAGGGCATGTTGACTTCAGGCCACATCAAGGCGTTGGCATTGCGGATGCGGGTCAACATATCTGCCACGGGATCGGTCATGCTCATACCGAGTTTCCTTCTTCAGTTGTGCGAAATGACGTTCGCCGGCACAAGGGGCCATGACACACGCACAGAGGCGCGGCGTCAAAAAGGTCTGACTCTATCTATTACCAGCTGGACTTGCGCATGCCCGGAATCTCGCCCTTGTTGGCCAAGTTCCGAAGACAAATGCGGCAAATGTTAAACTTCTGATATACCGCGCGCGCGCGACCGCAAATTTTGCAGCGGGTGTAGCCGCGGGTCTTGAACTTGGGAGGACGGTTCGACTTCACAATCCAGGATGTTTTCGCCACGTTATTTCTCCAAATAGTATTCGCGTCTCGAGCGATTGGCTCATTATTCAGCGAACGGCATGCCCAACATCTTCAGGAATTTCATGCTTTCTTCGCGGCCCTTGGAATTCTTGATTACAAAGGTCACGTCCATGCCGAAGGGGTAGACGAGCCGGTCGGCGTCCACTTCGGGGAAAATCGTCACTTCCTCGATACCGAGGGAGTAGTTGCCCGACTTGTCGAAGGACTTCCTGGACACGCCGCGAAAGTCGCGAATTCGCGGAATCGCGGTAGCGACGAGGCGGTCGAAGAACTCCCACATCGTGTTGCTGCGCAGGGTCACGCGGCAGCCGATTTTATAGCCCTGGCGGAGGCGGAAATTGGAGACCGAGACGCGGGCCTTGGTGACGACAGCGGCCTGACCGGCGACGGTGGTCATAATCTTGACGCCCTCTTCGAGGATCTTCGAGTCGTCAATGGCCTTGCCGATACCCATGTTCAGGCAGATCTTTTCCAGCCGGGGCAATGAATGCTGATTGCTGCGGCCATAATCCTTCTGCATGGCGGGCAGCAGTTCCTTACGGTATTTTTCCAGAAGACGAGCAGACTTCATAGCGTTTGGTTCCTTCTGCGAGCGGCGATCCCGACCGCCACTCCGGGGATAATGTTATGGTAATTTGTATTTTTTGTACTAATCGCGCTCGGCTATATCGCCGCCACACTTCTTGCATACGCGGATGCGCTTGGTCTTGACCTTGCCGCCTTCGCGCTCCTGCTTTTCCTCGCGGACGCCGACGCGGGTCGGGGCGTCACACTTGGGGCAGACGATCATCAGGTTGGACAGGTTGACGAACGCTTCCTTCTCGATGCGGCCGCCACCCGGGCGATTGGGATCCTTCGAGACAGGCAGGTGGCGGTAGACCATCTGGATGCCCTGAACCTTGGCCAGATTCCTGACCCGGTCGATTTCAAGGACCTTGCCGCGCTTGCCGCGTTCGGAACCGGCGTCAGCGCCCATTTTCCCGCCGTCCGCGCCGGCGATGACCTGAACAATGTCGTTTTTGCGAATGCGGGTCTTGATTGTTTCCATTGCTCTACCCTTCTTCACTGGCTTCGGGTGGTTGTGTCTGCCTCGCGCTTTTACTCGTTACTACGCAATGGCGACTCAGACGACTTCCGGGGCCAGCGATACGATTTTCATGAAATTGGCCTGGCGCAGTTCCCTGGCGACGGGTCCGAATATGCGCGTACCGCGCGGATTCTTGTCCTGATCGACAAGAACGATAGCGTTCGAGTCGAAGCGGATGGACGTGCCGTCGGGGCGCTTGACCGCCTTCTTGGTGCGGACGACCACGCCCTTGGCGACGGTGCCGGCCTTGATTTCTCCGCCCGGGACCGCCTTCTTGACGGTGACGACGACAATGTCACCGAGCGAAGCGTAGCGGCGGCGGGTGGAACCCAGCACCTTGATGCACATGGCCTGCTTTGCGCCGGTGTTGTCGGCCACATCCAACATAGTCTGCATCTGAATCACGGATATAACCTCCAGGCGCGGGCGGGTCTACCTGCCACGAGCCCCATTATGACGGACGACTCGGAACTTTCCGGCAGCCGCCTGCCCTTGCGGGCGGGGCCAGCCGTTGTGGTCCCAAACAAATTTATTCGACGCGCTTCAGGATCTTGACCAAACGCCAATTCTTGGTCTTGGACAGCTTGCGCGTTTCCATCATTTCGATCACGTCGCCCACCTTGGCCTCGCTGTTTTCGTCGTGAACGACATAGTGCTTGGTGCGGCGGACGCGCTTCTCGTACTTCGGGTGCTTGAACTCGCGCATGACCGTGACGAGAATGGTCTTCTGCATCTTGGTGGACTTGACCACACCCTGCACTGTACGGCGGCTGGACCGCTCAGTCTTGGCTTCAGTCGTCATGCATTGACTCCTTTGCTGGCGGCGCTATTCTTTTCAACCGTAATGGTGAGCATACGGGCGATTTCCTTCTTGATTTCCTTGAGCCGGTGGGGTCGAACGTCCTCCCCGAGAGCAACCTTGCAGCGGAGTTCCAGAAGTTCACGGCGCAGCTTCTCGACCTCGGTCATAATCGCCGCCGGCTCCAGGGCGCGAATTTCCTCGGACTTCATAACGAATGTCTCCTCTGGGCGAAACAGGTCTTGATGGGCAATTTATAGGCCATGCGCTTGAACGCCTCACGGGAGAGGGTCTCGGACACACCACTCATTTCAAAAAGGATGGTGCCGGGCTTGACAGCGGCGAACCAGTGGTCGACTTCGCCCTTGCCCTTACCCATACGCGTTTCAGCGGGACGGGAGGTGGCGGACTTGTGCGGGAAGATGCGAATCCACATCTTGCCCTGGCCGCTGATCAGACGGTTGGCGGCAACACGGGCGGCCTCGATCTGCTGCGAGGTAATCTTGCCCGGTTCCATGGCCTGAATCCCGAATTCGCCGAAGGCGACGAAGTTACCGGAGGTGGCCTTGCCGCGAATGCGGCCGCGCATGAACTTGCGCGAATTTTTCAGACGTTTCGGCATCAGAGCCATGACTTTATCCCTTCAATACAATCTCTTCAATTTTACCGGCGCGATACCCGTTAGCGGCGGCCACGGCCCTGCTGCTGGGGCAGTTCGGCAGACTCGTCCGCGATTTCCTCGCCGACGTCGCCCTTATAGAGCCAAACCTTGACGCCGATGTTGCCCATCATGGTGTGGGCTTCGGCAAAGCCGTAGTCGATGACCGCGCGCAATTTCTGCAGCGGCAGGTTGCCAACGGTATAGCCGTCGGCGCGGGCGATTTCAGCACCGCCAAGACGACCGGAGCAACGCACCTTGATGCCGTAGACGCCGGCCTGGATGCAGGCTTCGACCGATTTCTTCATGGCACGGCGGTAAGCAACGCGCTTGACGATCTGTTCGGCAATGCCTTCGGCGACCAGTTGGGCGTTGAGCTCGGGCTTGGTGATTTCTTTAATCTTCACCGAGACCTTGGTCTGGATGAGACGCTCGAGATCTTCGCGCAGACGGTCCACCTCGGTGCCGCGACGGCCGATGACCACGCCGGGGCGGGCGGTGTGGATGATAACTTCCACCTCGTCCTCGGTCCGCTCGATCTCGGTCTTGGCGATTGCCGCAAAGGACAAGGCCTTCTTGAGATACTTACGGATGTTGTGGTCTTCGACAAGGTAACGGCCGAAATTTTTCTTGTCGGCATACCAACGCGAATCCCAGTCTCGCGTGATGCCGGTACGGAACCCAATCGGATGAACCTTCTGGCCCACAGGAATCTCCTGTCTTACGACAAACGAATGCGCCGGAATCTACCGCCCTCGCGACGCGCTTTAATTATGAACTACTCTTGCACATCCACTTCAACGCAGATGTGACTGCGGCGGCGCAGGTACGGCGCGGCACCACCACGGGACCGGGGACGGAAGCGCTTCATCACGAAGCCTTCGTCAACCCAAGCCTTGGTGACGAAAAACTCGCCCGCGGCTCCCTTGTCTTCGGCGTTGGCCTGGGCGGAACGGATGACTTTTTCGATCATCCTGGCGGCACGCTGAGGTTTGTAACGAAGAATGTTCAAGGCATCGTTCACAGACTTGCCGCGAACGAGGTCGATGACCAGGCGGGCTTTGTAAGCCTTGATCGGCGCATGCCTGTGTTTGGCGACGTAAGCCATTTTGTTAACCCTCGCATTATTCGGAGCGGCGACGCGGCCGCTATGCTATGTTTGCTTAACCCGGCTCGACCGGTGATTACTTATTGTGGCTGTGGTAGTTGCGGGTCAACGCAAACTCGCCCAGCTTATGACCGACCATACCTTCCGAGACAAAGATGGCGGTGAACTTGTGTCCGGTGTGGACGGCTAAATTGTGGCCGATGAATTCGGGAACAATCATGCAGGCGCGCGCCCAGGTCTTGATTGCGTCACGCGAACCGGTTTCTTTCTGCTTCATGACCTTGGCGAGAAGCTTGAGGTCAACGTAGGGACCTTTTTTCTTGCTACGACCCATCATTTTCTCCGAACAATCGGGGTTGCCGTGGTTAATACTGGACAGCGCCGCTTACTTATTTCTTGCGCTTGGTGATAATCAGGTTGTTGCTGCGCGCCTTGGGGTCGCGGGTGCGGCCGCCTCGGGCGTAGACACCGCTCGGGCTCGAGTAGTGGTGACCGCCGGCGTGACGGCCTTCACCACCGCCCAGCGGGTGATCAACCGGGTTCATGGCGGAACCACGAACAGACGGACGCCAGCCCATGTGACGCTTACGGCCGGCCTTGCCGATGGAAATCATGCCGTGGTCGAGGTTGCCGACCGTGCCAATCGTGGCGCGGCAGCGCTTGTCGACGCGGCGCATTTCGCCGGAAGGCATCTGGATAATGGCATGCTGACCGTCGCGAGCCTGCAGGGTAATCTGCATGCCGGCGGAACGGGCAATCTTACCGCCCTGCCCCGGGGTCAATTCGACATTGTGGACCGTCAGACCCAGCGGAATATTTTCGAGCGGAACGCAGTTGCCCACTTCCGGCTCGGCTTCGGGACCGTTCATCACGTGCATGCCAACCTGCAGACCGAGGGGCGCGAGGATATAACGCTTCTCGCCATCGGCGTAGTGCAGGAGCGCGATGTTGGCGGAACGATACGGATCATATTCAATGGAGGCGACCTTGGCGGTGACGCCGTCCTTGTCGTTACGCTTGAAGTCGATGATGCGGTAACGGCGTTTGACGCCGGCGCCACGGTGACGGGTGGTGATAATACCACGGTTATTACGGCCGCCGTTCGACTTGAGCTTTTTGGTCAGCTTCTTTTCCGGGGTCGACTTGGTGATGTCGGCGAAATCCAGCATTGACATGTGCCGGGTACCCGGAGTCATCGGCCGCATCTTTTTAATACCCATGACTTTCTCCATTTACAAATTGCTAGAGCGTGTTCGTTAGTGTGACAACGCGCTAGCGCAGCACGTCGATGCCGTCGCCTTCGTGGAGCTTGACGATTGCCTTCTTCCAGGAGCGGGAGAACCCGGTGATGCGGCCCATGCGACGGGCCTTACCCCTGACGTTGACAATGCGAATGGATTGCACCCGGACGTCCCAAATCTTCGTAATCGCTTCGCGAATATCGGTCTTGGTGGCTTCGGGGTCGACCTCGAACACATAGGTGTTAAAGTTCTGAATCAGGTCGGTGGTTTTTTCCGAAACGTGGGGACGACGGACTACCCGGTAGGGTTCCATGGTCGCCACGGGGATGCGCTTACGCGCCAGAACGGAACGCTTCATTTCGACACCTCCTGGGCCAGGGCTTCCAAAGCGGCCTTGGTGAAGATGACCGACTTGCGGCGAAGCACCGTATAGGCGTTGAGATCGGACAGAACCGAAAGCTCGGTTTTCGGCAGGTTGCGGCAGGACTTGAGGACGTTCTCGTTATATTCGGGAACGACCATCAGGCAGCCATTGTCAACCTTGAGATTCTTGAGGGTGGAGACGACTTCCTTGGTCTTGGGTTCCGTGAGGTCGAGATCCTTAAGGACCAGCACCTCGTTGTCGCGGAATTTGCCGAGGAGGGCGGACTTCAGAGCAAGGCGCTTGGCCTGGCGGGGCATGTCGAGGGAGTAATCGCGCGGACGCGGCCCGAAGGCGGTAGCGCCGCCACGGGAACCAAAGCGGCGTACCCGGCCCATACGGGCGCGGCCAGTACCCTTCTGTTTGTAGGGTTTGGCCGACTTGCCGGAGACCTCGCGAATATTCTTGGTCTTGACAGTACCCTGACGCCGATTGGCTTCATACATCACCACGGCGGCGTGGAGCAGTTTGTAATTGACAAACTTGCCGAGCAGGGATTCATCAAAATCGATTTCTTCAACCGACTGGCCCTGTTTGTCGTAAACGGGAAGCTTCATTTGAATTCGCCCTCTCCGAACCGGCGGAACCTGGGGGAATCGCCCGTCGCGGTCATAATACAGCATGACCACGGCCGATGCTCCGGCCCACCAGTCCGACAATTACCGGACAACAACATAAAACCCGCCCCCTGCGGAAGAGGTAGCTTTCCGCAACGGCGGACAAAAAATATAGAGTGAGGCAATGTGAATAGCCCGAACATCGTCGACAGCGTTATATCCGGAGCGGTTTATTTTGCGAGAAAAATATTTTTTTTTCGCAACCAATCGCACCAAGATACACCCGCAGTCCGGCAATGCCGCACTACTCGCGAATGCGTCTGTGTAACCCACACCGACAGTTTTGCAAGAAAAAACGCCCCCGGTTCAGCCCGGGAACGCGTTTTTCAGCACGCTGGGAGAAAAGGCATCTTGTACGCGGCCACTACTTTCGGACCGGCGAGGCCAGCTGCCTCTCCTGGGTATCCGAAATCCGTTATTGGCGCGTGATTCCTCTTCCCCGTCGGGGAAAGCGTCATATAATAACGCCGCCCATTATCTTGTCAATGGGTTTTTTTCTATTTCGCTGATTTTTTCTCCAGAGCGGATACGATCCCAGTCCTCTCTGGCGAAGCGGTCGGTCATGCCGGAGACGTAATCAGCCGCAGCACGCTTCACTCCGACACTATCGGCGATTTGGCGGTACTGGAGCGGCATTTTTTCCAAACCGTCCGCATACGCCTCCCACAATTGGCGAAGCGTTTCCTGTGCTTCTCCCATGACCCGCATGACGTTGGGGTGACGGTAAAAGTTGTGGAATAAAAATTCCTTGAGTGCGGATTTTTTTCGTTCAACCCCGGGCGAAAAATCCAGAAGCGTTTCCTTTTCGTATTGCAACGCTTCCGCATCCACCATGCTTTTACGACAAAGATTGGTTTTTGTCTCTTCGACCAGATCCGTCACCAACACATTAATAAGTCGCCTGACGCCCGTCGTCCTTTTCAGGTGTTTGGGAAAAGAGGCGAAATTCTTTTCGCCAGCCGTAACTTCGCGCCATAAATCCAACGATTGAAGTTGCTCTTCGCTCAGGATGTTCGCATACAGCCCATCGTCGATGTCGTGGGCAAGATAGGCGATATCGTCCGCAATTAAAGTGGCCGCCACTTCCAGCAGCGGCGCGCCGGTGGCGGCGAACTCCGGACAACCCGCCGCCACACATGCACCACCGTGGCGGACAAATGCCTCCCGCACCTCATATGTCAGGTTAAGCCCGTCGAACTGGGCATAGCGCGATTCAAGCAGGTCGACGATGCGCAGGCCCTGGGCGTTGTGGTTGAATCCGCCCTGCCCCTGCATCAGGGAATCAAGCACCCTTTCGCCGGCGTGGCCGAACGGGGTATGGCCGAGATCGTGACTGAGGGCCACCGCCTCGGCCAGATCCTCGTTTACATGGAGCGCCCGCGCGATTGACCTGGCTATTTGCGAAACTTCAAGGGTATGGGTGAGCCGGGTGCGGTAGTTGTCGCCTTCACCGTTCACAAAAACCTGGGTTTTGTACTCGAGCCGGCGGAAATGAGCGGAATGGACGACCCGGTCCCGGTCCCGCTGGAACGGATTCCGATAAGGATGTTCTTCCTCACGGTGCCGCCTGCCCCGCGACCGTTCGGCGCGCATGGCGGCGGGAATCATTCCGTCCTGAAGGGGTGTCAGCGGATCGTTCATAAATGTCGTCTACCCGAGACCCAATGTGCCGTGCGATGACTAGAGTCTATTTTGCTCTTCCGCCTCTTTCTGCAATTTCCACTGCAGGGTGGAGTCGCGTTCGATAACCTTGTCCGCCATGCGGCGGCGGTAGGTTTTGAGCATTTCAGTCAGGGTTGGGTCGGTAATGGCCAAAATGCTTATGGCGTAGAGGGCGGCGTTTTCGGGGCCGCCGGAGTTGGACGACATGGTGGCGACGGGAATGCCGCCAGGCATTTGGGCGATGGACAAGAGGCTGTCGAGGCCGCCCAGGCCGGGGAGTTGAATCGGAATCCCGATGACGGGAAGAATAGTATACGCGGCGATGACGCCGGGGAGGTGCGCCGCGCCACCGGCGGCGGCGATAATGACCTTGATGCCGTTCGCTTCGGCGTTTCTTGCATAGTCGGCGACGACATCGGGGGTGCGGTGGGCCGACATGACCCGTATATCGTAGTGGATGCCGAATTCCTTGAACACAGCCATGGCGTTGTCAAGCTTGGGATAATCGGAATAGCTGCCCATAATCAACGCGACTTGCGGTTTCGTCACCGTTTTCCTCCTGCCAAACATGAGTGTATAGGTAAGGCAATGGCACTATCCATTGTTATGGGGGCAAGCCGGTTGTCAACGACGATTCCGCTTCCCCCATGTTGGACTATACATATACTGGGTCCAGCTTC
Organism: Planctomycetaceae bacterium; assembly: GCA_021205245.1. Classification (GTDB taxonomy): domain Bacteria; phylum Planctomycetota; class SZUA-567; order SZUA-567; family SZUA-567; genus JAJBSZ01. The sequence continues at coordinate 17,043 of JAJPXZ010000016.1, forward strand.
AACCCAGCACATCATTTGGCCGTCAGTTTATGGAGAAAACATGGTGATTGAATTCGCCGATTTTGAAAAAGTGGATATGAGGGTGGGGAGGATTGTCTCGGTGGAGGAGGCGTTGTCCCGGAAGCCGACCTATCGATTCCACGTCGATTTTGGACCGGAAATCGGGGTCAAAGTTTCCTGCGCCGCCCTCCGCAACTATCCGAAAGAGGCTCTCCTCAATCAACTGGTGATTGCGGTGGTGAACTTTCCTCCCAAAAAGATGGGACCGGAAATTTCCGAAGTGTTACTCCTCGGCGTGCCGACGCTGGATGGCGACGGGGTCATTCATTTGCAGCCGCAGCAGGAGGCGGCATTGGGGGCGAGGGTATTCTAGGTGGCGGTAAAAAACAGCAGGGACGCGTTTTCCGCGTCCCTGCGCTCCTTCTCCACCGCTTAGCGGCGAAAACGTAGCCGCCTCTACTTCTCCTCGGCTTTGGAACTCATTTGAATAGGCAATCCTACCACGATATCCGCGCGCGTCAATCCAAAATCGGGATTTTTGCAACCGTCTGTCCGG
>JAJPXZ010000132.1 GCA_021205245.1 Planctomycetaceae bacterium
TCCATCCACGGGTCGGCCAGCCAGAACCACCGCTCGTGCCGACGCGGCACGTCGCACGCGTCGCAGGCCAACCCGTGGGCAAGGGACTGGACCCAGCCTGGACCGGGAAAGGGCCGTGGATAGTGTTTTTGGCGTTTGAAGCGCATAACATCCCCTTTTCTTTTTCATTGGCTTCATGATAGGGGTGTTCACGCACGGGTGTGGTGGTAACCGGTTTTTTTATGGTGGAATGATCCTGGTAGCAATCCTTGGCGGCGTGGAGATGCATAATTTCCACTTCGAAGTGCTATTCTCAAATTTTCTGCTGTGCTTGACTTGTTCATCCTTGAGGAAGGAATGATACAAGTAACACTGCATATATCCACGCATAAGCAGGTTCTCATACCAGGGGGAGTTCGGGTCGAGGAGCGTTCCGTAATGGGTAACGTGCTGCTCCTCATGAGTGACACAGATTCTATGGAGAGGGATCGGAGTGCCATGTCCTGGCGATGGGCGACGACGTAAGCAGAGAGTACGCGGAAAAGATTATCATGATTGCCACGGGGAGTGTTGCACCGATTTGATTTGCAGAATTTGGTCTATCACTTCACGGGCCTTCATTCCGACCTCCGCTCCGTAGCGTCGCGCAGCCGAGTTGACAGCCGAGATAATTCCCTCCTGGTAGGTTGAGACCGCTACCCCGATTCTAGCGCTTTGGGCCGAAACGGTAAATCCGGCGATATTTCGCGCATCCAGCGCCGGCAACCGGCTGATGCCGGCATTATCCAGTCCCATGCCGGCGTCATTGTAGAATGCCGCCACCGCGTCATACTTCAAGGCCGACGGCGCATGGCCGCCCAACAGCCCGCCATGGGAACCAGTCACGACAATCGATCCGCTATCCTCCGGCAGCACCAAGGAAGCGGAATCGATAAGGACGACCGGGATGGGGTTATGGATAATCGTTTGCCGCGCTTCGCTGGCGGCGGGCAATTCGGGGCGGCTCCAGGCAGCCGTCCGCAGGCGTTCAACTGCTTCGATGCACGGCATCCCGACGACGCACCCCAGAGCCTCGGCGGCCTTATTGACGTGGCTCAGCCCTCCCCGATGGAGCGTGTCGTCGCCGTGACCGATGCGGGCACTGGTGTGTGATACGGCAGCGGCGGGGATGGCGAGACGGTCGAGGTAGGTCAATCCAGCCACGCCGGCACCGGCTTTGCCCACGCCAGCGTCATTGAAAACCGCAGCCCTAACCCGCATTTTTGCAGCCAAATATGCCGGATATTCGCCTCCATGCGACGCGGTGACGATAACCGCTCCAGTCGGATCGGTGGTGAATTTGGTGGCGCTGTCGCTGACCAGCACCGGAACATCTCCTGATTCATCGAACATTTTTCGCACCTTTTCCCAGACATGGGTAAACAATGAACCCCCACTTCAGTCCATGCGGATGCCTCCGTTGACGTCGAGCGTCGCACCGGTGATGAAGTCGCTTTCGTGCGACGCCAGGAAAATTGCCGCTCCCACCAGATCCTCCGGCAGGCCTCTGCGTCCCACCGGAATGCGCTTGACGCTGTCGGCCATCTGCTGCGGCGTCATGAATCGATGGGTGATGTCCGTGGTGATGGAGCCGGGAGCAATGCTGTTGACCGTCACGCCACATCCGGCGAATTCACGCGCCAGGCCCTTCGACAATCCAATCATAGCAGCTTTGGAGGCGGCATAGGTGGACGTGCCGAGAAGGCCGCCGCCCACCTTGGCCGCAATGGACGCGATGTTGATTATTTTGCCATACCCTCGCGCTTTCATGCCCGGCAGTATGGCCTGGCAGAGATAGAACACGCTCTTGAGGTTGATCGCCATTATTCTGTCCCACTCGGCTTCGGTCGTATCGAGGAAGGCGGTCGTGGCGGCGATACCGGCGTTGTTCACCAGGATATCGATGCGGCCCTCGCGGACGAGGAGAGCCTCTACCGCATCGCGAACCCGAACGGGATCCGCGACATCGATGCCGACGGCGGTTGCACGGTGACCAGTATCGGATATCTCTTTGGCAACCGCCTCCGCCTCGGCCACATCGATATCGCCCACCATGACCGCCGCGCCCTCCGCGGCCATACCGAAAGCAATGGCCCTGCCAATGCCGCGGGCAGCGCCGGTGACAAAGGCCACTGTGTTTTCCAGTCTCATACCAACCCTCCCGGTTGCAGTAAAACCTTGCCATACTTTCCCGACGCGGCAGCCGCAAAGGCGGCCTCGTATTCCTCAAGCGGATACGGCTTCGTCAGTAGTGCGTCTACATCGACAACCCTTTGACGGAGCAAACGCTCCACCAACAACCAGGTGTGGTCGATACGGCGGCCGTACGCGCCGATGACGGTGCGTTCGCCCGTTATAATGTCTTTGACAATATCGATGGGCACCGGTTCGGACGGAAGCCCCACCATGACCATGCGGCCTCCACGGTCAAGGGCGGCGAAACACTGGCCAATGGCGACGGGATTGCCGGACGCCTCGATGACCACATCGACACCTCTTCCTTCCGTCGCCGCGCGGACGCACGCAACGACATCCTCCTTGACCGGGTTGAACACGGCGGCGGCTCCCACCCGCAAGGCGAGTTCCATCCGCTGGGCAGAGACGTCCACAGCCAGTACCTGCGCCGCGCCCAAGGCTTTGGCGACAGCGACGGCGAACAGCCCCACCGGCCCGCAGCCCATGACAAGCACTGTGCTGCCGGAAACGCGGGCGTCGTCCACCGCCCTGGCGGCCACGCCAAGCGGCTCCATCACCGCACCATGGGTGTCGGGGACACCCTCCGGGACGGGGCGGAGCATGGCGGCCGGCACGGCGGTATACTCGGAAAAACAGCCGCAGCCAAGTTTACTGAACAACCGGAGAGAATAACAGGTATGCGCACGCCCGGCACGGCACTGCGGGCAGACGCCGCAGCCGAGGTGGGTCTCCGCCGTTACCCGGTCGCCCGTCCGCAGGTGGGTCACCCCCTCACCCACCGCCACCACTTCGCCGCAAAACTCGTGCCCCATCGGGATTGGCGGGCGGTAGTTCGATTCGGCCCAGGCGTTCCAGGCGAATATGTGCAGGTCGGTGCCGCAGATGGCAACGCAACGCACCTTCACCAGTGCCTCACCCGGAGCGGCGTCGGGTCTTGGTACTTCGCGTAATGCAAGGGCTCCCGGTTCCGGTCGTGTTTTGAAGAGGGAAATCATACGTACCTTTTCGTCAAGCCTACAGCCTTACTTTTGCCAAAGGAACACCCGGCCGAGAACCAGCGTCGTCTCCAGGATGGCGAGTCCGATGCCCACGACGTACCAAATCGAGCGCATGGCGATTGCCGGTGCGAAAGCGGGCATAATGCCGTAGATGGGGATGAACAACGAGGTGCCGATGCCGCATGCCTCGGTGGCGCTGCTCCTCAGATCGGGATCCACGCAGCGCAGCAGCGCCAGGCCCGTCGAAGTATTGCCTGTGCCCTGGCCAAAGGCGGTGATGCCTTTTTCAAACCAGTCGACACTGCAAAAACGTCGGGCCGCCCACAGGTTCAGGAACACCGACAAAGCCCCGATAATGATGCTGTAGATGAGGATGGGAACGATAAAGGTGGTGACGAGGTCAAGGCGGATGGTCGCGACGGCGGAACAGATAACCAGCTCCAGGCACAGGCCGGACAAATTGTTTATGCTGGTTTTGTCGACATAGGCGCTCGCGTTCAATTTGAGGAGAAGCGGCCAGAGGAGGATGGCGGCAAGCATACCATGGACGATGACGGGAATGTTGATATTGTAGGCAGCCTTGATCCAGCCGAAGAAACTCCCGCCAAGGTACATGCAGAACATCATGAGGGCGAGTTGCAACGCCAAGCTGTTGATACCGGCGGACGACACGGTCTCAAGGCCGATCGGTTTACGGAGTTCGGGCGGTAACGGACCGCGATACACAGAATCATCGGTTTTGGCGTCCACCTTGAAATAGGCTGCCTTATTGCGGCGCAAGCCCCAGTTGGCCATCATCATTCCGGCGACAATGGCGACAATGAGGCCCACAGTCGACAGGATCATGCCCATGCCGAGATTGTCCTCGACCCCCATCTCCTGGAAAACCGCTCCGGCCGACGCGGCGGTGCCGTGTCCGCCCCAAAAGGAAAACACCCCCATTATGCCCCAGGCATGGGGCAAATCCGTCCAGAAGAAGGTCAACACCGCGCCAAGCGTTACACCAACCGCCAACTGCGCGCCATAGGTGGTGGCAATGACGGCGGTGTAGTCAACGTACGACTTGATGCGCTGCCGATTGATGGTGACGCCGAAAACAATGGCGGTCATAATCAGATTGATGAGGACACCGCTCAAGCGTTCAAAAGAGCTCGGGATGGTCGTCACCCCCAACACCTGCTGGCCCATGACCAGCGCCAACGCGCCGCCGATGACGGCCGAGGGAATGAACAGCTTTTGCAGGGGCCGGACAAGTTCGCGTATCACAAACCCGGCGAGCAGGAAAGTTCCCAATAGCATCAAATCGTGGAACAGTGAGCCGACGCTCATGTGGTTCTCCTTGCACAAGAGGATGGGAGGGACGGCGATGGCGACAGGCGCTGGTTGTGGGGAAGTACCGTTCGGGAGGTTTTCCGAACGATTTCAGGAGCCCAACGATTCATTCCCGGCGCACAAGCCGGCGCGAAGGAAATCGTGGCCGTGAGTGTAGAGCATGGGCGCGCCGCGCGTTCTCCATACTGCCACGTCCCGGTCCGAGACGAGAAAGCCGGCGCATTTGCCGCGCTCGCGGATTCGGGCAAGAGCGCGGCACAACGTATCGACCACCTGCGGCCGGGAGTAATCGCCGCCGCAGCCCATGCTTTTGGCCAAATCCACCGCGCCCAGGAAAAAACAATCGATGTCGGGGACAGCGAGAAAGCCGTCCAATTCCTCTACCGCCTGAGCGGATTCAATCTGAATAATGACGGATTTTTCCGCGAAGTTTTTCGGCGCACAATACTTTATGTCCTCGACCGCCTGCGCCGCCTGCGCGGCCGTGTCCAAACGCGGCACAACAATGCCGTCGATGTCACGCATCATGTGGCGTTCAATAGTCCACGGTTCCGCCGACGGCACCCTGACCACGGCGGCGACGCCGTTCAAACGCGCCGCCATGGTGCAGTGCTCGATATCCTGGAAATGTGGATTGCCCTGCTCGCAATCAATCATCACCGCGTCAATGCCGCCGCAGCGGCACACAAAATTGGTCAGGGTCGCCGATGGATAATCGATGTTGACGAGTGTGGCTGTTTGGCAGTCGCGAAGCTTGCTTTTAAACGCGTACACTGTCATAGCTCTCTCCCTGTTCGGGTTAAGCAGGCCTGTCTCCAGCCTTGATTTTGATGGCGCGGTTGTCGGCGGCGGGAAGCATCTGCGCCGGGTCGCGGGTGACGACAACGTCGACGACTGTCGGTTTACCCTTATTGCCAGCCGCTTGGCGCAGGGCGGCCGCGAGTTCGCCCGGCTTTTCGACCCGAATGCCGTAGCAGCCGTAGCTTTTGGCGATTTCGGCGTAATTCGTTTCGGTCAAGGCACTGGACTGGTAATTGCCCGCACCATAGAAGGCGTGCTGGAGGGCGCGGATATAACCGGAGGCGGCATTGTTGACGACGAGAAGGGTGAATTCCGCACCAGCGCGGATCGCGGTGTCGAGATCGCCGATAGTCATGTTGAGACCGCCGTCGCCGGTTATCCCCACCACCGGGCCGTCGATGCCGCCGTATTTCCGCGCCAGCGATGCGCCGATGCACGCGGGAATACCGTACCCAATCGATGCAAAGCCACGATTGGCGACAAAGGTCCGCCCCGCCTTCTTCGTGTCATAAAGTAGCGCGCCCCAATGGGCGGCAAAGCCGCCGTCGGCGATTAGGACGCTGTTCGCGGGCATGAATTTGTTCAATTCGCCCAGCATTCGCCCCATATTGATTGGCGCTTCCTCGCTCTCGTAGCGAGCCCTCGCGGTTTCTAACCATTTGGCTTTACGATCCGCAATCTCGGCAAAGTATTCCGGGCGCGCGACAGCGCCACCGGTCAACGGCCGCAGTGCGGCGGCGATGTCGCCAAGACTTTCGCCGACGTCGCCCCACAATGCCACTGCCGCCGGAGCCCAGCGTTCGATCTCTTCGGCGACGATATCAAGATGAATCAGAGGGATGCCCCTCTTCGGATACTCGTACCGCTTTGACGCAATTTCGCCCAGTTTGCACCCGAGAGAGAGAATGCAGTCCGCCTCCTCGAGCAAATCATTGGCAATGCGGCTGTATCGGCCGAATACCCCAACGGCGAGGTCGTCGACACAGGCCACAGCGCCTTTGCCGCTCATGGTGGTGGCGACGGGAATGGCGAATTCGCGAGCGAAGGCACCGAGCTGGTCGTACGCGCCGGAAAGATGAACGCCGCCACCGGCAAGAATGACAGGCCGTTTGGCCCGCGACAGCAGTTCGGCCGCCGCCGCGACATCCTGAGCAGCGGGCCGGGTACGGAGGCTGGGAATGACGGTCGTGCGCGGGTTAATGTAAAAGTCTTCCGCCGCGAAGTCGTGCTCGCCATGCATGACGTCTTCCGGTATATCGAGGAGGACCGGCCCTGGACGGCCTCCGGTGGCGACAGCGAAAGCGCGACGGACCAGTTCGGGAATGCGCTGGGTCGCCTCGACGCGGATCAACTCCTTGACCACGGGCCGCAGGACTTCCATCTGCCGCGTTTCCTGGGTCATGTTCTTCCATGAGTGGAGGCGATGCGTATCGCCCGCGATAGCGATCAGGGGTACCCCGGCGTTAAGGCATTCGACCAGACCGGTGACGAGGTTGGTCGCGCCGGGACCGGTGGTACCGTCGCAAACGCCCGGCTTGCCGGTCATGCGTGCATAGGCGTCGGCGGCCAGCACGCCGCAGCGCTCGTCGTTGATAAGGTGATGGTCCATGCCGAGGACGCGGTATCCCTCATACAGCGGCAGCAGTTGAAAACCGCTCATCCCGAATAACGAACCGACTCCGGCAAGTTTGAGCATGGTCGCTAATGCCATGCCGCCGGTCATGGCGCCGCCGTACACTTCTCCAGACATACTATCTCCTTAAGTAGCGGCTGGTGGCGCGTTTTCCACGGCACCCAGCCATTCATACAGGGTTATCATGGCGGTGACATCAAGGTCGGCCATACCCCGCGCCATACCCGCTTCGAGAAACCCGCCGAGGGCGGCGGTGAGCGGCAGGGGCATGTGGGCCGCCCGAGCCGCGCCGAGAACAATGTCGATATCCTTGTGGACAATGGAAATCTTTGCGCCGGGCCGAAAGTCGCGGCTCGTGAATTTCCCGATGCGGTTATCCAGCATGGCGCTTCCCGCAGAACCCCCACGAAAAGCGCGATACAAGGCATCCAGATCGAGCCCGCTTTTTTCCGCCAGGGCGAACGCTTCGCAAATGGCAAGCTGAGTCACGTGGACGAGGATTTGATTGATCGCCTTGGCCATGCATCCGCTGCCCACCGGGCCGAAATGAGTGGCAAGACTCCCGACGGCATGGAAATACGGTTGCAGTCGGCGAAAACAATCGGCACCGCCGCCGGCCATGATGGAGAGTTCCCCCGTCTTCGCCTTGCTCTCACCGCCGCTTACCGGTGCATCGATGTATTGAACCCCGCGCGTCTCCAACCGCACTGCCACAGTGCAGGCGTCCTCAGGCCGATTGGTGCCGAGATCACATACCAATGCACCAGGGTTGAGGTGTTCGGCAATCCCATCCTGACCGAAGAGGACGTCTTCAACAATTCGGCTGGAAGGGAGGCTGAGAAAAACCACCTCACACTTCTGTGCGATCTCCTTGCGTGATGAAGGAGTCGCGCCCAGTGTTTGCGCCGAAGCAGTGGCATCCGCATCGACGTCGTTGACCAGCAGGTGAGCCGCGACGGCGAGGAGCTTCTCCGCTATTGGGAGCCCCATAATTCCCAAACCGATAAGGCCAACGATTTCCATCTCTTCTCCAGAGACAGGGCATGAACGAACGGCGCAGCGGCGGTAAAAGCCGGCGAGACGGGCGCAAACGAAGTTTTGTGCAAGAACGGCGCGTGGAGCAAAGTTTCCATAAACGGAACTTCTATTCCTCTTAAAGGAACCATATCCTGCTCCAGACACTTAGTCAAATTGGAAAGTGGAAAAAAGGCGGGATTCTTGATTGCGAGTGGATTTTTTGCTTCAAAAGGCGAAAAGGGTTTTACAATTGGCTTCCGCGGAGTACGCTGATATTGGACCCAGTGGAGACACTTAGGTGGCTAAACGCAAATCGACAGCATCTGACAAGGAGCCGGCGCAGAGCGGAGAACACCGCAACGTCGCCCGCACCGCATGTATATTGGACGCACTCGCGTCGTCAAAAAACACGGGCCTGCGCCTCACAGACGTCATGCACGCCACCGCCCTGAAAAAGACCGTTGTCTATCGCGGGCTTATGGGCCTTGTCGCCTATGGCATGGCGCACTACGACAAGAATACTTCGCGCTTTTACCTCGGCGACAGGTTGTTTGCCTGGGTTAAAAGGGCGGATGACCGTTTCCTCCTCGCCGAGCGAATCGAGCCGTATGTACGCGCGCTGGCGCAGGATTTGGAGGACAACAGCTACTTCCTTCTTCGCCGTGGCGATAATGCCCTGTGCCTCGGATTTGCAGAAGGCAGCTTTCCTATAAAATCGCTGACGCTGAATGTCGGCGACCTCCGCCCTCTGGGCGCGGGCAGCGGGCCGCTTGCCCTCCTGGCGTTCCAGCCCGACGACGAGATCGAGGAGATACTCGCCGCAACCAAAAAGGATCGGGCCGAACTGGGCATCGGAGACGACAAGGTGCGTCGCAATATCGCCCAAACCCGCAAATCCGGTTATGCCATCCACGAAGGGTTGTTTTTTAAAATGATGACCGGTGTTTCGGTCCCGGTTCGTAATCCACGGGGAGAGTGCGTGGCGGCATTTTCCATCGTGGCAATCGCCTCGCGGCTGGAACCGCCGCGCCTTAAGGACGTGTTGACGCGAATGCGGACAGCGGTGAAGGAAGCGGAGGATCAGTTGGGGCCGCTCCTGGCGGACGTCAATCCGTTGCATGTCTGAATTGGTGCGACACTCCATAATCGACGGGACGAACGCGTGGGAATAACGGGGGAAGGTATCGGCGTCCTTTTGAAAATCGCCTTTGTCGCGGTTTTCCTCGTTGGCCAATTTTTCCCTGGCGAGGTATCGGCGAATGCGCTTTTTCTCCTCATCCTACTTATGGTCGCCCTGTGCATACGTCGGGTAAAGGGAATTTACCTGATGGTTTCCAGCGTGTTGGTAATCGTTGGGGCGGTGCTGCTGTACCATTCCGGCATGAACTTCGACTTGTGGCGGGACGCGGTTCTTGAGAACGCCGGTATCGTCGCCTTGGTGATGACGACTCCCCTCCTTGCGGTGTGTCTGCGCTTCTACGATTTCGAGGCAGACATCCGTGCCTTTGCCTCGCACCATGTCCGCAGCAGCCTAGGCTTTTACGCGTTGCTCCTCATCGTCTCTTTCGTGGTTGCCATGCTGTTGAATATGGGCGCGGTTCCCCTGCTCTTCTTCGTCTTTGAAAGCCTGCGAAAAAATTACCCGGAGCGTACTGTTTACAATGCCCTCACCCGGGGGTATTTCATCAATATATTCTGGTCGCCCAATTTCGTCTCGATGGCTGTGGTTATCAACTACCTGGGCGTGCAATGGAGCGCGCTGGTCGGCTGGGGCTTATTGTTGACTTTCATGGGCATGGCGATATCGATGCTTCTGGAGTACGGGCGTCTGCGGTGGCGCGGAGAATTGCGCCCACAACGGCTTGATGCGGCGGCTCTGTCGGAAGAGGCCGGGCGTGACTTTCGCCCCGGCTTGTATTGGATTATAGGAGTCGTCATTTATGTAATGGCGATGATTCTCCTCCTCGAGTATGCGCTTGGCAAGGGGATAAGCGTCGTGGTACCGCTGGTTTCCCTCCTGGCCCCGCTGCTGCTGGCCGCATGTATGCGCCGCTGGACGTCGCTGCGCAACCAGTTCCATCATTATCGAACCGTGACGCTGCGCGGCTACAACAACGAGGTGTTTCTCTTTCTTTCCGCCGGCTTTCTCGCATCCGCCCTCAGAGGGATCGATATGGGCGGGCTGGTGGCGGAAGGCCTATCGGCACTGGGCGTCAATTCAACTCTGCCGCTGGTTGTGTTGCTGATCCTTTTTATCGGGCTGCCGCCGTTGGCCGGGATCCATCCTATCATTACCATATCCGCCGTCGCCTCGGTCTATGCCTCGGGCGGACTGGCGATCTCGCAGATCCAGTTGGCTCTGGTCATGCTGACCGGGTACCACATCTATGCCGCCACTTCGCCGTTTTCATCCGGAGTCCTGCTCCTGAGCCATCTCTCGCACAAATCCACGATAAAGTTGGGGATCGGCACCAATGGCCTCTACACCCTTATCGTTTCAGCCTGCTTTGCGGTCATCATCGCTTCCATTTAGACAAGCTTTGCGTAAGCGCCACTGGCGATACGTAGAGACGAAACAGCCCCCGGCACTTGCACCGAGGGACTGCATTAGCACCTATTAGGTAACCTTTCAGTCTTTACGAGGAGAGGTTACTCACTGTACCATCATCACATTGAAGTGGCATGAATTATTTATAAAATATCTCGTTAGTGCTGATGAAGATGCAGGGGGAATATCATGTACGGTATGCCGCGCCAATAAATCTGTAATTCCTATTTCGAATGATCGTTATTTTTGTGTAAACTGTTTCTACCTATTCCATGAAACTATCCCAATCAATGTTTGTAGTCATTGCGGCAGGTGTTATGCTGGAAAAAGAATGGATGCCTCCGGCCTTTACGGGTGAACATGGTGCGATGGAAAAGGTATCGAAGACTATGACTTTTAAGGCACTGGCTAACCGAAGATGGTGGATATCTGCATATAGTCCAAATCCATCCTCTTCACTCCAGATCACTTACATCGGACTACTAAAACAATATTTGATATTTATGCATAGATGATGATAGATTCCACCATGACTAAAAATAAACCAAACACCCCGGAGCAAAAGCATTGGTCAAAAGTCGAGTACCTTCACGAGACTGTGACCAATCCGAATATCCACATCCAAGGCACGCACAGCTACTACAGCCCGGCTTGGACCGGCTCCTTTGAGGAGTCGGTTGTGCGGTATCATTACGGCGATGAATACAGCCGTTCAACATGGACACCGCGCTGGCCCATCGATCTACTTTACATTGGCGATTACGTCTGTATCGGTCCCGAGACGGTCATCGTCATGGGGGGCAATAATACGCATAGAGGCGATTGGTTTAGTTGTTATCCCCATCTTGAATATATAGACGACCTCTATGTCGGTAAGGGCAATACCACGATAGAGAGTGGCGCTTGGCTAGGCATGCGCTCCATGATTATGCCTGGGGTGCGAATTGGCGAAGGTGCCATCGTGGCTGCGGGAGCGGTTGTCCTGCAAAATGTCCCGCCCTATGCCATCGTCGGCGGAAACCCGGCCAAACTCGTCCGGCTTCGGTTTCCTGAACCAATCGTCACGAGGCTGTTGGCATTAGGCATATATTCCTGGGATGATAATAAGGCTGAATCTTTGCGCCGGTTCATCTGTGGAAATGATATCGACGCGCTTGAAGCTGCTGCTGCTCGCTATGATGCGCGATGAAAGCACTGCCGCAACAAGGAGAATCGCGATGCGCTATTGGCTGATGAAAACCGAACCAACGACTTTTTCCATAGATGATCTCGCCGCATCGCCAAAGCAAACAACTATGTGGGATGGAGTTCGTAATTATCAGGCACGGAACTTCATGCGCGACGACATGCAGATTGGCGACACGATTCTCTTTTATCATTCCGTGGTGGATCCGGGCATTACAGGCTTGGCCGAGGTCGTAAGCAAATCCTATCCCGACCCGACTCAATGGAATGTAAATGACGAGCATTACGATCCCAAATCGTCCAAAGACAATCCTCGTTGGTTTCTTGTCGATGTGAAGTTGATTCGCAAATTCAAAACGCCGCTGCCTCTTTCATTGCTGCGAGAACAGAAGGCTCTCGCTTCGATGGAACTACTTCGCAAAGGAAGTCGCCTTTCCGTTCAGCCGGTAACGAAGAAGGAGTACGACGCAATTGTAACGTTGGAAAATAAAGTTTGATACGAGAGCAACATCTCTCTATCGTACACGTTGCGTCAGCAATAGTTACGCCGAGTTTGGGCTTTTTACTTTTTCTGTGTTGGTTTTATCGCTGGTTCAGTATAAGGTGAATTTTTACCATTCGAAATCGGGTTCGATCTCCGTTTTCGAAATTGAACTCAGGTCCTTCTGTCACCTTTTGCATTCCTTCGTAAAGCCCCGCCCGACGGGGCTTTTTTTCACGTATGAAATCGTTCATTTAGTAATGACGTATGGAAAATTCAGATGAACAAATATGGGAATACAGCGTAATGAGGTATAACGGAATAGAGCCGCCCCGTCCAGGGCGGCTCCTCTCAGGGAAAACGCAGGTGTTATTTTCTGCGAGTGGACTGGAACAAAACCGCAATGACAATAATCGCGGCGGTTAGCATTAAGCGGCTGGCTTCCTCGACAGCATTCAGGGAAAGAATTTTGTCGAGATAGCCCATTGTCAATACGCCGATAAGGGTCAGGCCAATGCCGCCGCGCCCGCCTGCGAGACTGGTGCCGCCTATCACCACCATGCCGATGGCGTTTAGCTCGTAGCCGAGGCCAGCCTCCGGATCGCCCTGGTACTCCTGCGCCGCTTGGCAGATACCGGCGACAGCACAGCAAAAACCGCTGAAGCCATAGGTGAGTATTTTCGTTTTCAGCACAGGGACGCCCGACAACCTCGCCGCTTCCTCGTTGCCGCCAACGGAATAAATGTAGCGGCCCCATATCAGCTTCTCGAGAATAATGTACGTCAGCACCATGCATGCGAACATTATAATGGTGACAATCGCGATATTGTTCCCGAGTATTCGGCCGTTCAACCACTCGGTGATTTCCGGGAAGGTGCTGTTATAGGTGTACGAACCATCGGGATTGAAAGTGGCGTTCATGACCTTTCTTCCCGAAGACATGGTTTTGGCCAGACCTCTGGCAAAGGTCATCATCGCCAGGGTGGCGATAAATGCCTGGAAGCGGAAACGCCCAATGAGCAAGCCATTCCAACACCCGCAGGCAATTCCAAGAAGAAGACAGAGGGGAATCACCCATACGAAGGAATACCCATAGGTCATAAGGAACAGCGAGTATGGCACCGCCACCGCGGCGAGCACCGATCCGACGCCGAGGTCGATGCCGCCTGTGATAATCACCATGGTCATGCCGCAGGCGAGGATGCCGTACACGGAAGTCTGGCGCAGCATATCGCGGTGGGGAGTCCAACGGAAAAAGGTACCGTTGGCGCTGAAGATGCAGCCGACGACGAAAACGATGATCAGGGCGATAAGCGCCCGAACCCACGGTTTTGCGAAGATTCGGCTGAAAAGCGACTGTTCGCCGAGTGGCGTCGCGTTGTGATCCAAAGATTTTTCCATTGATCAAGCTCCCATCGCGGCGTGGACGATCTTTTCCTGCGTCGCGTTCGAACGATCGAATTCGGCGCTCACTTCGCCCCGGTGCATAACCAGTATCCTGTCCGCCATAGCCATCATCTCCGGGAGTTCGGAAGTGATGAGGAGGATGGTCATCCCGGAGGCGGTCAACTCGTTCATGAGATCGTAAATTTCGAATTTCGCGCCGACGTCGATGCCTCGCGTCGGTTCGTCCAAAAGCAGCACCTTGGGCCGGGTCTCCAGCCAGCGTCCGAGCAGTGTTTTTTGCTGATTGCCGCCGGAGAGCGTGCCGATGGGCTGCGACAGCGCCCGCAGGCGAATGCGCAGCGATTCCTGCTGCCGCTCGGCGGCGGCACGCTCAAGTTTGCCGTTCCGCCAGTTCCGTGCGCTGAGCTGGCGAAGAGAGGCAAGCGCGATGTTGTCGGAAATGCTTGCGTCCGGAACAATGCCGCTCGCCTTGCGGTCGTTGGTAAGAAGGGACAAGCCGCGACGAATGGAGGACGAGGGCGCGTCCACCATGCGCGTAACGCCGTCCACCGTTATCTCTCCGGAAGCCAATCCGCCATACGTACCGAAAATTCCGTTCAAGAGCTCAGTATTGCCAGACCCTTGCAAACCGTTAAAGCCGAGTATCTCCCCTTCCCTCGCCACGAAGCTGACGTTCCTCACCGTGTAGCGGTCGGGTAGATCGGCGTCGCGCACGGAGAAATTCTTTACCTGTATACGCACCTTGTCTTTCACCGTCTGCTTGCGCGACGGGAACAAGCTATCCAGTTCGCGACCAACCATACATTTTACCAACTCCTTTTCGGGGAGATCGGCAGCCGTTCCGGTGGTAATCCACTCGCCGTTGCGTAAGACGGTGATGCGGTCGGCAATACGGTAGATTTCCTCCATTTTGTGGGTTATGTAGATGATGCCGAAATTGCTGGCTTTAAGCTGTTCTATAATGGTAAACAGGAGTTCGACATCGGATTTTGGAATTGCGGAGGTCGGCTCGTCCATGACGAAAATTTGCGCGTCAAAAGCCAGCGCTTTCGCTATCTCGATGCGCTGGCGAACCGATATCGAAAACTCCTCAACCGGGCGGTGCAAATTGATATCGGAAAGGTCCAGGCGAGAAAGCAGCTCCCTCGTCCGCTTCTCTTGACCGTGGCGGTCAAAACGATGCCCGGGCAGACGCTTTTCGCGGCCTAAGAAAATATTGTCCACCACATCCATGCCGGGAATGAGGGACATTTCCTGGTGAATGACGGAAATGCCGGCTCGACTCGCTTCCAGCGGCGACTGGAAGACCGCCTTTTTGCCAAACACTTCCATAGAACCGATGAAGTCGGGATAGACGCCAGAAAGAATTTTGATCAGTGTGGATTTGCCGGCGCCGTTTTCACCGGCCAGGACGTGCACTTCCCCGGGACGCAGGGTAAAGTCCACATTACGCAGAACAGTGACTCCAGAAAATGATTTGCCGACGCCAGTCATGGTGACAAGGTTATCTGGCATGCGAGAATTCCCCTTTTCGAAACCGTGGCGGGCCCAGGGGCGGGATGCATCCGCTCCTGGGCCAATTCCGCGTTATGGACTTTATTCTTCCAATGTCCATTTAATAACGGGTTCTCCGATGGTTTTGCCGTTCGGGTTGTCCTTATCGAATACCTTGGTGGCGAGCATAATACGCTTCGGAATCTTTTCTCCGCGCTTCAGCTTCATGACCTGTTCAATGGCAACATCCATGCCGCAGGGATATTCGAACGTAGCGTCCAAGATACCTTGTTTGACATAGGCCACGCCTTCGTGCGGCAGGCCGTCGACGCCGACGAACGCAATTTCCTTTTCACGGCCAGCGACCTTGGCGGCGAGGTATGCGCCATGCGCCATGGGATCGTTGTGGGCGTAGACAAAATCAATTTCGTCAAACCTGGAAAGCGCCGATTCCATTTCTTTGCGCGCCTGCGGTTCCATCCAGTTGGCGTCGACCTTGAAGATGATATCAATATCCGAGCCCTTGATGCCGTCGAGGAAGCCTTTGTTACGTTCCTGTGCACCGGAAACGGTCATCAGGCCCATCAACTCCACCGCCTTTGCCCCCTTACCGCCGAACTTTTCCTTCAGCCATTCGCCCGCAGCCTGGCCGATGACAGTGTTGTCGCCGCCGATAAAGCAGGTGTAGTCGTCGGTGAGGATTTCGCGGTCGATGACGATGACAGGACAGCCGATGTCGTAAATTTCCTTCACAATCGGGGTAAAGGGGGCGGATTCTTTCGGTGAGACGAGGATGACGTCGATATTGCCAGCTTCATAGTCATTGAGAAACTCGCGGAGCTGCGCCTGCTGGCGTGCCGTGTCCAATTGCGCGTCTTTGTGGATGAGCTCGATTTCATCTGAATATTTCGCCACTTCCTTTTTGAGCTCCTCGTACATGTTGGCGCGCCACGGTTCGCCGAGGTTGCATTGACTAAAACCGACCCGCCATTTTTTCTCCCCTGCCTGAACTCCCATGAAGGCGGAACCGAGAAGCAAAGCGCAAAGCGCGAGACAGATAGTTCTCATGACTCCTCCAATATTGAGTAAAACTACAAACGACGGTCGGCACGCGCCGGTCGCCTGGTTCAATGAAATGCGATACTGTCGGAATATTGAAGACCGCACGGATATTGCACCTATTTGCATGTGGCCCCCGGTTCTCCCGTTTCCCGGACGAGAAGAAGGATGACAATGGTTCGGAGCACAATTAAGAAGTGCAAATTCTGTGCCAGAACAGTACAGTATGTGCAACCATAAGCGTAACTGTTCACGATAAAGAGGGTTGGAGTTTTGGGATAAAAATGCCCGGATTCCCTTTGGGGATCGGCAGCCCCATTTCAATACGACTTTTTGCAGCAAAGTGCAAAGAGGTGCAAAAATTGCACGTGGTTATATTGTCAGTATTTACCGACCTGATTCGATTTTGTACTGACAAACGCATCAGCAATCATCCTGATCGTTCGAGTCTTTCGCGGAGTCTTCGGATTGGGTAGGAGCCTCAAACAAGACGGGCAAGCCACAAAGTGCTTGCCCGTCATTATCAATTTATCGCCACGCTATGCAAAGCCCGAAAAGGAAAAAGCTTACCCCTTTTTGTACCCGCATTTGGGGCAGACGCCCTTTTCATCCAACGTAATGCCGCATAAAGGACAACGATCCAAATCCAGATGCGGCTCGTACTCTTCCGATGCTTTATTGACGCCGCTGGAGAACGTGAGCTTGACGATGTTCAGTTTGTCCTTCAAAAGATCATAGATGATCTTAATCATTCCCTCAACCGTCATAGTCTCCTTGGTGACGACAAGACGGCACTCGGGATAGGCGGTGGCAAGCTCGGTTTTGAACGCGGGGCCTTTCATGGTGTTGGTCGGAGCACCTTTTTTGATTCCCTGCTTCTCATACACGTCGAGGACGGCGGGCAGCAAAGGATCATCCTCGCGGAGAATCAGGGCGTGATCGAAGTTTTTCAGAACCGCCCAGGCGGTCTTCTGGATTTCATTACAGGGAAAAACCATGTTCACCCCAGAATTGATAGAACCTTCGACCTCGATGGTGAGGATCCCCGTGTGTCCGTGCAGATATTGGGCTTCGCCTTTGAATCCGTAGAAGCGGTGTGCGTATTGCAGATCAAGCGTCGTAATGCTTCTCATGGTTAGGTCTCCTTGCTGTGGGTTGCACTTATTTTTGCGCCCTTATGGGCACTTTTTTGAGAGAACCGTTTACATTCCGGACAGACGCCTTTAAACATAAGATCATACCCGCTGATCTCAAATCCATGGGCATCCTTAATCATTTTTTCCAAACCCGGGATGTCTTCTGCATCCACATCGAACACCCCACCACACTGTAGGCATCGGACATGATGGTGATCATGACAGCAATGGTCAAAATGATTGGCGCTCCCCGGAACTTCTAA
>JAJPXZ010000042.1:0-7336 GCA_021205245.1 Planctomycetaceae bacterium
ACTTGACAATGATGGCTTTTGGTGTTATTATTATCACTATAGAAGACGCCTATATCACAACTAAAAATCTTTGTCCCTCAAACATTTTCGTTCCTTTAACTCCTGTTGCATCAACCCTCGTGAGGAGAAAACGCAATGGACCAAAGCACCAATCTCGCCTGTTATATCGATAACACACTCTTAAAACCCGACGCAACCGAGTCCGACATCCGCAAATTGTGCGAGGAAACGGTGAAGTATAAATTCAAGGCCATTTGCGTCAACTCATGCTGGGTGCGCCTCTGCAGTGAGCTGGTCGCAGGAAGCGGCGTGACTGTTTGTTCGGTCATCGGATTCCCTTTGGGGGCGGGAACGAGCGAAGCCAAGGCATGTGAGGCCGAAAGCGCGATCAAGAACGGTGCAAAAGAAATCGACATGGTCATCAATGTCGGCGCACTCAAGTCCGGCATGGTGGATTATGTCAGGGATGACATTGCCCAAGTGGTCGCGGCCTGTAAGGGAAAAGCCATCCTCAAGGTTATTCTCGAGATGTGCCTCCTCACCGAAGCTGAAAAGAAAACAGCCATTCAAGCCGCCATAGACGCCGGGGCTGATTTTGTCAAAACCTCCACCGGCTTTTCGACCGGCGGCGCCACTGTCGAAGACGTCAAACTGATGCGCTCCATGGTCGGCGATGCAATGGGGGTAAAGGCTGCCGGCGGCGTACGCTCCATCGAAGACGCCAAAAAGGTTATCGAAGCCGGAGCAAGCCGCATCGGCACCAGTAACGGCGTCAAGATTATCGAAGGCCAAGCCGTAACCGGGGGCTATTAGAACGACTCCGGAAGGCTGCTTCCAACTCCACACATTTGACAGCGTACCGCTGTTCACGCAAACGGAAAGAAAGGAATGTCATGAGCGATCGGTTTGCCGGCAGAGTGGCTATAGTTACCGGCGCGGGAAAAGGCATGGGCAAGGCGACGGCGTTCCGCATGGCCCGCGAGGGTGCGAAAGTCGTGGTCTCCGACATTGATGAAAAAGCCCTGTCCGAAGTGCAGGCGCAAATGGATAAAGAAAATCTGGCGTGCAAAACAGTCTTCTGCGACGTCTCCAAACTGGATTCAGTCACAAAGATGATCCAGGCCTCCATGGACGCATTCGGCCGCATCGACATACTGGTCAATAACGCCGGACTGCTGTTGCCGGGAACAATCGAAGAGACAACCGACAAGATAATCGACGACACCTTGGACATCAAC
Source organism: Planctomycetaceae bacterium (assembly GCA_021205245.1). Lineage (GTDB taxonomy): Bacteria > Planctomycetota > SZUA-567 > SZUA-567 > SZUA-567 > JAJBSZ01. The sequence continues at coordinate 1,239 of JAJPXZ010000042.1, forward strand.
GTCAAAGGCGTCCTTTATGCCATCCGCGCCGTCGCCCCCATTATGAAGAAACAGGAATACGGCCGCATCATCAACGTCGCGTCCATCACCGGCAAGAACGGCGACAATTCCACCGTCTTCGTCTACGGCGCTTCCAAGGGCGCGGTCATCAGCCTCACCCGTTCGGTCGCCCGCCAGCTCGGCCCTTACGGCGTTACCTGCAACGGCATTGCGCCCCACGCGGTCATGACCGCCATGATGCACTATTGGGACGACGCCAAAAAGAAATCCATCGCCGACAAGATACCAGTCCGCCGTCTTGGCACCGAAGAGGACATGGCCAGCCTTATGTGCTACCTTGCCTCGGACGAAACCGGGTTCATCAACGGCGAAACCATCAACATCAACGGCGGCTACTACATGGATTAGTGCCAGCGGCCGGAGGCGGCGGACGGAACATGCGTCGTCCGTCGACTCCGGCCAGCCATCGCATCAGAGTCGAACGATACAGGCAGCACCCTTCTTACCACGCGAATCCTCACTAAATGCCCGCGCCTACCGGCGCGCTCCCTCTCCCATGAGACGCTAACTCACGCAGGAACGGCGTGCATTCCACGCCGTGCGGCCAGGCCGCCATCCGACAACCATTCACCAGTTATCCGGGAGGTACCCAATGCTGGCATTTGTCTATAAAGATGCAGGAGACCTGTCTCTGCAAAATGTCCCCGAGCCCAAAGTCGCACCCGACAACGCCGTTCTCAAGGTCGAAGCAAGTTCAATATGCGGAACCGATCTGCGGGCGTTCCGCTTCGGTTCATCAAAAATAAAACCGCCGCGCATCATCGGCCACGAGGTAGTGGGCACAATTGCCGAGATCGGCAAGGACGTGAACGGATTCGTCGTCGGGGACCGGGTACAGATTGCGCCCGCGCTCGGCTGCGGCGTCTGCCCGTGCTGCAAGAAGGGCTATACGAATCTTTGCGACAACCTGAAAACGATCGGCTTTGACTACGACGGCACCTTCGCCGACTATATGGAAATTCCGGCCCAGGCTTTCGTCCGTGACCATGTCACCAAGGTTCCCGCCTCAATTTCGTCCACCGAGGCGGTGCTGGCCGAGGCTATAGCCTGCATCGTCATCGCCCATGAAAACCTGAACATCGCTCCTGGCTACACGGTGGTTGTGTTCGGATCCGGATTTATCGGCACCATGCATGCCCAACTTGCCTTCCGCAAGGGTGCGTCCAAGGTGTTTATGGTCGAAATAAACGAACACCGCATCGCCATGGCGAAGTCGGTCCTGCCCGACCTCATCATCATCAACTCGCAGAAGGTAAACCTTGTGGACGCGGTTATGCAGGAGACCGGCGGCCGTGGCGTGGATGTGGCTATCACCGCCTGTTCGGTGGGCTCCGCCCAGGTCGACGCCATGAACATCATCGCCAAGCGCGGCCGGGTGAGTCTGTTCGGCGGTCTGCCGAAGGAAACCACCGGGTTTGTCGATTCGAATATCATCCACTACAAAGAGGTATCAGTCCACGGCGCTCATGCCTCGACAGCGGCACAGAACCGCGAGGTTCTCCGCATGATCGAAGCAGGCGGCTTTCCCCTCGCCTCCTACACGAAGAATCCTTTCCCGCTCAAGGATATCCTCAAGGCTTTCGACGCCCTGAACCAGGAAAGCATCGCCAAGGCGGTTTTGATCCCGGGAGACTAGCGCATGATGAGTCAGCACATCCTTGAAATGCGGAACATGCGGAAAAGTTATTCATCCGTGGTGGTGCTTTCCGACGTCACCATCGCCATAGGCGAAGGCGAAATCGTCGGCCTTATCGGCGAGAACGGCGCGGGCAAATCCACCCTTATGAAGATCCTCTCCGGCGGCACCCAGCCGGACTCGGGCGACATCATTATGGACGGGAAGAAAATCGAGATCGCCAGTCCCATCGTCGCCTCGCAGCAGCGCATCGCCATGGTGCAACAGGAACTCAGCCTTATCCCGTCCCTCACCGTCCAGGACAATATCGTCCTGGGCCGGGAATTCAAGACCGGTCCCCTGCGCGTGCTCGACAGCAGACGCAACCGGGAATACTCCCTCGCCGCCATGAAGACGGTCGATCTCGATCTGCCGCTCGACGCGAGGGTTGGCAAGCTGTCGGTCGCCAACCAGCAGATGTTGGAGATTGCCCGCAACCTCATCCGCGCTCCCCGCGTCCTGATTCTGGACGAGCCGACCACCGCTCTCACGCTGGTGGAAGCGGAAGCGCTGTTGGCGCAAATGGAGGTTCTCAAATCGCGCGGTACCTCGATAATCTTCATCTCCCACAAGCTGGAAGAAATCATGCGCGTGTCGGACCGGATGATCGTCATGCGGGATGGCGCGAAGGTGGGCGAGGTGAAAAAGAACGAAGTCACCCGCGACGACCTGGTGAAAATGATGGTCGGCGACAAGCAATTCTTCTCGCGCGAGACCTCGCGCCGCTATGTGGACTCCAAAAGCGCCCGTATATTCACCGCCAATAACCTGAAGCGCCGCGAAGTGTTCGAGGACATCAGCTTCGATCTGCGCGCAGGCGAAGTGCTGGGCTTTTTCGGCTTGAAGGGTGCGGGCCGGAGCGAGTTGTTCACCGCCATCTTCGGCGCGGATCGCATCGACTCGGGCGAAATGACCCTGGATGGACACCCGGTGCATTTTCATAGTCCTGAAGAGGCAATCAGGGCGGGACTCGGATTGGTGACCGAAGACAGGAAATTCTCGGGCATCTTCCCCGACATGGACATCAAAAACAACATCGCCATGTCCAATATGAGGAGCGTCTCCGGCCGCTTCGGCACTATTAAAAAGGAGCGCATTACCAGTATCTCTTCGTCCTACGTCAAAAAACTCGGCGTCAAGACCACCTCAAACGAACAGAAGATCCGCAATCTGTCGGGCGGCAATCAACAGAAGGTTCTTATCTCCCGCTGGCTCCACTCCAACAGCAAAGTTCTGGTTTTGGATGAACCGACCAAGGGCGTGGACATCGGCGCGAAGCAGGACATCTACGAGCAGGTCAACGAATTCTCCCGTGAAGGCAAGGGAGTTGTGGTGATTTCCTCCGAACTGGAAGAGGTGATGCTCCTGAGCGATCGGGTGGCGGTCATGCGGGAGGGCCGCATCCAGGCCATCCTCGACGGCGATGACATCAACGCCGAGACCATCATGCACTACGCCGCCGGATAACTCGAAAACGCCTTGTCCAATTGTCCAGCGGTCTATGACCCAGACGTCGTCTCGCGTTCGGATCTTTCTTGAACAAAGGAGTTCGCTTTTATGGTCAGTCAGGCCAAAACCAACACTTCAAAATCAAGCGCGATGGATATCATAAAGGCGAACGCCGTCATCCTCGTGCTCTTGCTCATTATCATCGCGCTGTCGGTCGCCTCACCCTATTTTCTGACAGTCGGCAACATCATGGACGTTGCCAAACAGGCGTCCATCAACGGCATCATCGCCCTTGGCATGACTTATGTCATCACCACCGGCGGCATCGACCTTTCGGTCGGCTCCACCTGGGCGTTGAGCGGCGTGGTCGGGGCGCTCCTCATGAAGGCGGGCTTTACCTGGCCGGTCGCCCTGCTTGGCTGCACCGCCGTCGGCAGCCTGTGCGGCTATCTCTCCGGGCTTCTGGTTACCCGTGGCAGGTTGCAACCCTTTATCGCCACCCTTGCCACCATGAACGTCTACCGAGGCATCGCCCTCATCATCACCGGCGGCTACACCGTCTACGGCCTTCCCGCCGACTTCCGCTTTATCGGCGGCGGCGTCATCTTTTCCATCATTCCCATGCCGGTCATCGTCCTGCTCCTCATCTTCATCGTCTCCTGGTTCATTTTTAAATACCAGGTGCTGGGCCGCTACCTGACCGCCATCGGCAACAACCGCGAGGCAGCCCGGCTCACCGGCATCAACGTCAACAGAATGATCGTCATGGCCTATGTCTACTCCGGTTTGTTGGCAGCCATCGGCGGCGGCATCCTGGCGACGGCCCGTATCAGCGCGGCCGAACCCACCATCGGCAGCGGCGCGGAACTGGACGCCATCGCGGCGGTCGTTCTGGGCGGCACGTCGATGGCCGGCGGCAACAGCCGGGTCTTCGGAACGCTTATCGGTGCAATATTGCTGAGCGCCATCAACAACGGCCTCACCCTTCTCAACGTCCCCACCTATTACAAAATCGCCGTCATCGGCTTGATTATCATCGCGGCAATGCTCATCGATTCGTTTGGAAAGGAGAAGCGGGATTAAACTGACCGGAATCCATTTCGTGCTGCGCGTGTGCAGCGTTTTCAAATTGCTTGGAGGAAGAGTTATGAAGAAATTTGCACTGATGGCTCTCTTGGGCGTAGCGCTGTTGGCCCAGGGCATCTTCGCGGGTGAGGTCGAGTTCCTGGAGGACTCTTCGGGCTTGACCAACGGAACCTATCTCCAGAACGTACCCAAGCCTTCCAAACCGTACAACATCGCCAACATCACCAGGACCCTCATGAATGCGCACTGGGTCAAGAACAAGGACGGTTTTGAAGCAGCCGCCAAGCACTACGGCGTCAACGGCAATGTCTTTGCCGTCCAGTCCGAGGCGGATGTCATGGACCAAGCCAATATTCTTGACACCATCATCGAGCGGAAATTCGACGCCATCGCCGTCTCACCCATCACCGAACAAAACCTGCTGCCCAGCCTCAGGAAGGCGACCGAAGCCGGCATCATCGTCATCAACATCGATACGGCGGAAATCCTTGAAGAAGACGCCAAGGCCAACAACATCAAGCTGACCTCGTTCATCGGTTCCAACAACTATGACGCAGGCATCATCGCCGCCCAGTTTATGAGCGACAAGTTCGGCTCGAAGAACGCCGAAGTCGCCGTTATCGAAGGCAACCCCGGCGACACCTGCGCCATCGACCGCACCTCCGGCTTCACCGACAAGGCGAAGGAATTGCCCAACCTCAATCTCGTCGCATCGCAGACAGCCAGGTGGGACCGTCTCCAGGCACTTGAGGTAACCACCGGCATCCTGCGTGCCAACCCCAACGTCCGCGGCCTCTACTGCAACAACGACACCATGGTTCTGGGCGCGCTGCAAGCCGCCACCGATCTCGGCTACACCATCCTCACCAGCGACAATATGGACAGGGCCGGCGAACCCAAGACCCTCATCCTCATCGGCAACGACGGCGTCCCCGAAGCGCTCGAATCGGTCCGCGACGGCGTCCTGACCGCCACCATTGCCCAGAAGCCGTACCTCATGGGTTACGCGGCTATCGAAGCGGCCATCATGGCCCTGGAAGGCCAGACCCCGGAAGCGAAGATTGCGACCCCCATCAAGCTGGTCCTGAAGAGCGACTGGAAGTAGCCATACCTGCGTGCGGAACAGGCGTTCGGCGAATGCCTGTTCCGCAACATCACCCGCCCATAGGAGATGATCACCTTGAACTCGCCTCGCCTTTACCTTGCCATGGACAACTGCTTTGCCATCAAGCGCTGGATCACCCCTTCCCAATGGATGCCGTTGATTAGGGATTTGGGTGCGACAAGCATCGAAGCCAGCACCGACAATGAGATGGACCCGCTCTTTTCGCCCGCGTCCTACATGGACGACTGGGTTGATGAAGTGGAACGGTGCGAACAGGAATACGGGATGAAAGTACGGAGCTTCTTCACAGGCTACCAGACCTATCGCACCACGGGGCTGGCCCATCCCGACCCACGCATGCGAAAAAAACTCAAGGACGAATGGTTCAAGACCTTGATTAAATATGCCGGACGGCTGAATGCGGACATCGGATTTTCATTCCACGCCCTGCAGGAGGAAACGCTGCAAGACCCGAAGAAGTTCGCTGAGGCGTCGGCTCTGGTTGTTGATGAATATGCCGAACTCGCCGCCTTCGCCTGGGACAACGGCAAGGTCAGCCTGTGCTGCGAACAGATGTACGCGCCTTATCAGACGCCATGGACTATCGACGGGACCGAATCGTTTCTGCGCGACGTCTATGCAAAAGGCGGCAGACCGTTCTATACCGCTGTCGATGTCGGCGATATGGTCGGCCAGGCCAAATACCGCAAGCCGACAACGGAT
>JAJPXZ010000042.1:7346-56080 GCA_021205245.1 Planctomycetaceae bacterium
CCATGACTATGCGAAAAGTTCTGGCGGCAATGACGCCGCTTTTGCCGACGACCTTCTTGCGTACCTGGACGGCTACCCGTACATGTTTGCCCAGGCCGAAGACAGTGATCCCTTCGCCTGGGCTACTCGACTCGGTCCGTATTCCCCCATTATCCATATGCAACAGACAGACGGGATTACCTCGCATCACGCGCCCTTTACCGAAGAGACGAACAAGAAGGGCATCATCACCGGTGAACGCCTCCTCCGTGCGCTGGCGGAGGGCTATGCCGCGCCTGAAAAACCAGGCATGCCGCCTCGGACTGAGAGAATCACGTTCGCGTTTGAAATATTCATTTCCAACACCCAGTACCCCTATGACTGCCTGAACGATCTGAAAGAGACGGTCGCCTATTGGAAACGGTATATACCCGAGGACGGCATAACCCTCGACGAAGCAGTCAAGCGGCTCGGCTAATTGACAAACTGAACCTCATGCTATTCCACACCACCGATAAAGGAGAGCGGTTATGAAAGGCGTAGTTGTCGGCGATTTTCTGCTTCCCACCTCGATTCTGGAAAAGGTGTACCAGGGCGACGATGTCGAGAAACGGGTTGAATCCTATACAAAGACCGATTTCATCTGCGAGACCCGCGCCGACATTCGCAACGTATGGCGACAGTTTGAACTCCACGGTCCCTCCGGCGTCGCCGCGCCCGACGACCTTCCCGGCCTGGTCGCCGACGCCGAGGTCATCGCCGTCCATATCTGCCCGGTCAACAAGGCGATCATCGATGCGGCCAAAAACCTGAAGATAATCCTCTCCGCCCGAGGCGGCCTGGAAAACATCGATGTCCAGGAAGCCACTGCCCGAGGCATTCCCGTCTTCCACACACCCAACCATAACGCCCAGGCCGTGGCCGAATACACCGTCGGCCTTATCCTCTCGGAGACCCGCAACATCGCCCGCTCGCACTGCGCGCTGAAGCAAGGCGTCTGGCAGGAGTATTACCCCAACTCCGCCTTCATTCCAGAATTGAACGAGTTGAAAATCGGCGTCGTCGGCTACGGTGCGAACGGTAGGCTCGTCGCTGAAAAGCTTCGCTCCTTCAACACCGAAATCCTGATCTGCGATCCGTTTGTGCCGGACGATGTCGTCAAGGCGGATGGCTATCGCCCGGTAAGCAAGGACGAACTCCTCAAAGAAGCCGACGTCATCACCCTTCACGTCAGGCTCACCCCCAAAACGCAAAAGATGTTCGGTGCGGAAGAATTCAAGCAGATGAAGGATTCTGCTTATTTTATCAACACCGCCCGCTCCGGCCTGGTCGATACCGACGCCATGGTGCAGGCGCTCCGGGACAAGAGCATCATGGGAGCCGCCATAGATGTTTTCGATGTCGAGCCTCTCCCGAAGGACAGTCCCCTTATCACAATCGACAACCTCACCCTTACCAACCACCGCGCCGGCGACACGCGGAATTCCTACTGGAACGCGCCGAACCTGATGCGCAGGGAAATGCTGACCTATCTGAACGGCGGCACGCCGCGTTTTGTCGCCAATCGCCAGGTCCTCTGAACCGTTCATCCGTACTCTCGCTGAGGGGAACGCGTCATGAATCACCAGGATTGCTTTGTTGTCGGCGTCGATTTCGGGACCGCTTCGGTTAGAGCCGCGGTCATCCGGATTGCCGATGGTCGCGAGGTCGCATCGGCCACCTACAAGTATCAGTGCGGCGTGGACGGCTGTCTCCATGACGCTGCCAATCCACTGGTCGCACGGCAGAATCCGGAAGATTATCTGAACGGCTTTGCCCAAACCGTGCGGGAAGCGCTGGACGTCGCGGCACAATCCGGCGGCGTAGACAAGGACAACGTTCTGGGCATCGGCTTTGATACGACCGGCTCGACCATCCTTCCCGTCCTCCGCGACGGCACGCCGCTCGTGTTTCTGGACGAATTCAAAAACAACCCCAACGCCCACATCTGGCTGTGGAAAGATCACAGCGGCTGGGCCGAGGCCGAAGAGATAACCGCCACGGCAAAAAAGCTGCGGCCGGAATATCTCGACCTGGTCGGAGGCATTTATTCTTCCGAGTGGTATTGGTCCAAGGTCCTTCATTGTTTGCGCCTGGACAAACCCGTTTTCGATACGGCGTATACATGGATAGAGGTTGCGGACTGGTTGCTGTTCACCTTGACCGGCGGAACCGATGTCGCCGACGCGGTGAGGGCGATATGCCCGGCCGGACATAAGGCGCTGTTCGACCGTGATTGGGGAGGCTATCCGGCCGACGATTTCCTCGGCTCGTTGTCGCCGGATTTGCTCAGGCTTAAGGCGACGCTCGATCCGCATCGCGTACACCATGCCGGAACCTCGGGCTTTATGCTTTCGCAGGAATGGACGGCGAAGTTTGGATTGCCGAAGCCGGTCATGGTGGCGATTCCCGCCTTCGACGCCCATTATGGTGGAATTGGCGCTGGCATTAAACCAGGCATCCTCGTCAAGACCATAGGAACCTCCACCTGCGACCTGATGGTCAGTCCGCTCTCGCGAGGAAAACTTGTCGTTCCCGGCATGGCCGGCATTGTGCGCGATTCGATTCTGCCTGGCTATTACGGCATTGAGGCCGGCCAGTCGGCTGTCGGCGATATTTTCAACTGGTTCGTCAACATCGTCCGCCCGTGCAATCAATCCTATGGCGATCTTTCCACTGCGGCGGCAGCGTTGCAGCCCGGCGAAAGCGGACTGCTGGCTTTGGACTGGATGAACGGCAACCGCACCATCCTGGTCGACCAGCGGCTGTCCGGCCTTATCCTCGGCCTAACCCTGCATTCGAAGCCGGCAGAGATTTACCGCGCGCTTATCGAAGCCACCGCCTTTGGAGCGCGAGTCATCCACGATCAAATGGAGGCAAACGGACTGCCTATCGACAAGGTGATTGTCTGCGGCGGCATTCCGCGCAAGGATAGCCTCTTCATGCAGATCTACGCGGACGTTGTCAACAAGCCCCTTTTTATATCGAGAAACAGCGAGACCTGCGCGCTTGGCGGCGCCATCGCCGCCGCCGTAATAACGGGAGCATACCCAAGCTTCGAACACGCTATCGATAAAATGACCGGCGTCCTGGATACAGTGTATCGCCCGATTCCGGAAAACGTGACAACCTACAAACGGATTTACGAGCTCTATCGGCAGATGCACGACTCCTTCTGCAGCTCGGGAAGCGTCGGCGACCTTTCCCGCGTCATGAAAGACTTGATGGACATCAAGGACGAAACCTCGCGCCGGGACGAGGTGATTCTGTCTGGAACGCCCGCACCGGAGCAGCGGGCGCGCCGAATTTTACCAGTTGAAGCTCTGCGGACTATATGATACAGTGACTGATCACGGGCTGTAGGTGGGAGTTTGTATGACGAGCGTTCGAGCTGAAAAACCGACAATGGCCAAAAAAGAGGAACGATTACTCCGTATTCTGACCCACTTGAAGCAAAACAATGTTTCAAGCATACGCGAATTGTCGGACCTCTCAGGCGTCTCCACCATGACGACCCGCCGCGATCTGGAAGAGCTGCGCGAACGGCAAGCCATTAAGTTCATACACGGTGGAGCCGTTTACAACCACAACCATCAAGGCCCAACGGAGAGCACCCCGGATTACCATTTTCACAACCAGGAAATGCTCCACAAGGACGAGAAACAGCGCATCGCTCAAAAAGCCGTCGCCATGCTGTCGCCGCGCGAAACATTCATGATCGATTCGGGAACCACGGTCAGCTACCTCGCACGGGAACTTCCCGAAGATCTCCCGGTAACCGCCATTTGCTGGTCCTTGAACGTCATCAGCGAACTTATCAAAAAACCGCTCTGCACCATGATTTCCCTGGGAGGCGTGTTTCACCCGGAAACACAGATGTTTGAAAGCATCCAAGGGATGGACCTGATTACCAACACCCGCGCGTCGAAGGCATTTATTTCAGCAGGCGGCGTTCATCCGCAGCTCGGCGTGACCTGCCCTTTCCACTACGAGACCGATACGAAAAAGGTCGCCATTAATTCCAGCATGGTCAAGGTGCTGATGGTGGATTCGTCCAAATTCGGCAAGGTCTGCACCTCCCATATCGGCGAGGTCGGCGATTTCGATATGGTGATCACCGACTCCGACATATCTGAAGAGTATCGCACCTTCATCGCCGAAGCCGGCGTTGAGCTGGTGGTTGCTTAAGCTAACATCATTTTCCTACCTCACAGGATACCAATCATGCTTTGCACCCTGAATGAAGTGCTTCCTCATGCGAGCCGCAACGGCTACGCCGTCGCCGCGTTCGATATCGTCTCCGACATCTATCCCCGCGCCATTCTCGATCTCTGCGAAGAACGCCGCGCTCCCGTCATCCTGATGGCGCTCGAGCACGATCTCGAAGGGAGAGGATTGGATTACATCGCCGGGATCGTCAGGGCTGTCGCGCCGACGTACACAATTCCGGTGGTGCTGCACCTGGACCATGCCGGATCGCTTGAGCTGATCAAACGCTGCATCGCGGCAGGATTCTCGTCCGTTATGTTCGACGGCTCCCATCTCCCGCTCCGCGACAATATCGAAAAGACCCGCGAAGTGGTCCGCTATGCCCACGCGCGGGGAGTGACGGTGGAAGCGGAACTCGGGTTTGTCGCAGGGAACGATCTGGAAGGGTCCAGCACTGGCCAAGGCCGCCTTACCGAGCCGGCGGAAGTGGCGGAATTCACGGAAAAGACCGACGTCGACGCCCTGGCCGTTTCCATCGGCACAGCCCACGGCATGTACGCATCCAAACCCGTTCTCGATATTGAACGGTTGCGGGCAATACGGAATGTGACCGACGTACCGCTTGTCTTGCACGGCGGCTCGGGAACGCCAGAGGATCAACTGACGCAGGCGATCCAGAACGGCATAAGCAAGATAAACATCTACGCCGACATGCGCCTGGCCATGAATAGGGGAACAGCCGAAGCGGACCGCCTTGCCCACGAGCGTTCCGACGAGCTTCCGGATAGACTTCTTGCTCCATTCGCGTCGGGACTGCGCCAGGTCGCCGGGCAAAAACTGGAATTGACATCCAGCCAAAACCGGTATTGAAGCGACATACGGCTCGTCCAGCCCGAACGAAATGGAAGTTGGCAAAGAAAAAGCCCTTCAACAGATGTGTTGAAGGGCTTTCTCGTTCTACATTGTGGATCAGGCATGGCAATGGATTGAAAACATCATTTTCTGGAGAGACTCACCCTCCTCTTTATAATACGTATTGAGCGCTGTGATGTTGCCGACAAGGATGCGCCGCATTTTATCGCACTGAAAAGCCAACTGCATATTCGCAAGGTGCTCCTTTTTGCGCGTCACGCCGAACAGGCTCGGGCCGGCAAGGTATTCGCCCCGGACGAGGCATGCCTTGTGATTATTTATCGAGACTATTTCGATAGCGCCGAGGCGGTAGTTATCCTTGCGCTTGAATACCTTTTTGAACTGCTTTTCCACATTGACGTAGTACTTGTCGGCAAAATCGGTGCAGTCGTGGGCGTCCTCCCATTGCAGGGTGAAGGATGCCTGCGGCTCACGACCCTGACCCGCGTCTTCGAACTTTACAAAGCCGTCGTGGGCCAGGAACCCCCTCCGTCTGTCGAAGGATATGGTCCAGTCGCGGGGGTAGGCGACGCTAATGCCGTAAGCGCTGAAATCGTCTGTGTCCACTATCAACCTTTCCTTGACGCGCCCTACCGGATCCGCGCGGCGGCGATAACGCCGTCGATGACATCGTTGGATTCCCTGCCGGTAGCGATGACCATATTGACGCGGTCAATATATTTCTTGCTGATTTCTTCAGGCACTTTGGTTACCAGGCTGATGCCGACGTAGAGGATGATGTTGACAGCCATGCCCCAGAGCAACGCAGAGAAGCCGAGCGGAGCCGGAAGGATAAAAGTGAAAAGGGTCACCACAATAAGACCGCCGATGGTCCCCGCAAACGCACCCTCTTTCGAACCCTTGCGCCAGAAAAGGCCGCCGACGGTCGCCGGTAAAATCATGGCGAAGAAGGGGGATGACAGGCGATAGGCGTAGTCGGTGATGTAAGCGGGCTTCAGCATGACCACATAGAGGATGCCGACCATGAGTATAACCACGACGATCCGGCTGGTCCTGACCACGCTGGCCTGGTCGATCTCGCGGTTGCGCAATTCGAACCGTTGCCTGATATAGAGGTCCTTGGTGGCCAGGGAACTAGCGGACAGGAGAAGCGACTCGGACGTTGAGACGGCAAAGGCAAAGAGACAGAGGAGCGAGATGAACGCGATGAACGGGGGGCAATATTTGGTTGAGAGAGTGGGCATGACCAGGTCGGGGTTGGCGAAACCGGGGCCGAGGATAGCCGGAGCCAAGACGCAGCCGATGATCATGAGAATGCCGATGGTGAGCATGTAGATAAGGGGCAAGGCCCAGGACATGACCAGGAAGTTCTGCTTGCTCTTGGCCATATATGAGCGGGCGAAGATATGCGGCCACACCACGGTGGCAATGGCGCCGGTCAACGCATTATTGAGTGTGCCCTTCCAGGTGAAGACGCCGTTGGGACCGGGATGGCCGAGGATCGGCGCGGTCTCCGGATTGGCCTGGACCATGGCGGCCGCTTCGGCGAGCCCGCCGTTGGGGAAATGGGTTTTCGTCAAAACATAGAGGATCAGCCCAAGAGCGCCCAGGCCGAGAATCATGTGGAAGGTGTCCATCCAGGCGACCGATTTCATGCCGCCACTGAGGACGTGGACGCCGATACAAATAGTGCCAATGGCGACGGCACCGACATAAGGAACCATGCCTTCGGTGGTGGTGACGATGCCATCGCCGATGGTGATAAGCTGCAGTGCCACGTAGGGGATGATGAAGGCAACAAGCAGGGCGGCGGTGAACAGGCCATAGCCTTCTGAATAGTAGCGGGATCGGAGGAAGTCGGAGGGAGTGGTGAAGCCGTATTCCTTACCCAGCAGCCAAAGGCGGTAGCCGATCAGAACAAACATCAGCGCCGCCACAAACGAGCCGGTGGCGGAGAAAAAGCCGATACCGTTCCTATACACCGAGGACGGGAACCCATAGAAGGTCAAACCACTGAACACCGATATCGCGGTGGAGCAGACCAAAACGAATGGGTTGATGCCGCGATCGGCGCTGAAAAAGGCTTCGGAAGATTTGCTGGTCTTCTTGAAGTTGAGCATGCCCTGGAAGGTCATGAACACGACATAGGCAAGAATTCCCAAAATGATGAGAATTTTTCCCCACTCGCTCATTTCATATGTTGTCATTGTATCCCCTTAATCCTCGTTGAAATAGGCGTGCTGGGTCCGGAAGAACATGGTGAAGTACAATCCCCACACGAGCGCGGCGATGGGTGCGCACGCCAGATAACAGAAGAGCTGGAACGGCATGAAACCAAAGACAAGAGGGTTGGGCAAATAGGGAACGATAAAATAATTGAACACAAAATACACGATGTTAATGATTACGAACGACATTTTCATGGTTTTACTCATACTGTTCTCCAATACTGAGCCTACTCCACCATATCCCCGCACGGTCAGGGAAGAAGCACAGCTATTTGCATGTTCGCAATGGCGCCGGTCAGGGCATTGTTGAGGATACCCTTCCAGGTAAAGACGCCGTTGGGTCCAGGATGACCGAGGATCGGTGCGGTTTCCGGATTGGCCTGGACGATGGCGGCCCGCCTCGCAAGTCCGCCGTTCGGGAAATGGATTTTTGTCAGCACCTAGAGTATCAGCCCCAAGGCGCCCAGTCCTAGAGTCATGATGAGGCAACATCAACACCGCTACATATGAGCCGGTGGCGGAGAAGAAGCCGATGCCGTTCCTATATACCGAGGACGGGAACCCGTAAAACGTCAAGCCGCTGAATACCGAATTGCGGTGGAGCACACCAAAACAAACGGGTTGATGCAATACTCCCCCGCTTTACCATAACCACGCACGGTCAAGAGAGAAACATATGTGTAAGGGCGCACCTTTACTCACCATGCTTCATCCGCGGCACGCGCTTTTCGCGCGTACACAAAGTTTTCGTTAAGACGATTCCACAACCATTGATAACAACTCCAAGACACAATCCGCCCAAAAGAGTTGCGGTAACGCCGACGGCTTGGCCCATGCCCTGGGAAAAGATGGCCGAATAACCGCCGAACACCATCGGAGCGCTACTGAATATGCCACCCAAAACGGAAGGAGGAAGAATCACCATGTGAACTACACAGCACAATCCCACCACCACCATAAGAACGATGAAAAGGTTCATATTGCTGCCGGGAATGAGACCCATTTCGAGAATCACCAGGGTCACGACGCCCCACAATACTCCACACACTGCACATACCGCATGCTGGGGAAACAGCTTCGGCGCCGCGCCGCTGCAGAAGTAAATCGGCAGAGATATGAAGCCGATCCACATGTAATTTTGGACAGTGGGCAAGTTCGCCCAGACTGCGCCGTATATGCCTGTCAGAGCCCCGATCGCAATACACCAAACAATGGTCGATGTTTTTGTCATGTCTCCCCTTTTTATATGGGGCCTATGGTCGGTTAAAATGAAACAAGAGAAATCGTGGACGGCCGACAAGAATGTAGGAGGCATCATGTGGAAACGCGTAGTGTTTCGGATTATGCTTCGTCGTGTCGTATTGAAATGTTCGGGATAAACCCAAGTTGACCGTCTTTCGGCCTACCTTTTTGGTTTTCCCGTGGCGGTCAACTCGGAGGTTTTCAGAGGAGTCGTGAGGGAGGACTAGTCGTAGAACTCCGGGGCTTTTTTAACCGTCGGCCAGAGTTCCGGATCATGCCCTGGAATGATCATCGTGCCGCCTTTTTGACGCATTTGGAAAAACTTGGTACTGATGAGGGTCGCCTGGGCATGGTCCATGAGGCCGGGAAGCTTGCCGGAAAGGTTGACTGTGGTATAACAGGCGTCCTGAGTCAGCATGACATTGCCGGTATTGGGCAGTTTGACGCGCATTGACATATGGCCGGCTGTGTGACCAGGTGTAAGATAAAGGCGGATACTATCGTCGTCGAAAAGATCGAAACCGCCTTCGAGTTCCCCCCGCAGGACATGCCAGTCAATTCCTTTGTTGTCGAAGTCTTTCCGCAGATAAGCGGAGAGCTGATATACGGGCGGATTGTAGGCGTACTCCAGTTCCTTTTGGTGCACGATGTAGGTGGCGTTGGGGAAATCGCCAATGCCGCCGGTATGATCGAAATGCAGATGGGAAACAACAACGAAATCTATGTCCTCAGGTTTGAATCCGGCGGTTTTGATGACGTTTTTCGCGGCCTGCTCCTCGGTCATCACCGGCTGGTAGGGACCAAGGATCTCCTTGCTGTAATAGGCATAGGGGTCCGACGCGCACGCTATGTTGAGGCCGGTATCGAACAGTACCTTGCCCTTGGGGTGATCGATGAGGAACATGCACATGGGCGACTTGAACGGCTCGCCAGTGCGGTATCCAGCGACAATGAATTGCCATTCTGTGTTGATGTATCCGCCGTCTAAACAATACAATTTCATTATTATCTCCTGTTTGGGATTACGGTATGTGTTGCCGGGATACCAAATTGGTTTATTGGGGCGTTTTTTCAAGACGCAAACCACCATAGGCAAAACGCAGAGGAAGAGGTGATATTTTGTGAAGCACTCCGTTCATCGCCCATCAACGAAGTCAGGGAATGAGAACGCATTTGACCGCATTGCCTTTGGTGATTTCGGAGAAGACCTCCTTGAAATCCGCCATAGGCATCAGATGGCTGATAAGACTTTTGGCGTCTATGGCGCCGCGTCCCAGCATGGACACGACCATGTTCCACGCCGACGGAGCAGAACTGTAGGTGGTGATGATCTCGAGCGACTTTTCCGCGGCCGTCAGCCATTCAACCGTGATCTCCCGTTTGGTGGGGAGGCCGAGGACACACATTCTTCCCTGCCGGCGAAGCAGGCGTATACCTGCATTGATTGCCGCCGGAGCTCCGGATGCGTCGATGACGAGATCCACACCCTTGCCGTCGTTTAGTGCGCGAATCTCCTTTTCAACGTCGTCCTTCTGTGCGTTGAACACCTTGTCCGCCCCAAGCTTTTCGGCAAGCGGAAGGCGCTGCGGCTCGTCAACGTTCGTCCCCACCATATACACTTTGGCGGCACCAGCGATACGCGCCATTTGCATGGCGATAAGGCCGATTGGACCGGGGCCGTAGACAACCACCACGTCCTCCACCTCAACCTTGGCGCGCTGCAGGAGCGCGTGCGCCACGATGGCCATGGGTTCGACCACCGCGCCCTCCTCGAACGAGACGTTGTCGGAGAGTTTGAGAAGCTGCTTGGCGTCGATTCGGATGTATTCGGCATAGGCACCGTCCAGCTTGAATCCGGGACAGGTGCGTTCTTCGCACATATGGGGATTGCCGGTGAGGCAGTTGCGGCAGGTGCCGCACACGCCGATGTTGAGGCGGCTGACAATGCGGTCGCCCACGGCAACGCCGGATGTGCGCGAACCGACCTTCTCAACGATACCGCTGAATTCGTGTCCCACGATAACCGGAATCTCTGTATTAACATGGCCGGACCAGATGTGGGCATCGGTACCGCACACGCCGACCGCCTTGACGCGAACGAGCGCCTCGTGATCTTCGATTTCGGGAATAGGCACGTCCTGGAGGAACATCTGTTCCGGGCCCAGACCGGTCCGCACGATAGCTTTCATTGTCGCCATAAACTCTCCGTTTCCGAATGAGCCCGATGAATCCCGCCTGTGGCTCTATTGCATGTGCACTCCGCCGTTCACGTCCATGGTCGTGCCGGTGATATAGCCGCCCATGTCGCTGGCGAGATACAACGCAGCGTTGGCCACATCGGTGGTATCGCCACGCCTACCCAGCGGGCACAAAGACAGGTTTTGCACATGGTCCTTGGTCATCTCGGTGATTATCCATCCGGGGGCGATACAGTTGGCGGTGATGTTGTTGTGCCCTTCCTTTTTGGCCAGCACCTTGGTGGTGCAAATGATGGCGGCCTTTGATGCCGAATAGGCGACGGACGATGCAACGCCGCCGGTTTCCCCCGCGATAGAGGCCATGCTGATAATCCTGCCGTATTTAGCCGCCCGCATATGCGGCAACGCCGCTTTGGTACAGGCCACCATGCCGCCGAGATTCAGCTTCAGCACGCGATCCCATTCGGCCTCGCTCACCTCCTCGAAAAGGCCTCCCATGGGAGGGCAAATACCGGCGTTGTTGACCAGAATGTCGATCTTGCCTAAGTCCTTGACCACGGCATCGATCACCGTTTTCACCATCGCATGGTCCTGGACGTCGAGCTTAACCGCGTAGAGCCTGTCGGCGACTTGGGTCGGCGCGAGATTGTCGACGGTGATATCGCCGTTGACAACCACCGCCCCTTCCTTGACAAATAGCTCGGCGACTGCCTGACCTATGCCACGCGACGCACCAGTGATGAACGCGACCCGATCCTTCAACATCATGTTTACCTCTCCTTTCACAGGGTAACTCAACGAACTGCCAAAGTGCTCTATACCCAGTGTATCGCCTTCCCGTATGCACCCATAAAAGCCTCGGAAATGGCTTCGCTCACCGTGGGGTGGGGATGGATGGTGTCGATGATTTCCTCGGCCGTCGCCTCAAGCGTCATGGCGACGGCTATCTCGGCAATCATGTCGGTGACGTGCTTGCCATAGAGGTGTACGCCAAGGATCTCGCCCAGCTCGGCGTCAAGAATCACCTTTGCGATGCCGTCCGTGTCCCCTTCCACCAACGACTTGCCGTTGCCGGCCATGGGGAATGTGCCGACTCGCACCGTTTTGCCCTGCTCCTTCGCCTGGTTTTCGGTTAGTCCTATGCTGGCAATTTCGGGTTCCAGATAAATACATGACGGGATGCGGGTGTAATCCATGCGGGCGTTCCCGCCACAGATGGAGTCGACCGCGACCATGCCTTCGTGTGACGCGGTATGGGCGAGCATAACCTTGCCGTTCACATCGCCTATGGCGTAGATATGGGGGACGTTCGTCCTCAGGGAGGCGTCGGTGACGACAGCGCCTTTTTCGAACGCCAGGCCAATCGCTTCGGCATTAAGTCCGTCGGTATTGGGGACGCGTCCCACCGCCATCAGAACACAGTCCGCCTTCACCGATTTTTCCTGCCCGTTGGATTGAAACAGGACGGCATTATCCCGCACGGTGTGCACCTTCGCGCCCAGGTGGAAAGCAACGCCGTCCTTTTCCAGGCGCTTCTTCGCCATGGCGGATACCTCTTCGTCCACCATGGGAAGGATTTTATCCATCAACTCCACCACGGTGACGGTGCTGCCGAGTCGATTGAACAGATAGGCGAATTCGATACCGATGACGCCGCCGCCGATGATGGCGATGGAGGCGGGAACAGCGTCGATGTCGAGGGCCTCGCGGCTGGTGAGGATGCGGTTCTCCCCTTCCCTCTTGATAAATGACGGCATGAGGACAGAGGAGCCTGTGGCGATGATGGCGTAGTCGAAGCTGACCTTTTTCGCGCCGATCTCAACGGTGTGGGCGTCGACAAAAGAGGCGGCCCCCTCCATAATCGCGACCGTGTTGGCCCGGAGGAGACTTTTGACGCCGCCGACCAGGGAATGGACCACGTTCTTTTTACGCGCCTGCATTTTTCCCATGGAAACGGAAACAGCCGTTGCATCCACCCCTTCGACAGCAAAGGTGGCTGCTTCCTTGACCTCATGGAGAACATTGGCCGTCTTGATCAGCGTCTTGGTGGGAATGCATCCTTCGTTCAGACAGACGCCCCCGAAGGCGGCGCGTTCGGCTATACAGACCCGCTTGCCCTCCTTGGCCGCCTTTATCGCCGCCACATAGCCGCCAGGACCACCGCCAATGACCAGTATATCGTAATCGTATCCTGCCATGCACGTTCTCCGTGTTTGATAAAAGCCCGCCGTTTCGCTCCCTTAAATCACTATCCTGATGGGATTTTGGAGTAGCTCCTTGAAGTACTTGACAAAACTGGCGGCAAGCAGGCCGTCGATGACCCGGTGGTCTACGCTGAGTTGAATCTTCATCATCGGTCTGACAACGATGGCGTCGTTGCCGCACTCGTCCGTCACAACGACGGGAACCTTCTTGACCGCGCTCACGGCCAGGATGGCGGACTCGGGCGGGTTGACGATGGCGGTGAAATTCTCGATCCCGAACGGTCCAAGATTCGAAATACTGAATGTGCCGCCGCTGTATTCTTCGGGAGCGAGGCGGCCGACCTTGGCGCGCTCGACCAGGTCGCGGGTCTCCACCGCTATTTCGGTCAAGGTCTTGTCCTGGGCGTTCTTGACCACCGGAACGATGAGGCCGTTGTCGCCGGCGACAGCGATGCCGATGTTGGTGCTGACGTAGGTGATAATTTGATCGCTCTGGAGGGACGAATTGACCTCGGGGTGTTGCCTCAGGGCGCGGCTGGCGGCCATGATCAACAGGTCCGAGACGGCCACTTTTACGCCGCCGGATTCGTTCAGCATGGTGCGGAAGGCGGTGAGTGCCGTTGTGTCGACGCTGTCGGTGAAATAGATGTGCGGCGCTTCGGACATGCTCTCGGCCAGGCGCTCGCCAATGATCTTCCGTACCCCCTTGTACGGCGTTACGGACAGCACCTTCTTTTCTTCCGTGCCGGACGAGGGTGCCGAGGCAGTCGCTACATCGGCCTTCAGTACCTTGCCGCCGACTCCGGAACCCTGCACCGTGGCGAGATCGATGCCGCCCAGAGCCGCCAACTTGCGGGCCAAGGGAGAGGCTTTGATATCCTTCGCGGTGATGCCGCCACGGAAACCCGTCCCCTGCACCGACGCGAGGGAAGCCGGGTCGATGTTCTCGTCCGCAATTAGCTTTCTGGCTTTCGGGGTGAGCTTTAGCTTGCCCGGAGCCGGGACTGGGGCGGCGGTCGCCTGTTTGGCCGAGCCGCTAGCGGTAACTGTTGCCGGGGCGACTTCTTTTTGTGCCTCGGCCGGGGCCGAGCCGGACGCGGCAAGCGCGGCGTCGGGATCCTCGCCTGCCTGACCGATGACGGCTATCGGAGTGAAAACGTCGGCGTATTCGCCTTCTTCCAGCATTGTTTTCAGCAGCACACCGTCCACCGTGGATTCGACCGGCATGGTGGTCTTGTCGGTGTTGATCTCGAAAAGGACCTCACCCTTGGCGACAGCGTCGCCGACATTCTTGCACCAGGTGACGAGCTGCCCTTCATCCATATTGTAGCCCAGTTTGGGCATGATGATAATTTCAGCCATCGCGCATTCTCCTTCGCGTTCCGTTATTGACCACGACTTGCGCCGGGATTGACCATCTCCCTGATCTTCGCGGCGATTTCCTTGTCACCGGGGATGAGGGGGAATTCCAGCGCGGGGCTGAACGGCAGGGGTGCGTCGGCGGTTCCGAGACGGCCGACAGGCGCTTCCAGGTCATAAAAGACTTCGGGCATGATACGCAGGGCGATTTCGCCGCTGATGCCGAAGCTGATATGGCCTTCGTCCACGATCAGAAGTTTGCCGGTCTTCTTCACCGACTGTATGATTGTGTCGGTATCCATGGGGACGATGGTGCGGAGATCGATAAGGTCAACGCTGATGCCTTCGCCCTCAAGCTTCTTCGCCGCTTTTTCCGCCTTGACTGTCATCATCGAGTTGGCGACGACAGTGATGTCATTTCCTTCCCGCACCAGGCGCGCCTTGCCGAAAGGTATGCAAATGTCCTCGCCCTTATCCGGCACATCGTCAAACGAGGTGGTGTAAAGCATCTTGTGCTCGAAGAACATCACCGGGTTGTTGTCGCGGATAGCGGTCTTCAACAGGCCTTTGGCTTCGCCGGCGGTGGAGGGAAGCGCGATTTTGAGACCCGGGCAATGGGCCACCCAAGCGTGGAGGCTTTGGGAGTGCTGCGCCGCCGAGGAGCGACCACCGCCCAAAGGCATTCGCATGACCATGGGGACGTTCACTTGGCCGCCAGACATGTAGGTGAGTTTGGCCGCCTGGTTGGCGATCTGATCCATCGCCACCATCATGAAGTCGGCGAACATCAGTTCAACCACGGGGCGGCAGCCGGTGAGGGCGGCGCCGATGCCAAGCCCTACGATGCCAGCCTCCGATATCGGGGAATCCTTGCAGCGCATGTCCCCGTATTTTTCCATAAGGCCGACAGTGCATTTGAAATTGCCGCCGATACGCCCGACGTCCTCGCCAATGACGAAAACGCTGTCGTCCCTTGCCATTTCCTCATCCAGGGCTTCCTGAATGGCATCTCTATACATCAGCTCACGCATGGCTGGATATCCTCCGTCAAATAATCAACCGCTTTACGCCACGAAAATATCGGTCATCGCCTCGGACACGTCGGGATACGGACTCTCTTCCGCAAAAATGCAGGCTTCCTTGATCTCGGCGTCCACCGAAGCGCGGATCGCGTCGATTTCCTTCTGGGAAAGAAGCTTTAAGGCTTCCAGGTTGATGATAGGCTCTTTGGCACGCCAGTCCGCCACTTCGCTTTCCGGACGGTAGGTGCCGGGATCGCCGACATGATGGCCCTGCCAGCGGTAGGTCAGGCATTCGATGAGCGTCGGGCCATCTCCCTTGCGAGCCCGTTCCACCGCCGTCTTGACCGTATCGTAGACGGCGAAGACGTCGTTGCCGTCGATGGTGACACCCGGTATGCCGTAGCCGACGGAACGCTTGGAGAGTTGGTTTTCCTTGGTAACCGAGCGGATGTCGACGGAGATGCCGTAGAAGTTGTTCTCGATGATGAAAACAATCGGCAGATCCCATGCGGACGCCATGTTCAGGCTTTCATGGAAGGTACCCTCATTGGTGGCCGAGTCGCCGAAAAAGCAGACAGTGACTTTGCCGTCCTGCTTGAGCTTGGACGAATAGGCCGCACCCACCGCGATGGGAATGCCGCCGCCGACAATGCCGTTGGCGCCGAGAATCCCCTTGTCCATCGCCATAATATGCATGGAGCCGCCCTTGCCCTTGGAGTAGCCGGTGGCTTTGCCTAAGATCTCGGCCATCATGCGGTTCAGGTCGGCGCCGCGCGCCACCAGGTGGCCGTGGCCCCGGTGGGTGCTGGCGATATAATCGGAATCGTTCAGCGCGCCACAGGCCCCCGCCGCGATTGCCTCCTCGCCCAGATACAGGTGGGCTAGGCCGGGCATGAGACCGCGCTTATAAAACTCGAAGACCTCTTCCTCGAAGCGACGGGTTCTATACATGACTGTGTAGAACCGGCTGGCTTGCTTTTTCATGTCTCCCTTGTCCATGTTTCTGTCTCCTTGACGCACATGCGATTAAGTACGGCGGTTTTCCCGAACGCCGGTTCCGGTTAGGAATCTGTCAGCCATTGCCCCATGATGCGAGGCTTGAGTCACAACGAAGCCCGAAGGCGGCACGGCAATGGGGGTCGATAACGCTTCCTTCCACCAGCATATAAAACGTGACACATCGGATCTAATGCCCGCAGCCCGAAGGCTGGCCATATGCCGGAGCGCTCCTAACGAGTAGAGCGCCGTGGATTTGAAAGTGTCAGGAATAGGATCGCACCACTTGTGACTGATGTGTTTTTATTGAAGCAACGAGGTTGCCAAATTTGGTTTCTGCTTCCTGCACGGACTCGCTGTCTATGGGTGGAGAAAAAATAATTTTTCCCTTGAACCATAATCCAAACACCCGACAATATACTGCATGACATGCGTCTGGCACGCGCCATCCATGGCGTGACAATGAATGGCACGCGTCACGGCACAGAAGGAGAGACAATTGCACCAACCAATTTCCCGCTCTCTGACCAAGAAGGCACGCGAACTGTTCAGGCGCGGCGAACCGATACCGGAGGGGTATCTTCGCCCGGAGATCCTGGAATCCTGGCAGCGCTCGCAATCCTACGGCCTGGAGTTCGACAAGGCCGACAAGCGGCTCATCTCGAAGGAAGCACTGGCTGAACGCATCCAGGAACGGCGCGAATTATACAACACCGCCACGTTGGTGATGGAGAGACTGTATGATTTCACCGCCGGGTCGGGATGCCTGACCACCCTCTCGGACGAGGAGGGCTACGTGCTCTTTGCCATGGGCGACGAGGGCATTATGGAGATCGCCCGCAAAAACAGTTTTGTCGAGGGATGCAACCGCAACGAACGGCGCCTCGGCACCAATGGCATCGGGACGCCGCTCGTCACCAACCAGCCGATCCAGGTCTTCGCCGAAGAGCATTATTACGAATTGCACTACAATTGGGTGTGTTCGGGCGCACCCATCCTGGGTACGTCGGGCAAGCCGATAGGCGTGTTCTGCGTCACCGCGCTGTTCGACAAGGTCTCATTCCACACCCTCGGCCTTGCCGCCGCAGCGGCGGATTCCATCACTCAACAGATTGCCATGAAGAAGGCGTATGATTCCATAACCAGAATCCAGCAGCATACGAAAACAATTGTCGAATGCGTCCCGACCGGGATCCTGCTTTGCAACAGCGACCTGACGGTAATTATGACAAACTCCCGCGCCACCGGCCTGCTGATGCTGCCTGAGACGCAAATCGTCGGGAAAAAGCTGCACGAACCCCTCGGGAAGGAGTCATTCAGCGCCGACAGCCTGCCGTCCATCCTGGACGGTAAACACATTACCATCGAACGAAACAACGTCAGCCACAAGTTTTTCTTCACCCTCAATATTTCCAGTACCGGTGACTACGTCATCACCTTTCTCAAAAGCGACTCGCTGCCCAAAAGCGAGCCCCGCGTTATCGGCTCCGAGGCATACTTCCGCTTCGAGGATATCGTTGGCCAAGTGCCGGCTATGCAAAATGCCGTGTCCCTCGCCCGCATCGCCGCCGATAACGATTCCACAGTGTTGGTGACCGGCGAGTCCGGCACAGGCAAAGAACTCTTTGCCCAAGCCATACATAATGCCGGAAGGCGGCGGCATGGTCCGTTTGTCGCCCTGAACTGCGCTGCCCTGCCGAAGAGCCTTATCGAAAGCGAGCTGTTCGGGTTTGAAAGCGGCACCTTCACCGGGGCGCGGCGCGAAGGGAATGCCGGGAAATTCGAGCTCGCCAACGGCGGGACCATTTTCCTCGATGAAATCGGCGATATGTCGCTGGACGTTCAGGCAAGTCTTCTCCGTGTGCTGCAGAGTAGGGAAGTCACCCGGCTGGGCAGTTCGCGGGCGACCAAAATCGACGTGCGCATCATTGCCGCGACCAATAGAAACCTCCTCGACGCTATTGAGGATAGCGTGTTCCGCACCGACTTGTTTTACCGGCTTAATGTTTTCAGCATTCACATCCCTCCCCTGCGGGACCGGGCGTCGGACATCCGCCTGCTGGCGGATTATTTTCTGCGTAAATATGCCTCCCTCACCGCCCGCATGGTGAACGGCTTCACCGAGGAGGCCTACCGCGCCATGGAAGCCCACCCCTGGCCCGGCAATATCAGGGAGCTTGAAAACGTCATCGAACGGGCCATCTATGTTACCACTACACCGTTCATCGGTCTCGATAGCCTATTGCTGAGAAACGTCTCGCCCCGAATGAGCGCCCGCCTCCGGGTTATGCATCCCGAACCCGGACCCACCGCTTCCAAAGCCGATGCGGCGCTTGCGGCAGCTTTCCGGAGCGGTGAGTCGTCAGAGGCTGTTAAAAAAGCGTTACAATTGACTAACGGCAATATGCGCCGTTCCGCCGAACTCCTCGACGTCAGCCTGCGCACGCTCTACCGAAGAATCGCTGAGATGGGTTTGAGTCCGGCCGCCCTCAGGCGTTTCGCCGAGGAATAATAACTCGGCACTCAATGCTCACAGTAACCAAATGCCCTTCGAGACATTGAGCATTGAACATCGGTAAGATCGACGACTAAATAGTCGACCATTTCATCGCGCCTTGTTTTGCTCCGACTCGGCGCATAAAAAAAGCGAGCCGCAAACTTGCGGCCCGTTCTATTCGTGTAATCATCTTGACCATGGCTGGCAAGCTTCACGCTTCCTTTTTCACATAGAGCTCACCTTCTACCGAAGCAGAATGCGGATGCTGACGGTCGTGGGCTTTGTGGTGTGGACTCAGCTCCTGACGCAAAGCCCTGGCACCACCGTCTGGCGGCAACGGTATTGGCGCTGCTGATCGGTACGTTCATAAAAAGGACAAGTAAACTATCACACCGACCTGAGACGTTGTTGGATAACACCGCTCGGGTTCAATAAAAGCTCACGATTTATAACGCCGGCCAAGCGCGTCGGCTGCCATGATGGCGTTGTATACAACGTCCTCAGTGATTAAAAACGGCTCGTTGTGAATCAACTTGTTCTCGACAGCCGTCTTGTGGGCGATTACGCGCACATTTTCCGGCGTCGCCTCCACGCCCAAATCGCTCAGGGTACATGGCAGCCCAATTGCCAGCATAAACGTTAGCATCTGGTCCACCAATTCCGTCGGGGAGTTTTCCAGTACCAGCTGGACAACTATACCGAATGCGACCTTTTCGCCGTGGTAGAACTTATGGGTCGCTTCGAGCGCGGTGAGGCCGGAATGAATGCCGTGGGCGCAGGCCGTCCCGACATTTTCGAAGCCGAGGCCGCTTAGGAGAGTGTTCGCTTCGATGACATTCTCGACCGCTTCAGTGCGGGCCCCGCTTTCCAGTGCGATCTTGGCGTTTATGCCGTCGGCCATGAGAATGTCGAAGCACATTTTGCATATGGCCATTGCTGCCTGGCAACGGCGATATCCCGGTCCTATGTTGTTGGGCATATCGGAGTATACGTTCGCCATCGCCTCGATGTAGGTGGCCAGCGCATCGCCCATCCCCGCGACAAAGAGACGGATGGGAGCCTTGGAAATAATCTCGGTGTCCATCAGCACCAGCGGGGTATGCTGCTTGAAACGCACTGCGCCGACATACACGCCGTCCTTGGTATACTCCACAGCCAGAGCGGAAGTCGGCGCGTCGGTGGAGGCGGAAGTCGGCACGATCACCAGTTTCATCTCAAGTTCGTTCGCCGCCATCTTGGCGGTATCCATGGTCTTTCCGCCGCCGACCCCGACCACCACGTCTGCCGAAAATGCTGTCACCTCGGCCTTGACCTTGTCGATCTCCTCCCGACAGCATTCGCCACCGAAGGAGACGGACGTGAATACGGAGTCAGTCCCGTTATAAATAGCCGCCAACCGTGCATCCAGCTCCTTGAACAGGAAGGTATCGATGAGAAAAATTACCCGCTTGCCGAATTGACTGGTGTAATATTCCAGCTTGTTAAATTCGCCAGGCCCCTGGATATATTTGCCCGGACAGCCAAATGCTCTGGTTGTAGACGTGACCATAGTTTTCCTCGCTCTCTAAATCCTCTCGGTTGTCATTTCGGAAAGGCAGCACGCTCCGTCCTGCAACAGCCGCTGGAGAAAACTCCGGCTGTCGCCGACATAGCCGTAGTCGGCATGATCGAATATAGGCGCCTGCCTGTCGGTGTTTACCGCGATAATGTATTCCGAGGCGGACATGCCGGCCAAATGCTGCACCGAACCGGAAATGCCGCAAGCTATATACAGCTTGGGGCGCACGGTGACGCCTGTTTGGCCTATCTGCTCCGCGTAGGGAGCCAGGCCGGCATTGACCGCGGCCCGTGTCGCGCCAACGCGGCAGCCGGTGAGTTTTGCCACCTCGCGCATCAGCTCGAATCCCTCGTGCCCGACTCCAAGCCCGCCAGACAGTATCACCGGCGCGTCGTTCAGCGGCGCGTTGCCGCCATGCTCGGCGCTGGACAAGACGGTGAAAGGATTAGCCGCAAGGGGTTCTTCCACCATAACGATCCGCCCGCTTCTCTTGGTATCGGGCGCAGGCTCGCGCATGACTCCCCTGCGTACCGTCGCCATCTGCGGCAGGGAGCCTGTGCCGATAACCTCGGCGAGAATATGACCGGCGTATGCGGGGCGGCGTTGGACGAGGAGACCGCCCTCTTCCAACGACAAACTGGTACAGTCGGCGGTCAGCCCTGTCTGCAAATAAGCCGCCGCCTGAGGCGCTACCGTTCGGCCAAAAATGGTCGAGCCAAGTAAAATGACCAGCGGCGGGTTGCTTTCCGCCAGATGCGCAATAGCTACATAGCACGAATGCTCACAGGGCGGTGGAGTACCCGCGGCGAAAAGGTAGATGATATCGGCGCCCAATGCGATGGCGGCGCTGGCGCATGTTTCTTCGAAAAGAACGGCGGCGACCTCGGCGCCGCAACTGTTTGCGAGAATTCGGGCCTCTCCCAGCAATTCCTTGGAGACTTGCCGCAAGGATTGGTCCGAGGTCTCGCAAACAACCCAAATTTCATTTCGCATGTTTCGCCGTTTCGATGATTTTCGCCAATGTCACCCTCGCGGCGCTTTCCGAATTGTCAGCCAAGACACAGCTTCTCCTGGGGATATCCGACGTGAATATCTTACGAACCTTCGTTTTAGATCCGTCCAGGCCAATCGATGAGCTGCCTTTTTCGAAACCGAGTTTGTGCCGATCGAAACATTCCACATACGCGCGGTTTGCCATACGCATTTCCGCCAGGCATGGCGGGCGTTCCTGGTAACTTTCGCACAAGGTCACCAGAGAGGGAAGCGGCAGCGAAAGCGTCTCGATTCCTTTTTCCGTCAGGCGCCTGCACAGCAGGCGGTCGTTCTCCCACCATAATTCAAATGCATTGGTCAGGCAGGGAATGCCCAAAAGCATGGCCAGTTCACCGCCCACCTGCCCCGTTTCGCCGTCGATGGCCCGGCGACCGCACAAGACGAGATCGTATTTGCCTGTCGCCATAATGGCCGCCCGCAACACCTGAGCCGTGGCAAAGGAATCGCCACCGGCAAAGGCGCCGTCTGTGGCGAGGATCTGGCGCTCCACACCTTTCCTCGCAGTCTGGCGAAGCACCGCTTCGGCGGAGGCAGGTCCCATACTGATCGCCCTGATGCTCCCGCCCGCCTTTTTCTTCAAGGCACGGGCGGCTTCGAGGGCGGAAACGTCGGCCGGGTTCAGTATCAAAGCCGCACCGCTCCGGTCGAGGGTGTTGGTGCGCGGGTTGATTTTCAGATCCTGTGAATCCGGCACCTGTTTGACACAAACAACGATTTCCATAGGCAATTGCCTCTCTCTTGCGTTTGGTGCGGGGAGGCGGGAGAATTGTCACTCCCCCCTCCCCGACCTTACCGTATAGCTCGGGCCTTACGCGCCGCATGCCTCGGCCATCAGTTCATATAAATTCGCCGTAACCTTGCCCTCCGGCCTATAGACGTCCATCAGGTGGAAGCTGGTGGGACAGGCGGCAATCAATGTCGTTGCGCCGCAGCGTTCGACATCGTCCCAGCGCGCGCCAACGGTTAACTCCACAATGGCCGGTGAGTGCGCTGCGGTGATTTCGTCGCCGGGACAACGCGTCCTTTGTAGGTTGAGGAACATTTCTTTGAAATCGATGCCCATGGCCGCCAACAGATCCCTGGCCGGCTGTGTCTCGTCCAAATCCCTGGCCAGGCGGCTGGTGTCGTGATAGGTGGCGTTCTTGATCTTCAGCGGCGTGGGAGACAGTTTTCCCTGAAGGACCAGCTCGGCCAGAAAGGCGGTGGCGGTTACCACTTCGGCGCCGAGTTCCAGCCCCCACTCGGGATAATCGTGGCGCATCACTTTTGCCTGGTAAGGATCGAGGACCACCACCTTCTTGATGGCCAACGCCTTGATCTTTTCCAACAGCGGCTTGACGCTCTCGACCGTTTCGTCCACATGACCGACAATATCCGCCAACTCGGCGCCGCTGACCGGTTCGTTTTCCCAGGCTATGAAGGGGACGCCGGCCTTGACTAGCAGCTTGGCCGCCGCCGTCACCATCTCCGGCGTCTTTGTCGTCGCGGTCGGACCGGCATAGAAAAGGATGTCGGCTTTGTCGGCCGCATAAGCGGCGGCGGTGTTTTTGCCGGTGGGGACGCCAAAAATGTTTCCGTACTTCTTGAGGCTGTCCAGGAGGGCTGTCACCGCAACAGGCACCATGTTCTCGGCGACGGCCCAGGTGCGCGCTTCGCGGATGAAGATGCGCGAGTCAAAGCCGGTCTCGCAACCGCTGGCGCAGGCTCCGCACAAGAAACACTCGTACATGTCCGCAGCCATGGACGGGGAGTATTCCCTCCCTTTGTCGACCAGATCCAGCATCAGGCCCTTGGCTCGGGGAGTGGTGTTTTCGCGCCCGGTCTTGAGACCGATGGGGCACAAATGACGGCACATCCAGCAGCGGCGGCAGGCCGCCCTATTCTTAATTGCGTTTTCTGAAAGCACTGGGAAATCCTCCTGTTATAGGCCCATCTTGAAGGGGTTCATGATATAGTTCGGATCAAGTTTTTCCTTGAGTCCCTGGAAAACCTGCATGCCGGGACCGAACATTTCCTTCATCAAATGCCCTAACTTAATGCCGACGCCATGGTGATGATTGATGGTGCCGCCGTTGGCCAGCGCAAGCCGGACATTTTCGACCCATATCTTGTTGTGCAGTCGGATTGCCTCTGCCGTGTCGACCGGAGGGTTATCGATTATGAATCGGTCGTACACCATGACACCCCATTCGTACCAGTGAGAGAAATGGGCGATATAACGCACATCCGGATAGTTTTCGGCAAACAACTTTTTCCTGGCCCAATATATTTTCTCGATATTCGAGTAGGTGGCGACGGTGTCCAGGGTGCCGAACACCTTGGGCACGTCCAGTGCGTGCCCGGGGAAAAAGAAGGTGACACGATTCTTCCACCACTTTTCGCCGTAATCAGCGCCCAAATCCTGCGCGCCGTACTTGGCGCAGCAATCCTTGATTATCTTCTCCTCGATGTCGACGATCTCCGGAATCCCCTCAACCGCCAAGTTCATAAATGCGCCGGGCGCGGCGAAGCCAAGCACGTCCTTGATGATGGAGGCGGTCTCGGCCTCGTCGTACAAACGCATGATGGACGGTTTAATGTAGCGCATGATGTCACGGCCGCACGCCAGACCGTCGGTGATGTTTTTGAACAGGAAGGCACGGAAGCGGCGGCACTGCGGCGTCTTGTAGATGCGCATGGAGGCTTTGGTGATGATGCCCAGCGTTCCCTCGGAACCAAGGAACATGGCAGCCAGGTTCGGGCCGGACGCATATTTGGGAACCGGGGAGGAATTGATGACGTCGCCGTTCGGTATCACCACCTGCAGATTCAGGCACATGTCGTCGATCTTACCGTATTTGGTGGAGAGGACGCCGATGCCGTTGTGGGAGAGAAAGCCGCCCAGGGTGCCGCAGCCCATAGAGCTCGGGTAATGCATAAGCGAATAGCCTCGCTCGTTGACGTACCACTCGAGCTGCTGGACGTTAATGCCGGTGCCGACCGTCACGTACATCGAATCCTCGTTGAATTCGAGGATCTGGTTAAGCCGCTTGGTGTCGACAAGGACGCCGCCCGCGACCTGGATGGCTCCGCCCTGCGAACCCGAGCCGCCGCCCCACGGCGTAACCGGCAGCTTGTAGTAGTTGGCGATCTGGAGAACCTTGGACACCTCTTCGGTGGAGCCGGGGCGAACGATGATATCGCATAACGCCGGCGGCATGCCGCGATCTTCCCACAATCGGCTCAGAAGAAAGTTGTCCACGCTGTGAATCTCACGATCGCTTTGGCGGGTACTGACATTTTCCCGGCCAACCGCATCCTCCAGCTGCGTGAGAACATAGTAGAATAAATAATCTGACCTCTGCATAATCTTCCTTTTACTCAGATCTGCCATATGAAATGGCACTGCCGAAGATTGCCCATGTTATAACCCCTGGGCTCCAAACCTAACGATGAGAATTGAATAGGATCCACTACATAAGTATTCCGGGAACATAGGTGATGATCGCCGGGAAGAACAGGCCGAGCAGCATAACGAAAAGCACAATGCCGGTAACCACCCCCACATACCGCACCGCCTCATGGAATGGCGCTTTTGCTATATCCATTGAAAGGAACAGGTAGAGACCAACCGGAGGGGTGAGCCCGCCGACCACGGTGGAGATGGAGAACAGCACGCCGAACATGAGCGGGTCGATCCCCAGGCTGATGATTATCGGATAGACAATAGGCAGGATGACCACCATGGCGGCTATCGTTTCCATGAAACAGCCGATAATCAACATGATGCAGATGATGATCACCACTATCGTCGTCGGATCAGTGGAGATGGAGAGCAGGAGATTGTTGATAATCTCGCCCATTTTCTCCTTGGCGAAGATGTAGGAATATATGCTGGAGATGCCCATGATCATCAGGAGCATGCCCGAGGATTCGGCCGCCTGTTTCATTATGTTGTAAATTTGCTGCAGCTTGACGGTTCGGTAGATGAAAATTCCGCAGAAGAAGCCGTATAGGCAGGCGATAATACCCGATTCGGTCGCGGTGAAAATGCCGGTGACGACGCCGCCTACGATAATGAGCGGGGCGATGAGCGCAAAGAAGGCGGCTTTGAAAGAATCCCACAACTCTTCCAGCATGAGTGCGCCACCGCCTGAATCGATGCCGTGCTTCACCGCATAGATATTGCACATGATCATGAGACCCAGCCCGATGATGATTCCCGGGATTAGGCCGCCGATGAACAGTTTGCCCACGGAAAACCCCGTCAGGGAACCGTAGATGATCATGTTGACGCTGGGCGGAATGATCGGTCCGAGAGAGCCGGAGCCGGCGATAAGGGAGGCAATGAATGAGCGTGAATAGCCGGCCTTCACCAGCCCGGGAACGGTCAAAGTGCCTACCGCGCACATGGTGGCGGCACCGGACCCGGAGATGCCGGCAAAAATCATGTTGGCTAGAACGCACACCATGCCCATGCCGCCCTTGGCCCAGGAAAACAGTGCCCGGCAAAAGCGGAGAATGCGGTCCGACAATCCCGCCTCGCCCAGTATGGCGCCGGCCAGGATGAACATGGGCGCTGCCATGAGGGGGAAGGAATTCATGCCTCGCACCATTTGCTGCACGACGACGAACCCTGGAACGTTACTGCCGAAGTAGATGCCGATGAGGCCGGAGAGGCCTATGCCGAAGCTGACCGGAACACCCAGTGCGACAAAGACCAGGAGAGAAGTGAGAGTGAGCGCCAACATGTCATTTCTCCCCTTCAAGATATTGTTTTGCGAATTTCGGAATGGCACTGATGTAGGAAAGGAGCATCATTACAATTCCCACTGGCACCGCAGTGTAGACGTAGGCGTACGGAATCGGCAGAGAAGCCGCCCGCGAGACGGAACTGCGGATGATCAGCTGGATGGAGAATGGGAAAAAGACGAGAAGGAAGACAACGCATATCAGCCTGGCTACGGTGAATAGTATCGCCTTCCTTTTCCCGCTCTTGGTGAAGGTGAGGAGAATGTCGACCGCCACGTGGCCATCTACGCGAATAGTCAGGGCTGAACCGACCAGGGCCAGCCAAATCATGCAAAATCGCATCAACTCCTCGGTCCACGGAGCCGAAAAACTGGTCACATACCTGCTGAAAATCTGTACGGAACCCAATCCTAGGATGGCTGTAAACAATACGAGGCATATGCATGTCTGAATCGTTTCGATACAGCGATCAATTTTCGCCCAGTATTTCATAAGCAACATTCCTCCGTTGCCTTCCGACGGAAGGACACCTGGAAAGCGTCACTGCAGGAGGCACTCCCATATGGCATTGAAATAGTGATACCCGAGTGATTCGCTACGAATTCTACTTTTCCAAAGCGAGAAGCGCGTCGATGAGTTCCTGCATATCGTACCTCTTGGCGAAACCGTCATAGATGGGCATGATGGCTTGGCGCATGCGGTCGCGCTCGGCGTCCGATATGTCGTTGATGACCACCCCGGCGTCGGTAAGCGCCTTTTCCGCCTTGTCGTCCGCCATCTGGCGGTTAGCCAGTTGCGTTTTCTGGTTCTCCGCCGCGCATTCCATGATGATTGCCTGCAGATCAGAGGGGATGGAATCCCATATCTGCTCGTTCATGAACGCCACAGGGATGGCGCCCATGTGCGCAGTGCGGGTGTAGAACTTAGCCACTTCGTGCAGGTTCATGTCGACCAGTCCCACAGCGTCGGCCTCAATCGCGTCGGCGACGCCCTGCGACAGAACGGTGTATACTTCGGCCCACGGCGAAATCACGACATTGCAGCCCAATCCTTCGAACAACTGGACGAAGAGCTTGGTTTCCGGGCTGCGCATTTTCAGGCCGCTGAAGTCTTCAAGAGTAACAATCGGCTTGGCCTTGATAATGGAATTGCGGACGCTGTTGGCGTAAGAGAGGATATGGCGCAGGTTGGTCCCCTCCAGCATGGGATGTAATTTTTCGCCCAGTATGCCGTCGATGAGGATCTTCTGGGACTCCAGGTTTTTGTACAGAAAGGGGAGTTCGAAAGCGGCCAGTTGCGGCATGTTGAGAGCAGTGCCCCAGTCCGAAATGGAGCCGGTGGCAATGTCCAGCGTACCCATGACGACCTGCTCCATCATCTCTCTTCCCGTGCCCAGCTGGCTGCTCGGGTAAACCGAAATTATTAAACGGCCGTCACTTTTCTCCTCCACCGCCTCCTTAAATTTTTGAACCGCAACGGCTAGATCGTGACTTGGATTCCAGAAATGGCCAAAGGACAACTCGATGGGCGCTCCGGCCCTCGCCGACGCCCCGCAGGCGACGATTAGCGTGAGTACTGCCATAACAACCGCTCTGAGGAATTTTTTGATCATGCCCCGCTCCTTGTAAGAAAGACGCGCGTCTAAAATATTGCCGGAGGAAACGGCGAACAATCATTCGCCGACGGCTTTGTTCAGTTTGCTCCAAATGGGGATGGACACCTTGGTGATCTCGCGGTAGATTTCGAAGAGCCGACAGTATTTTTCGTGATTCTCCATGTTCGGCTGGAAGGTCATTTTCACCCGATTGCACTGATTGATGGCGGTGACCTCGTTTTCAAATAGTCCGACCCCCACCGCGGCAAGCATCGCGTTGCCGAAAGACGAGTCGTCCTTTTCCGGGCGGGCGATAGCAAGGCCGAAGACGTCGCAAATTATCTGACTCCATAGCTTGTTCTTGCCGCCGCCGCCGATGAGGCGTATCGAGTTGGCGTTGCCGCCGACCTCCTGCGCCACCTGAAAACAGTCGCGGAGACTGAACGCCACGCCTTCCATCACCGCTCGTGCGAAATGCCTCCTGTCGTGTACCATGCCGATGCCGAAGAAATCGCCGCGGGCCTCGGCATTGTAGTAGGGGCACCGTTCACCCAGTAGGTATGGGTGATAGATCATGCCGCGCGCGCCCACCGGAGCCTGGGCGGCTTCTGCCTCCATATATTCGTAAACCTCGGTTCCGTCTTTTTCGCACTGCGCTTTTTCCAATGCGTACATGGTGTCCCGCAGCCAGCGAAGCGATAGGGCACAGGCGTTGGTGCCTGAGGTCAGGTACCACATGCCTCGGACAGCGTGCGGGTACGTGAATCCTTTAGGATGGGGTTGCGGCTCGTTCAGGATAAGGGTCACGTTACCGGCGGTAGCCACCTTGATCAGCAACTGACCCGCCTCGACCCCACCGGCGCCATAATCCTCCGACGCGGTGTCGGAACAGCCATAGATCACCGGCGTGCCGGCGATAAGGCCTGTCTCCTCCGCCACTTCCTTGCGCACCTTTCCCGCTATATCCAAGGTGGGCAGCACCGGTGGAAGAAAGGCGGGGTTGAGGCCGATCATGCCGCACAGCTCGGCCGACCATTCCCGTTTTCTCGCGTCAAACAGCAGGGTTCCCTGCGCGTCCACCAAGTCCGTCACGTAGTCGCCAGTCACATGGCCGCGGACATAGTCTTTGGTGCTGAGTAAGCGGCGGATTTTCCCGAAATTGTCCGGATCGTTTTCCTTCACCCACAGCAACTGCGGCATGGCCCAGCCTGCGGAAGGCATCTGCATGGCGATTTCGAAAATGCGCTTGCCGTACCGTTCGGCCAGCCTGCTCGCCTGCGGCGCGGCGCGTTGGTCGTTCCACATAATGCATGGGCGGAGCACTTCGCCCTTTTCTCCCAGGAGGACGGCGTTGTGCGTCGAGGCGGAAAAGCCGATACCGGCGATATTTTTCGCATCGAGGCCAGGAGAGCGCAGACATTCCTTTACTGTGTTGGTAAAGGCGCTGATCCAGTCGGACGGATCCTGCTCCGACCAGCCGCGATGGGAGTGATCGGATTTCATTTCCTCATACGCCGTCGCGACAACATGGCCTTCCATATCGATGACCGTGGCCTTGCAACCACCCGTGCCTATATCGACACCCAGAGTCAAGCTTTTCGTCATTCTATTAACCCTCAAAATGAAATGATTGGTTAAGCGCCTGCAGTTCGTTTCGTTTCGGGTTGTGAGGCTGTGGTTTTGTGAAATGTCATCCCGGTTGCGGATGCATAGAATCTCCGTCCCAATCCGAGGAGTACACGGAATGGCGGTAAGGCGGTTGTTTTAAACGAGATCCGCCCATGCGGGAAACGGCACGGTTTAGAGTTTTATAGGAGAACGGAAAGCGTCTGCCTCGCTTGCCGTCAGCAGCGATCATGAGTAAAGGGTATAGCAACTGAAATAGCTATAAACAGGAGAAGAGTTTGGGAATTTGCTGATACACAGTACACAGCCATCGAGGCATGCCTCGCAAGCCACTTTGTGTTCATTCGTGAAATGTATAGCCAGCGCAGAAGAAAGCACCGTACGGCGAGAGTACCTCTAGTATTTCTTCACCGTCAAGGACTGATCGATCTTTTCGAAATTCTCGATGGCGACTTTTCCTCGTTTGGTGCTGGCGTATATGAACAAAGCATCGACAATCGCCAGCTGCGCGACACGGGAATACAACCCATGCTGGCGAAACTTCGTTTCCGCCGATGCGGTGAACAGCTTTATGTCGGAGACATCACTTTTCGTTATAGGCGACTTTGCGTAATTGGTGAGGCAAATGGTGACGGCGCCGTTTGCTTTGGCGAAGCGAAGTGCTTCCACGATATCGCGCGAATTGCCGGAGTGGGATACGCCAAAGGCGACGTCACCGGGCTTCAATGAACAGCATGCGATCATCTGGTAATGATTGTCGGTGGTGGCATGGGCGGACAGACCGCACCGCACGAATTTGTGCGCGATGTCGTTGGCCACCGATGCCGAATTGCCTAGGCCGAAAATGCATATCTGCCCTGCCGCGAGCATGGCATCGGCGGCACGCTCGAATTCTTTGATATCCAGGACACCCGAAGTCGCGTTCAGCGTTTCGATGGTACCCTGAAAACTTTTCGCCAGAATGCTGGCGGCGGTGTCGTCCGCAGTGAGGCCAACCTGGATTTTATCCATGGCCGGAACGAAATATTTGGCGACGTGGATCTTGAGTTCCTGAAACCCCTGGTATCCGAGCTTCCGGCAGGTGCGGATAATACTTGCCTCGCTCGTTTTAACATTTTCCGCCACATCGGTAATGGTTTCGTAGATAACTCTTTCCTGATTTTCGCGAAAATAAGACGCAACCTGCTGTTCGGTTTTAGTCAAATCGGGAAAAGCCATATCAATGACTTGACCGATGTTGCTCACGTTCATTGCCTGGGGATGAATCATAGCGATGGACCCCTAGTAAGAAAACTTCAAAAAACATCGGCGCCTGAAAATTATCTCCAATTTCAATATATCATGCCATATACATATGTCAACCACTTTGTTGTTCCGAATAGGCTGGATTTTTCATAACCCCTGAAATTTTCCTATATAAGGCGGTAATTTTTTAACAGAATCAAAAAAAATGAGAAGAAATGGTTCATAGAATCCTGAATTTTATGGTATAATGGCATTGTGGCATGACGACATGATGGCATAATTAGCAATTAACTCCTTTTGTGGATTTTACCTGAATGGACACGGGAAAGGGAAATCATGGCCCGTTTACCGGAATTCGATCCGTCCGCTCTCACACCCGATCAGCAAGACATATTTGATTCCATTGTCGAAAAACGTGGCTCGGTTCCAGCCCCACATAAAATTTGGCTGACGAATCCGGGACTGGCGCGGCATACCCATGGATTGGGCTGGTACTTTCAGCATGAATCCACGCTTCCGCAACATCTTTACGAAATGGCCATCCTTCTGGTCGCGCGCCACTGGGAAGCGGAGTACGCATGGCAAACCCATGTCCAACGCGCCGCTGCTGCCGGGCTGGCCGAAGATATCATAGCCGATTTGCGCGCAAGACGGAGACCGGCATTTGGCGAAGAGAGGAACGCCGAAGCTGTTATTTTTGAATTCGTCACCAGCCTGCAGGACAAACGTGCCGTCTCACAAGTGGTATATAATCGCGCACTTGACCTTCTCGGGCAGAGTGGCCTCGTTGACCTTACCGGGCTGGTCGGCTACTTCACCATGCTTTCGGCCACCCTTACCGTGTTCGAAATTGGACCTGACGCATAATTCAGTCATTCCTTCGGTTTTTGGCACACTTGATAGAGCAAGTCTGCCATTCGATATCCAAAATAATCATTTTTTGCTCGCGGCGATGTTTTGACTTGACATGGCATAACATTTAACATATCATACCAGCATACCACATGACTCAATCATCGTAAGCGTCATTGTCAACCGCCTTTCGTCGCCTTGACCGTTTTTCCGGCCAGATCCACCCTTATGAGGAGGACGATCCATGAAAGCGGCACTCGTAATAGACACGGGCGTTGTACAAATCCAGGACATGGCCCCCCCGGTCCCACGGAACAACGAAGTCGTTATCAAAGTGGTTTCGGCCGGTGTCTGCGGATCCGACCTGCATGTATTCCAGGGAACGCACGCGTTTAGAAAACCGCCCGTCATCCTCGGCCATGAAGTGGCAGGAGACGTGGTGGAAATCGGCAGTGACGTCACAAATTTCCGCATTGGCGATCGCGTCACCGTCGAACCGCATAAAGGCTGCGGAACCTGCGAGTTCTGCACGCAAAACCTTGTAAACCTGTGCACGGGCAAATCGGCGCCGGGCACACCCGGCTGGATCGGGACCTTCGTGGAATATTTCAACGCGCCCGAGTCCTCGCTCCACCGCCTCGCCGACTCGACCAGCTACGATATGGGGGTCCTCATCGAACCCTTGGCCGTGGCCGTGCACGTCATGGAACGGACCAGCGTGCGCACTCGCGACGGCATTGCCATCCTGGGCGCAGGCACTATCGGCCTGCTAACCCAGGTCATAGCTCGGGAAATGGGCTTCAAAACCATCATCACCACCGACACCGCCGCCTTCAACAGGGAGATGTCCATGCGCCTCGGCGCGACATTGTCCCTCGACCCGCTGGTGGCGGACGTCCCGGCACGCGTGCTCGAAATAACCGGCGGACGGGGCGTCGACCTGGCAATCGTCGCGGCCGGAGCGGACAACATCCTCGACCAGGCCACAGCCTGCGTACGCAAACGCGGCGAAATCGGCCTCGTCGCCATGATCACCAAACGCATCCCGTTCTACTCGTACGGCATCGTCTTCAACGAGCAGACCGTCTACGGCGCCATGACGTATGAGACGCGCGATTTCACCAAGGCCGCCGACATGATCAACGGCGGACTGGACCTCTCCGCCCTCGTCACCCACAAATTCGAGCTAGAGCGCTCGCAGGAGGCGCTGGACATCCTCAGCCAAAAAAAGGCAAACGTCGTCAAAGTTCTCGTGACCATGTAGATTTGGTGCTGGTAACTACCTTTACGAATTGGAAGCAGCATGGGCGACGGCACATCCCTGTTTATTGGCCGCGTAGCAAACGATTTCATCAGTGCGAAAACGTCAGGCTCCTCGGCCAACCTGAGTTTTGCCCACGGGGACGACATCTTCCGCACCGCGAGCGGGACATGTATCGGCATACTGACCGCGATCGACTTTCCCCGTGTTGCGTGGGCTTTGCGGAACAGCACGACGGAGGAGGACTGACCATGACGCAATGCGTTGTCATCGCCGACGACCTGACCGGCGGCAATGCCGCGGGGGTGCTGCTCCGCAAGGCGGGGCGCAGGCCGTTCACCCTCATGAACGCAGGCGACGCTGCCAGGACCGACATGTCTGAGTTCGATTGCGTGGTTGTGCCGACATGCAGCCGGGCGCTCGCACCCGGCGCGGCCTACGATCTTGTTTTCACCGCAACGTCTGTGCTCCGTTCTCCCGGGGTTAAGCTGTATTCGAAGCGCATCGACACCACCCTGCGCGGCAACCTAGGCAGCGAAACGGACGCGATGCTCGACGCCCTCGGCGACAATCGAGTTGCCATGGTCGTCCCCTGTTTCCCCTCGTCCGGCCGCGTGCTCGTCGGCGGCTACCTGCTGGTGAACTCCGTCCCTCTACACCGCACCGAAGCGGCGAAGGATCCGAAAAACCCTGTCGACACTCCGCGCTTCGCCGACATCTTCGCGCGCCAGGGCAAATACCGCATCGAATCGCTCCACCTGGAGGATGTTATGGGTGGGCGAGACAGCCTAGCGGCGAAAATCCGGGATTTCGCCGGGTGTGGAATCCGCTACCTCATTTTCGACGCCGCCACTCAGGAAGACGTCGACTGCATCGCCGACGCGGTTTTGGCCAGCGGCGTTCCCTTCGCCGCCGTCGATCCGGGGGTG
This sequence comes from Planctomycetaceae bacterium, assembly GCA_021205245.1. Classification (GTDB taxonomy): domain Bacteria; phylum Planctomycetota; class SZUA-567; order SZUA-567; family SZUA-567; genus JAJBSZ01. The sequence continues at coordinate 41,042 of JAJPXZ010000042.1, forward strand.
TTTACGGCCGCGCTGGCGCAGCGGGTTCTCGACGCACCCGCATCACCCATAGGATCCCGCATCCTGGCGGCGGTGGGAAGCGTCAACCCGGTGGCATTACGCCAGGTCGAGCATTTCCTGGCCAACCGGAGTGTCCTGAACGTCTTCATGCGCATCGGGGAGTTCCTGGACGGCGAACGGCGGCGCGAGGATGAGATCGAGCGCGTCGCCGGAGAAATCCTCGCCTCCTGCGGCGGGCACGACGTGTGCAGCATCGTCGGCGAGGGTATCATTCCCGAACACCGCATCGCGCTCGACGCCCTGGCGCGCGAACGGAACTGTTCCCCCGACGCCATTTCCGAACTGATAAACAACGCCATCGCCGAGATCGTCCGTCGCATCGTCTGGGGCGAGGAAAGCTTCAAGGCGCTCTACACCTCCGGCGGGGACATCACCGTGGCGGTGTGCCGAAGCCTCGGGGCGGGCGGCATGCGCCTCCTGGACGAGGTGCGGCCGCTGGCCGCCTACGGCAGGTTCGTGGGCGGCGGGCGCGACGGCATGCATGTCATCACCAAGGGCGGCATGGTGGGCGAGGCCGACGCCATGTCGGCTTGCATTTCGTATTTGTGGAGCAGGTTGTCCAGTTCATAGCGGCTGCTCACGCGTCCGATATAAACAATGGTGCGAAAAGGAGAATCTTGATGGACAGACCCATAGTGGCCATCCCCCTGGGCGACCCGGCGGGCATTGGACCGGAAATCGTAGTCAAGGCGCTTGCCGGGACGGAAGCGCGCAACGCGGCCCGATGCCTGGTGGTGGGCGACAGGAACGTGGTCGAAAACGCGTATCGTATAACCGGCGTTCCGTTGCGTACCCATATCACGGAAGACCCCGCGCGCGGCGACTATTCCGACGGAGTCCTCGCCCTTTATCCCGTCGACAATATCGACATGGCGAAGTTGAAAATCGGCGAAATCGACGGCATGTGCGGCAGAGCTGCCTACGAATACATCGCGAAGGCCATCGAGCTCGCCAACGCAGCCCGGGTTGACGCTGTCGCCACCCCGCCCATCAACAAGGAATCGTTGAAAGCAGGCGGCGTCGACTTCATCGGCCACACCGAGATTTTCGGCGCACTCACCGACACGCCGGACCCGCTGACGATGTTCGAAGTGCGGGGCATGCGCGTGTTTTTCCTCACCCGCCACGTCTCCCTCCGCAAAGCCTGCGACATGGTGACCAAGGAGCGCATCGTCGATTATGTCGGCCGGTGCGTCACGGCGCTCAAAAAACTCGGCGTCGACAAGGGGACGATGGCCATCGCCGGCTTGAACCCCCACAGCGGCGAGCACGGTCTTTTCGGCGACGAGGAAATGCGAGCCGTGTATCCCGCCGTCGAAGAGCTGCGGGCCATGGGATACGACGTCACGGGGCCCGTCGGGGCGGATTCGGTGTTTCATCTCGCGTTGCAGGGGCGCTTCAATAGCGTGCTTTCGCTTTACCACGACCAGGGTCATATCGCGACCAAGACCCTCGACTTCGAGCGCACCATCGCCGTGACGGGCGGCATGCCCATCCTACGCACATCGGTCGACCATGGCACCGCCATGGACATCGCGGGCAAGAACATCGCCAGCGCCGTCAGCATGACGGAAGCCATTGTCCTGGCGGCGAAATACTCGCCCCATTATAAAAAATAGGGGCGAGACCCGGGATCGATGGAAAAGAAGCGGAGGCGGCCTTTCGGTCCGCCTCCGCTTTTTCGTCTCGTAGCCCCCACAACCGTCAAAAGGCAAAATCAATCCTGGTGAACATGTTCCGACCCGCCTTGAAGGTCTGCATGGGAACGAAGAGTTTGTCCCCTTTCACGACGTTGCCGAACTGATCGTCGAACGCCATGGGGCGCTCGTCCAACTTGACGATGGCCACATCGGCCAGCGCCCCGGGGGCCAGCGTACCTATGCGGCCCGAGAGCCGCATGTGCTGCGCCGCCGTCGCCGTTACCGCCCGCACCAGGTCCGCCAACGGCATCCCCAGCGCGAGATAGGCCGACATGACGTAGGGAAGCGAAAAGACCTTCCGCTCGTACATGGAGACGGTGACCACGTCCGTAGTGACAAGGTCGGGGAGAAAGCCGTCGTCAATGGCTTGTTTGGCCACGCCGTAGCTGTAATTCGCCCGTCCCGAGGCGGCGTCGAACACCACTCCCCTCTCCCGCGCCGCCCTGGCGGCGGCGGAAACGGCGCCGTTGGCATCCAGGATGGAATATGCTCCCTTGGACTGGAAGCAGTGGCAGAGGATATCCCCCTTTTCGAGAACGCCGAGGATCTCCTCGAAAGGGCTCTCCGGATGGACGGCGTGCACGCAGACGATGGTGCCGATGGCCTTGGCGATGCGCTTGGCCTCGACCAGGGGCTTCAGGTTGTGTTCTTTCGAAAAAAGCTTGCCGATGCGGACCTTGATGCCGAGGAGCTGTTCGGGATAGCGCTCGAACATGTATTCGAGGCGCGCGGTGTCGTAGAACTGCGGATCGGTGTTTTCGAAATACCTGTCGGTGGCGACGCCGATAGCGCCGACCAGGATGAAACTCCGAATAGTGATGTCCGCGGCGCACACGGTGTCCTTATAGAATCCCTCGAACCCGGCCGTGCCGGCCGAGCCGGCGTCCACGGCCGAAGTGACGCCGTTGGGGATGGTCATCAGGTCGGAGTGGATGCCCAGGTCGGTGTGCCCCCGATAGAGATGCGTGTGGAAGTCGATAAGGCCGGGGAGGACGAGACAGCCCTTGGCGTCGACCGTTTCGGCCGCGCCGTGTTCGGTACCGTATTCCGGCGCGGCGATCCTGCTGTTCCTGATGTAGACGTCGCGCGATTCGTCAACTCCCGCGCCCGGGTCGAAAACCCGGCCGTTCGTGATGCGGTATTGGCATTGCATGACGCACCTCCTTTCCGGGTTCCCGCCCCTATTCGTGTTCGGCGATGACGGAAAGCATGAGGTCCACCAGGTCGTCACCCGCAGATTTGCGGATGGAGTCGTAGACCGGCACGATGCGATCGAGAATCTGCTGGCGGAGTTCGGGAGAAATAGCGGAGATTTCGCAGCCGTAGTCGGTGACGATCTTTTGGCGGCTTGCGATGCGCTTGTCGGCGATTTCGCGGCCGTACTTGAGGGACGCCTCGACGCACTCCTTGACGATGGCCTGGAGATCGGCGGGCAGTTCGTCCCACCTCGATTTGCTCATATTCATGGCCAGGCTGTGCATGAGGTGATTTGTTTCAACAATGTACTTCTGGGGTTCGTAGAGCTTGTTGGCGACAATCAGGTCATACGGGTTTTCCTGCGCGTCAATGGTGCCCTGCTGCAGGCTGATGTAGACTTCGGCGAAATCCATCGGGGTGGGATTGGCGCCGATGGAAGTCCAATAGGCCATGTGGTTCGGGTTTTCCATGGTGCGGATTTTCAGGCCCTGGAAATCCTGAATTTTATCCAGCGGCTTCGAAGACGATGTCTGGCGGAAACCGGCGTCGGAAAAGCCGAAGAACTTGATGCCCGCCTTCTCGTACTCGGGCGTCACGGCCGCGATAATCCTGGGGTCGTCGAGGACTTTGCGGGCGGTGGCGAGGTCGGGGTAGGCGTTGGGCAGGTCAAAGACGCCGGTCTTGGGGGCGAAGGGCACGTAGCCGGCGCTGATGGTGACGAAGAAGTCGATGGAGCCGTTCTGCATGCCCTCGATGGTTTCTCGTTCGCCGCCGAGGGAGCTTGCTTCGTAGATATTGGCGAAAATCCGCCCGTTGGATTTTTCCTCCATCATGTGCTTGGCGTTCCAGGCGATGAAGTGGTTGACGCTGTCGAGGCCCACCGGTGTGCAGATGACGAACACATACTCGGCGTCGCCTTCCTTGTACTTGCTCTGGATGTCAGACGGATTGGCCATCTCGTCCTCCGCGACGGCGGCAAGGGTAAGCAGTGGCACAAAGGCGAACAAGGTCGCCAGGAACAGGCGCGTCTTCGACATTTTTTGCTCCTCGGAATTGAAAACACAGTTCTTGGTTGTTCGAGGCCGGCACGGCGCCGGACTCGCGGGGCGCATCAAATCAGACACAGGCTCAGCCAAGGAATGAAGGTGATTAAGGCGAGCGCCACCAGGAAGGCGATGATATACGGGAACGACATCTTGGCGATGGAGAGGACGGGAATGCCGGTCATGTTGCTGCCGACGAACAGGTTGACCCCGAGCGGCGGCGTGACGAAGCCGATGGCCAGATTCACCACCATGATGATGCCGAGGTGGACCTCATGGATGCCGAAGGAATGGGCCAGCGGAAGGATGACGGGCGAAAACAGCAGCATGGCGGGAATGGCGTCCATGATCATGCCGGCGAACAGTAGAATAACGTTTATGCAGAGCAGGATAACCCACTTGGAGGCCACGGCGGCGAGGACGGCCTGTTCGACCATTTTGGCGATCTGGAGTAGGAGGATGACGCGGCTGAGGGCCATGGCGCAGGCGATGACAAACAGGATGGGGGCATAGGTCCGCACCGTCTCCCTGAGAATCGGCACCAGGTCCCGAACTCCGAGCGTCTTGTCGATGAAAATGCTGACGAACAGCGCGTAATACACCGAGATGGACGCAGCCTCGGTCGGGGTGGCGACGCCGCTGTAGATGCTGCCCAGGATAATGATGGGAGCCATAAAGGCCCAAAAGCTGTTTTTCAACAGCGACAGGAAGCCGCGCGAGCGGATTTCCCGGGTGTGGGCGCGGAGCGCTTCCTTATCCTCGCCATTCTTCTTGAAGTAATAGTAGCAATAGGCGATGAGGCAGAAGGCGATGAGGAGCCCCGGCACTATGCCGCCTATGAACATATCCGCCACCGACGCGCCCGATATGGTCGAGTAGGCGATCATCGGTATGCTTGGCGGTATAATGACCCCCAGCCCTCCCGCCACAACCACCAGCGACGCGGAAAACACCGGGTCGTATCCGCGTTTTGTCATGTAGGGAATGGTCATGGCGCCGAAGGCTGCGGTGGTGGCCGGTCCGGAACCGGAGATGGCGCCGGAGCAGAGGCAGGTAAGAATGACGGCGCTCGGGAAGCCGGCGGTGAGGTTGCCGAAGAAATAGGCAAAGAGGTTGAACAACTTTTCCGATATGCCGCCCCGCGCCATAATGACGCCGGACAGCATGAACAGGGGGATAGCGAGCAGCAGGAAGCTGTCAAGGGAGCCCGACAGCGTTCTGATGACCTGCTCCGCCTTGTAAGGGAAAGACGGTTTAATTAGGGACGGCAGTATGGCCACCCCGGTGAGGGCGACGCCCATGGGCGTGCCGATGATCAGCAGCAGTGCGAAAGCGGCGACGAAAATGGCGAGCATTGCTTTTTCCTTTGCGGCGGCGTATGGGGGGACGGCGGAATCAGGCCGGATCGGAATCGCATTCGAGGGTCTCGACGGAGGGGTGGATCAGTTGCCTGGCGTCTTCCACAATGACCTGTGCCAGACGGACTATGGCGAAAAGAAAGCCAAGCACAGTGCAGAGGTATATTATGTAGAAGGGAATGCCCATCGCCGGGCTGGTCTGGGTGCTGACAATGGTTTTCCTGACGATGTTCCATGAGGCGTGCAGGAAAACGGAGTACAGCGCCAGCGAAATGATGTTACCGAGTATTTCAAGGGCCAGTTGCTTCCGCTTTGAGAAAAGCATGACGAAGGTGTTGATTCGAATTGCACAGCGCTTGCGCACACAGTAGCCCACACTGATGAAACCGGTCCACATGAAGCAGTAGCGGCAGAGTTCCTCGCTCCAGGTTAACGGGCTCTGGAAAAGCTTCCGCATCACCACTTGCGCCCCGGTCAGGAGGGTGATCGCGACAATGAGCACCATGAGAATGGTCTCTTCCAGATGATCATCAAGCCACTTCACCACCGATTTCGGTTTTCGCTGCATAATGACATCCCTTCCTTTTTTGGAGCCTATCCTGATAGAGGTCGCGGAGCGAGCGACGATCATGGCTACTCGGACACAAAATTGGTTCAAACAAGGACGCGTTGGCTAGGGGTATCCACAAGGGACAGCGAATTTCAGATGGCAAATGCACAGTACAGGGAAAGTACAATTGAAGACAAGTGGTATGATGGTATAATATGTCATATATGTAGCTATGTCAAGTAAAATAGAGCATAAATATAGGACGGTTTCAGGACTATATATCTTCTTTAGGGTTGCCTTCCTACTCTGGGTCGGGGCAAATTATGCCCGATATCGTGAAATCAGTTATATTGGGCGGATTGCATACCCACGCACTCGGTTGAATGAGGCACTGACCCGTCAAGATCAACCAGCAAAATGCATTGGCTGTTGACTATAAGCATACAGCGTGGTATGACTGTATGATACCAATGCAAATGAATTCCCGATATCGGCTTAGGATCCACTGTTGCCGGAAAACTAAAGAGGGGAACATAATATGACGCGTCCCAGACGTGAAGTACAAAGACGCCGCGTTCATGAGGATATAGTTGATTATTTGTTGGCCGACATTAAGGGTGGTGTGTATAAGATCGGGGAGGAGCTCCCGTCCGAGCGCGACCTCATGGATGAGTTCCAGGTGGGCCGCCCGGCCATAAGGGAATCTCTGCTCAAGCTTGAGCGGATGGGCGTGATAGAGACGCGGCCCGGCGTGCGTGCCCGTGTGTGTGAGCCGTCGGTTTCGCCGCTTCTGGAGGAAATGGGCAATGTCGTTGGCCTCGACATCCAGTCGCGCGAAGGTCAAAAAACATACCAATACGCGCGCAATTTCTTTGAAAACGCCTTAGTGCGGATAGCCGCCCAGAACATCGACGACAACCAACTCGAAAAACTGAGAAGCCTTCTCGAACGGCAAAAAGCTCTTGGCGACCGGTTGACGGACCTCGCGGACGTCGACGTGGAATTCCACGAGGTGATCGCCGCCGTGTGTGGCAACAGGTTGGTCATCGCCTTGTTTCACAACATGAGCAAATGGCTGGTGGAACAACGCATGACCACATTGGCGCATCCCGGGCAGCCGGATCGGGCCTACGAGGCGCACCAACTCATCTACGATGCCCTTGTCGCCCATGATCCCGAACGTGCCGAAAAAGCCATGACGGACCATCTGGAGCAAGTCGAGGAAGTATACCGCTCTATAGTTCTTCAAGAAAACAGCGCAAAGGAAGGTTCTCCATGAGTTCATATTTAGTTACCCTGACGTAAGAACGCTTTTGAAACACTTACGATGGGTTGAACTCCGCCACAATTCAAAGAAGTAAAACAGAAACACGTCTACCACATACGCGACCGCCATTCTGCGGCAGGATTCACCGAGAGGTTTACCATAAAAATATCCCTAAAATGAGGGTGTATTTGGAAACGAAATTATGTAATGATAGATACCGACCTAGCGAACTATTTGGATAGCAAAAGTATAGATATTCCTGCCAATACGCCTCCCCAAATGAGTATAGTTCCCCTGTTTTCATCGAATTTCAATTCACTATAGCCCCAGCCATCCACCGACAAAACGCAATAATATGGGTATAAAAATTAGAAAAATCGCCTACACAGCAAAATCCACACCTATAATTTCCAATTATAAACACGCTACCCGCAAAGACTTAGATGGAGTATAATCCTAAAGGACCATACCATTTTTTCCCATATGGGACCTAGGTCTACTATACAAACCATCTTTGAAGACCGAGAATACATCCGTACTTACATAGGGCTCCAACACCACACCGGAGGTGCAGCAGCGGATTTACCGGCCGGACTGTGGCCGAATGCGGGTGCGGTTCCTGGCATGACGGGGAAAAGGGGAAAATGAAGCGTATCATTATCATGGCCCTGACACTGTCGGCGCTGGCGTTGGCTTCGACTCTCTCCGGTGTAGACGTAGCTCGGGCGGGCGGAGCCCATAATGAAAGATCAGCCGCCCCCGGCGATAGTGGATTCGGCGCGCTCCAGTTCGGCGTCGACAAAACCCTCCGCTTCGATCTCACCAACACCCACGACCAATCGCAGGCCCTGGATATCTTTAATAGCCCGCTTACCATCGACGACACCGGCACCCACCTCGCCTGCAACGATTTTGTCGGCGGCGGCGCGCGCGTCGGTCTGAGCAGCCGCGCGTCAATCGGATCGATTATAATACCGAAGGAGGAAACGGCAGCTTCGGTTATCGTGGCATACCGAGTGTCGGGGGGTATACAACAACGCTCTTCCACTCGAAATACTGTTTTCCATTATGGCAAAGGAAGATTCTTTGGGTATTCTTAAGAGCCGAGTTAGCATTCCACTGTCCTGAAACGGTCTTATTTTTCAATGGAAAGCGTCCTATATTATGGGCATGGCTTTTGGACAGCAAGCCATTACTAAATCCAACGGAGCGCGGGTCGGAAGAGTCCCGATAATGGCTTGATGCCTGGAAAGATATCAGCGAATGATTGAAAACTTATGAGTGTTCGAACAAATAATGTCCTCGATTCAGACAAAGGCGCGTCTCCGAACCCCGTCCTTCATGCGATTGTGCTCCCCGGCATGGCCCTGTTGATGGCCGATTTGGCGCTCTATTTGGGGATGGTGTCGTTTAATTTGCGTCCTAACCCCGATGGACGAATGTTTATTATCGGCGGCTCCCTCATTATCGGTACGGTGCTGGGAGGGCTCATTTACCCCCGTCTTCATGCATGGGCTGTACAAAACGGCAAAACGCCCCGGCGGCTTTTCCTTATTCCATGGCTGCTGGTCGCGGTCGCAACCGTCCTTCCAGGCTTTGAGCAGTACGTGTTCAATCAACCGTTGCGTATTGCTGCCAATATTGCCCTTGGAATGATTAATGCCCCGACATACCTCATCTTTTTCCAGCGTTTTCCCGCTAAATGGCGCGGTACCTGCTTTGGCTTGTGCCTGGCGGTAGGCCTTCTTGTGTGGCATGTCGTTCTCTCTCTCGCCCGCGCGCACTCTTCGGATGGTGGCGGTGGATATCACCCTTTCCTCCCGCTTGTCTACATAACACATTGCCTGTCTATCATCGTCCTTGCAGGGGTGAGTCTTTATCTCATCGTGGTGGAGCCGCGCCCGGCAAGAGATGATATACCGTATTTCCAGCCGGCTTCGGAGTCGAGCAGGCACGCGCAAATTCTCCTCTTTTTCATTGCCGGGATTGCCGTGTATTTTCTCAATGGCACCTTGAGCGCCAGGCTCACCCCCACCATTCCGACCTCATCCATTCCCCTTTTGATTATATGGGGTAGCATGGCCGCCGTCTTTGCCGTACCGGTCGCGGGATGGTTGCTGGATAGATGGCCCGAAAGGATGTTCCGGCGCATTCTCACTGTGTGCTGCGTCCTGTTCGTTCTGACGCCGGCGTTGGCTGTGCTTGAATATACGCAACCGATATACACCGTCCTGCTCGCCGCCTCCACCACGGCCCAGTTCGTCTTTTTTTGCGTGTGCTCGGTCACAGTGGCCGGGCTTTCTCCGACAGTGGAAAAGGCGGCATTATACAATTGCCTCATCTACTCTTTCCGTCTGGTATCTGTGTTTGGCTATCTTCTGTGGACACGGGTGTTTTTCGTTGGTCAGGGCATGTCAGTTCTGATCGCGGTGGGATTGGCATACGCGGTGAGCCGGTTATCGCGACGGCTGGATGTCGTCCGTGCCGGGGTTAATTCACCCTCGCACCATCAACCAATCATCACTGCCGTGAGAGGCCCGTCACCGGAGAAATTGCCGGACGAAGAAGTGACAGCCGCTTTTTTGCGGTCGTGCAAATTGACCCCCCGCGAGTTGGAGGCGGCAAGCCTGCTGCTGGAAGACGTCCCGATTCGAAACATTTCAAGAATTATGGGCATTGGTGAGGGGACGGTCAAAAAACACACGGCAAACATTTACCGAAAATACAACGTTTCCAATCGACATGAATTTTCCAGAGCCTGTACCCATTATTCGGCCGCCAATGCTTCGCCGGCGAAGACAGACGCTTCGGACGACGAAACACCGCACCAGGAGTGAGTAGGCGTATTTCCAAAAGCGCCTTGAAGCGGCAAACACGCAGGCGGCTTCCGAGCGATTCCTGACGCCGTCGCGGTCATGGGTTGCGCTACCGTTGTTTTACCCGTGCCGATGCACACCCTCGTACTGGGAAAGAGGCCATCGTATTTCAAAACTCTGGGACAGCATTGAAACATGACTAGCTAAATCCGTCCGCCTCCCGATGAATAGGCTTGGAAAAGCGGAGCAAATTGCACCCGCAAATCCGGCAGTAACGCATTGTGGAAAATTCCTCGCGTAATAGCACTATTCCCAAGCCGCCGATCGTCGAGGCTGGAAGTGACACACGGGCTGGGATCGAGGCCAATGGATTAAAACGTCCGCTGTTGTCAAGAATAACCATCACCGCCAGCCCAGACCGGACAAGGATCCGACACCGGACTGTAATGGCTCTGTCGGTATTGGGCAGCGCGTGGCGTGCGATATTGGAGGCAACTTCTTCATAAGCAAGGTTCAAACTGAATACGATCTGGTCATTGGCCCATCCCGTCCTGGCCAGTCTTTCGCGCAGAATATCTCCGCCGGCGCTCACAGCCGCCAACGCCTCGTCGCACCTCATCGCGGGATGGAGCGAGAAGCAGACGGCGATCGATTCGGGTGGCGCATACATCCTTCATCCTCCGCAGCAGGCCTCGGGTGAATCAACCAGCGTCACGAACTTGTCCATGCCTGCCAAGCGCAGTATCCGGGCAATCTCCTGGTTCGGCCTGGCAAGGTAAAATTTACCGCCGCGCGGCATACAGATCTTTATTGCGGTCATTATCACCCGCAAACCGGAGCTTGCCATGAGGCGCAGATCCCGTACATCCCAAACAACATCCTTCAGCGCGGTGTCCTGCAGTTCCTTTTCCATCGCGGATGATAATGGAGGCGCGTTGGAAGCATCCAGGCTGCCGGCCAAAGTCAGCACAAGCGCGTTTTGTTTCCGTTCCAGATCGTATTTTATTTCCGCCATCGCCTCTCCATTCTTTTGCAATGCAAGACCACCATTACCGAGAACTCTTGAAATCCGTCAAGGACATGAACTGATTGTCGCCGCCGGCAAAAGACGCCATGGAACCGGCATCAAGTGAGAAGGACGTCAATGCGGCGTCGCCGCTGTCGGGTTCTCCCTCACACCCTGACTCGTCCATTTCCGTTTCCGCGTCCAGGCCTGACTGTCGATACGCCATGATGGTGATGTCGTCGTAGGGCTCGGCGTCTTGGACGAATTCGGCAACCTCCCCCAGCATCTGCATGAGGAGTGCCCGACAGCCCGCCCCATCGGCGGTTTCCGAAAGCATACGGCGAACGGCATCCTCGCCCAGCATTGCTCCCGATGGGTCCATCGCCTCGGTCACGCCGTCGGTATACATGAGGAGAGCCTCGCCGGGAGCAAGCTGACAGGTATTTTTCATGAAGGTCAAATCGGCAAGAAACCCCACCGGCGGATTGTCGGCCAGATCGAAATACGCCGCCGGCCGGCCGGGGCTTTTCCGCAGCGGAGGGTTGTGTCCGGCGTTGGCATACTCCATTTCGCCACTGCGTAGATCGACGACGCAACAAAACATGGTCACGAACATATTGCCAGGATTATGCCTGGCAACCTCGCGATTCAGCCGCTCCAGCAATTGAGCGGGATCGTGGAGATACCGCGAAAATGCGCGCAGATACGTTCTGCTCATGGCCATGAATAAGGCTGCGGGCACTCCCTTGCCCGATACGTCGGCCATTACCATGGCCAGTTTTTCTTTGCCCAGCATCCAAAAATCATAAAAATCACCGCCAATCTCCTTGGCCGGCTGGATGGCGGCATAGAGATCGAAGGCGGGACATCCGGGAAGCGGCGGAAATGTGTGAGGGACTAATCGCATTTGGATGTCGTGCGCGGCAGCCAGTTCGCCCCTCGCCACCCATGCCGATTCCGCCGCCAGGTCGGGACGGCAGAAGTCCTTATCGGCGACGGCCTTCTCTTCGTCCATGGGAACCGATGCCGGCTCGCCGGCGAAACCATTGCGGCGAAGCAGATACAGCGCCCACGCCAAGGCCAACCCGGCGCATCCCATGCCCACCAAAATAAACCTATCGGCTCCAACCACGGCGGCAGCGGTGACGGCAATAATCGTGATTGAAAGTAAGGATAACGTTTTAAAAAACGCCTGATGAGACGCTTCCATGGCATTCTCTCCTTCGACTTCATTCGGCCTTGTCGACCAGCCGAACCGTCAGTCTGACGCCCACCTGTCGATGGCGGTTTTCCTGGTGCACATAACTCCTCGAGGCCAAACGGCAATTCCGCGCCGAACTGAGGTAACTGCCGCCGCGGCTGACCCGCATGGGTTCGCCAATGCCGCACACCGGGTCCTCCGGCTCGGCGGCAAGGTAATAGCCCGGGTCATAAGCGTCCCGCACCATTTCCGCCGCGTTGCCGCACACGTCGAACAATCCCCAAGAGTTGGGCGGCATGAGTCCGACCGGGCGCAGACGGCTTTCGCTATTGCCGATAAACCACCCGATCCGCTTGAGCAGCGGCTCGCCACTACCTCCTGGGTAGGCGTCAGTGTTGCCGGCACGGGCGGCCCACTCCCACTCGGCCTCCGTGGGCAGTCGCACAGCCATACCGTCCGGGAGACGCTCGGACAATCGCGGCATCAACAGCATGGTGATCTCTCGATGCGATATTCCGGTGGCAGGCAGCATGCCCTCCGCTTCCGGAACCGGGAGGAAACGCCACGCGGCGGCCGGCTCTTCCTCTTGGCGGAGGTCGAGGCTTTCCTGCATCTCGACGCCGACCAGGGCCTGCCATTGCCGGCGGGTCAGCTCGGTCACGGCCATATAATAGGGTGAGCTGAGAGTGACCTCGTGCAGATGTTCCTCACTCGAGCGTTCCGGATCGCGCGGCGGACTTCCCATAACGAATGTTCCAGCCGGAATCCAGGAAAAGGACAAGTGTGTCCCATCCAGTAAAGCGACCGTTATTGCAGGATCAACGCCGTGCCGGCGCGCCGCGTCGACTTGGTTCTGTGCGGCAGCTTCCGGGTCCATACGCCAGCGGCTGTTATCTTCTAGATAACCCATGCGCTGGACCACCCGGCGCGCAGCCAAGGCCTCCTCGGCCGCGCGTCGGGCTTCCGTTTCCGCCCGCAGCTTGGCCTCCTGCTCCCGAAGCTGCATATCCAAGGCCGCGGCCTCTGACCGCCGCGCTGCTTCGGCTCGATTGCGCTGCTCCACCGCGATAGCCTGTTGCGCCTCGGCCTCCCTGCGCGATTCTTCCGCCAAATTGCGCTGCTGCTCCGCCAGCAACTGTTGCCGTTTGGCTTCGTCGCGGGCCGTCACCGCCTGGGAACGCTGCACTTCCACTTCGTTCAACGCATCTTCGGCGCGGTTCCGCTCCGCCACCGCTTCCGCTTCGGCCGTCTCGGCCCTGCTCCGCTCCAGTTCCGCCGCCTCCCGCGCCAACCGCTCCGCCCGTGCCTGCCGGGAAACGATGACTGCGGCGCCGCCAGCCACTACCGCCACCGCAGCCAGCAACAATACAGCGGCGACGGCCAGAATCCGTACCATCCGCCGGCGGCGGATCTGCTCATGCCGCGCCTTTGTGGCTTTCCTTGTCAGGGCAGCACCTTCGTCTTCGCCGGTCTTAGCCAGAAGGGACAACGCCAATTCGTAATCATGCCTGTCGATCGCCGCCGCCGCGTACTCAATCCTGAGCGAAGCCCCTTCCGTCCGCGCCACAGTGTTGCCCTGCCACAGCTCAAGTGCCTGTTCGTAGGCGAGGAGCGCCCGGGAAAACAGATCGTAATCGCCGTCTTGCCTTGCTGTCGCGGCCCATTCACCGGCCCGGTTGGACAGTTCAAGCGATTCCCCGTGGATTTGGCATTGGCGCAGCACTTTGATGAACGTTTTTACCGACGGATAACGCCGGACGGGATCCGTATTCATGGCTCGAAGCGCGACGTCCATATATTCGTTGCCGCACTCATGTGGGGTGAAGATGTTATTGGCCGCGTTTTGCAGACATTCGTTCACATCCCGTCCGGCGTGCGGCGGGTGTGCGGCAAGGATTTCAAACAGTACCGCCCCCAGCAGGTATTGATCCGACCAGGGGCCAATGCGGTCGGCCAAGCCGCGGGCCATCTCCGGAGCCATGTAGGCGGGCGTTCCGGCCAGGGCGTTGCCCTGCTGAAGCGGGACCGCTTTTGCTCCCGGCGTAATGCCGACAGCCAGGCCCCAATCCATGAGTAACACCTCCCCGTAATCGCCAAGCATGACGTTGGCGCTCTTTATATCCCGGTGAAGTATATTTTTGGCATGAGCCGAGTCGACCGCGTTGGCGATCTGGATCAAAATGTCGATATTTTCCTTTTGGCTCAAGCCGGACATGGCAGAGCGCCAGGACCGTCCCTTGACTTCCTTCATGGCATAGAAGAGTTTGCCCTGGTGGTTCACTCCGAGTTCGTAAACCGGCACCACGTTGGGATGCTCCAGCGCGCCGGTGGTAAGGGCCTCCTGCAGGAATTTATCGCGGGCTTTGACGTCCTCTTCCGTAGCGGGAAGGATCATTTTAACCGCGACGCGGCGATCGAGAGAACTCTGTCTGGCCGCAACGACCATGCCCATGCCGCCCCGCCCCAGGTCGCCGCCCAGTTCGTAATCGATCACGGCGCTTTCCCGTACTTTCCCGCTGCCCATGCTTGTCGAACGCAGCGTAACAGAGCTCGTCCCCACCTCGACATGGAACGAACCATGAACGCCGCTTATTGTTTTAGTCACCTGGTTCGTTTTTTCCTGGTCGACGGCGTCAGGCTCCATTTTTATCGATGCGTCGACATCCAGCATCGGCCCGGGCACGGAAGCCCAAAGCGACCTGACGTCGTCAAGGCTGAAGGGAACATCCATTTTTCCTGAAGTACTGTGCGGTTCGGGACTCATATCGGTCAAGGCCCCTTGCTTTTGCTTAAGGATCGCTTCGGGGAGAGACGCCCGTCAGCAACCGCTCGCGCGGCCAA
>JAJPXZ010000020.1:0-1921 GCA_021205245.1 Planctomycetaceae bacterium
TTATTTTTGGTTTGTCAATTTATATTTTCTATATTTTCACTTTTTCAAAAATTACATGCCTGTCTTTGAATATTTTCCATGTTTTGGAGCGTACGAATGAAAATCGTCGGAACAACCGAAAAAATAAGCGAAAATGATTTTGTATGATTTTCGATGTGTTACAGAGACGAATGGATATCGCGTATCTTGTTGTTGCGCGGCAAATTAAAGACGCTTTATAGGAATGTTTACGCGTTGATTGTTGCCGTGTATAGCAACGTTATGCCCTTGAATTGATCGTACGCTTAGTCCATTGGCGAAGATAAGGGACTTTCGATTATTTTCGAAATCAGGCCCAAATGCGAATATATTGCCTTCCAAGGGAAGGCTAATGACATGCTGTCGATGAATGGTGACTCACCGGTGCTATAAGACAACCAAACAAAGAGATGCCCTTCGACGACGTCGAAGGGCTTGCTCAAAGAGGGCAATCAATCTCTTGCAAAGCTTACCGTGGTGCAGCCTGCACCAGCCTGGCCATGTCCGCCCCGCTCGGGGTTTGGAAGACCCGCAGGCCGAATTCGGGGAGGATGGCGAGGAGGTGGTCGAAAATATCCGACTGGATATCCTCATACGCGCCCCAGGCGGTGATATTGGTAAAGCAGTAAATCTCCAGGGGAATCCCTTCGGCCGTGGGCGACAACTGCCGCACCAGCAGGGTCAGGTTTTGGTGGATATAGGTGTTGTTCCGGAGGTACTTTTCGATATAGGCGCGGAAGGTGCCAAGGTTGGTGATGCGACGGTAATTGACCTTGCTGCACTCGTCGTATTTCTTGTTCCACTCGGCAATGTCCCGGTCCTTGTCGGCGAGGTATTCCTTCAACAGCTCGAATTCGCGCAGGTGTTCCTCTTCTTCTGCGGTCAGAAAATGCACGCTGGTCTGGTCAATGAAAAGCGACCGTTTGATGCGTCGTCCGCCGGCTTCGGTCATGCCGCGCCAATTCTTGAACGACTCGGTCAGGAACTTTTTCGTAGGGATGGTGGTGATGGTCTTATCCCAGTTTTGCACGCGCACCGTGTGCAGGGCGATATCGATAACGTCGCCGTCGGCATTGGCCTGCGGCATTTCAATCCAGTCGCCGGACTTGATCATCCCGTTGGACGAAATCTGCACGCTCGCGACCAGCGACAGCAGCGTGTCCTGAAACACCAACATCAACACCGCCGCCATCGCCCCCAAGCCGGAGAGCAGGATGATGGGCGAACGGTCGACCAGGGCGGCAATAATCAATATGGCTGCGACGGCGTAGATGAAAATCTTCACAATCTGCACATAGCCCTTGATAGGCTTGTTAATTGCGTCGGAACGTTTGTTCCAGAAGATGATGAAGATATCCAGCAGATTGCCGATAGTCAGCGCCAAGGTAAGGATAATAAAGGCGGAGCAGACATTACTGACCACCAGCATAAAGCCGAGGGGCAGGTCGGGCACGAGTTTTATGCCCATGGAAAGGATCATCGCCGGGACGACGTTCGACAGCCGCGCCACCGCATTGTGGCGGATAAGCACGTTCTCGTCACTCAGGACGGTCATTCTCAGCAACCGGTTGACGCCGCGCACGAGGATGCGTTTGACCGCGAGGTTCGCGGCCCATGCGATAAGGATCAGGACACACAGGCATATGAACGTGAAGAAGATTGGATAGGTCTTCAACCAGTCGATGATTGTTTGCTGGTACGGCAGCATGGGAAATGCCCTTTCACGGCTGGGACGGAAAACACCGAGCATACGCATAGAGGCTGGCGGGTGGAAGAGTTTTATCGATAAAATGACCGTGTATCCGGCGCTGCAAGGGCTGGACAGCGCGGCACGACAAAAAATTGTGGAAAATTCCGGTTATGATTCGGCACGACCAACCACTAGGGTTATGGCCCTGGGTGA
>JAJPXZ010000020.1:1931-17000 GCA_021205245.1 Planctomycetaceae bacterium
TGTGGCTATGGTGCACCGTATAACCTAAATCCCTTGGGGACGCGATGGGTGAGACTGACAAGGCGGATGCGCTGGACGCGCGCGATATAGCCAGGGTTCTGGCTGGCGATACCCATGCGTTCTCGCCCCTTGTCGAGCGGCACGGATCGGCGATTGCCAAGCAAATGCGCCACTACTCGGACGATCCGCTGGTTATCGAAGAACTGACCAGCGATGTTTTTGTCGAGGCCTATCTTGGTCTGGCCGGATTCAAAGGCTTATCGCCGTTTCGTCATTGGCTTGCCAGAATTGCCAGCCGAACCGGATACAAGTATTGGAAACGTCGGGACAAACAAAAACGCGAGGTACCGCTGACCGCACTGGACGAGTCACGCTCAGAGTCGGTCAACGGACAGCCGGATCCGGAAACGGTCACCGCGCTGGTGTACGAGTTGCTGGCGGAATTGTCCGACGAGGATCGTCTGGTCCTCACCCTGATGTTTTTGGAAAATTGTAGCCACCGCGAAATCGCCAAGCGTATGGGCTGGAGTACCGCCATCGTTGCGATGCGGGTGGTCCGCGCCAAGCGCAAGCTGCGAAAAATCGGGCAACAGGAAACGTGGAAGGAGCGGTTGTCATGGATTCCCTTATAAAAAAGGTCGCCTCCCTGGCGTCGATTGCCGGGCAACGGCGGGAACCGCATTTCCCTGCCGATGCCGTCATGCATCGCATCGAAGCCCTTCCGGCCGACGTTCTCCTGGACGCCGGTCCCAGTCGGCTCTTCCTGACCATGGCCGTCACCGCGTCCGGCGCGGCGGCGGCGGTGGCGCTGATTGCGTCCGTCGCCTGGGTGGATGTGCACGATCCTTTCCTCGCCCTCCAGTCCCTGGCAAGCGTAGCGGAGCATCTCCGATGAACACCGACCTCCACCCCAGCGATGCCGACGCGATTGCCATCGCCTCCGCTCTTCGGACCAGGATGCGCCGGAAGACGATTCTGGCGGGAATACTGCTTTTTCTCGGCGGATTGATTGTCGGAGGCGGGGCAATGTCCTATTATCTCCTCCGCACCCTCCATGCCGCAAGTCCGACGCCGGAACATATCGGCGAACTGCTGGTACGCGATATTTCCCACGACGTCTCCGTCTCCGCCGATGAATTGAGCGCCATACGCTCGCAGGTGGATCGCCACATTGGCGCGATGGCTTTGTCCAACCGCGAATATGGCGAAGGCGTTCGCCGTCAATTCGGCGAGTTGTGCAGCAGCATCTGCGGTATTCTTGGCCGCGACCGGGCGCTCCACTGGAAAGACTCCATGCGGCGGCGCTATGGCGAGCGGGCAGGCGAGTACATCCACATGAACGATTGCCATTTCGACACGGAAGAGGACTGCCTCGATAGAGACACGGAGGTAGCCTCTCACTAACCCCGCACCACTTGACTGAAATTTTCGACTTCACTGTATCGGCATGAGCCTTGCCTCTGTCGCGGGATACCTTTGTTTATGCGTATCAACTCCATCGTCCGCTTTTGCCTCGAAAACCCGCTGGTCGTTTTCCTGATCACGTTATTCGCCGTTGGCTGGGGTATATATCACGCCCCTTTCAAAGGCGATATCCCCGGCGTGGAACGCGACCCGGTTGCGGTCGACGCCATCCCCAATCTGGGCGAAAACCAGCAGATCGTCTTTACCGAATGGATGGGCCGCAGTCCCCGTGACGTCGAGGATCAAATCACCTACCCGTTGTCAATCGCGCTGCTTGGCATTCCGGACGTCAAGACCATCCGCAGCTCGTCGATGTTCGGCCATTCGTCCATCTACATCATCTTTGACGAAAAGGCCGATTTCTACGCCACCCGCACGCGTATTCTCGAAAAACTCTCCAGCCTGCCGTCCAGCACCCTGCCCGAAGGCGTCAGCCCGCAACTGGGTCCGGACGCCACCCCGCTTGGCCAAGTATATTGGTACACGCTTGAAGGCCGCGATCCCGAGACGGGCGAAGCGTTGGGCGGCTGGAACCTCGAAGAACTGCGTTCCATTCAGGACTGGCAGGTCAAACGGTTCCTCGCCGCCACCGACGGCGTGGCCGAAATCGCCAGCATTGGCGGCTATGTGCGGGAGTATCATATCGACGCCGACCCCGACGCGATGCGCGTCGCCGACGTCACGCTGCACCAGGTGCGGGAAGCGGCCAGCGCCGCCAACGAGGAGGTCGGAGCGCGGACCATTGAACGAAACGGGATGGAATATGTGGTGCGAGGGGCGGGATTCGTCGCCACGCCCGATGATCTCGCCGATGCGGTCATCACCGTCCGGAACGGCAATGCGCTCCGCATTCGCGATGTCGGGACGGTGACCTTCGGACCGGCGCCACGCGACGGCGCGCTGGACAAGGGCGGTATCGAGGCGGTGGGTGGCGTCGTCGTCGCCCGCTATGGCGCAAATCCCATGGCGGTTATCCAATCGCTCAAGAAGCGCATTGCCGAAATCGCGCCAGGCCTGCCGCAAAAGCGGCTCGACGACGGCCGGGTGAGCCGGGTCACGGTCGTGCCGTTTTATGATCGTTCCTCCCTCATCGACGAGACGCTTGATACGCTCGACACCGCCATCGGCCAACAGGTGTTGGTCACGGTCATTATCATCGTGCTGCTTTTGAAAAATCTCCGCACCGGCATCCTCGTGTCGTCGCTGATGCCGCTCGCGGTTTTGCTCGGCTTTGGCGTGATGAAACTGTTCGGCGTCGATGCCAATATCGTCTCTCTCTCCGGTATCGCCATTGCCGTCGGGACAATTTCCGACATGGGCATCGTCTTGTGCGAAAACATTGTGCAAAAGCTCAAGGCAGCGCCGCCCGAAGCCAAACGGGTGGACATTATTTATGGCGCGACCGTCGAGGTCGGTGGCGCGGTCGCCACGGCGGTGTTGACGACCATTGTCAGCTTTATTCCCATTTTCATGATGATTGGGGCCGAAGGCAAACTCTTCAAACCGCTCGCCTATACAAAGACGTTTGTGCTGATAGCGTCGATTGTCGCGACGCTCACCATTCTTCCCTCGCTGGCGCTGTTGCTCTTGGGGCGGCGCCGGGCGGAAAGCTCTACCGCTGGCGATGGGCAGCCGGGCGGGTGGCGGAGGCGGGCTGCGGACTTGTGGCGATCCTCCGGCCAAACGGCACTCCCCTACGCGGTTTCCATCATCCTGGCTGTGGTGCTGGCGGCGGATTGGATGCCGCTCGGCGTTGAGCGCGGATTGCTGGTCAACGGCCTGTTTGTAATTGCGGCTGTCCTCGGGCTTTTCCTCGGTATCGAACTGGTTTGCTATTATTACCCCCGTCTTCTCACCGCACTGTTGCGGCACAAACTCCTCTTCCTCGCATTCCCGGCCATACTCTGCGTGATGGCAATCACGGCATGGCTCGGCTGGAACCGGCTATGGGGATGGTTTCCCGCAACGGCCGAAAAGATAGGCATCTCGGGGGAGAGGGTGCGGCTGTCCCGTCCCTGGGTCTTCGCGTCCCACGCCTTCCCGGGCTTTGGCAAGGAGTTTATGCCGCCTCTGGATGAAGGCTCGTTTTTGTCCATGCCGACCCTCATGCCCCACGCCGCCTTTTCCACCGTGGTCGACATGATGGGGCGTCAGGACCAATTGTTCGCGGCCGTTCCGGAGGTCGATTTGGCCGTCGGCAAGGCAGGGCGCGCCGACAGTCCCCTGGACCCGGCTCCCACCACCATGATCGAAACGGTGATCAACTACAAACCGGAATACCTGCTGGCGGCGGACGGCACCCGGCTCACCTTCCGCTTCGACCCGTCGGGGACCGATGTCTTCCGTTCCGTCGCGGGTCAGCCGCTGCACGATGCCGACGGGAACGTCATCCCGACAGAAGGCCGCTTTCTTCGCGACCAAAATGGCAGGCTCATTCCCGATCCGTCGGGCAGGGCGTTCCGCCAATGGCGTCCCTTTATCAAGAAACCGGATGATATATGGACGGCCGTTGAGAAAGCCGGGCGTATCCCCGGTATGACCGGCGCGCCGAAGCTTTACCCCATTGAAGCCCGCAACGTCATGCTTCAGACCGGGCTTCGCGCCGCCATGGGCGTCAAGATTAAGGGCTCGTCCCTCGAGTCCATCGCCGAGGCGGCTGTGGCTGTCGAAAAATTGCTGCGTGATGTTCCCGGCATCGATACCGCCTCTGTCTCGGCGGACCGTCCGGTGGGTAAACCGTACATAGAGGTCCACCCGGACCGGCAGGCGTTGATCCGCTATGGCGTCACCATGTCCGACGTGATGATGAATTTCGAAGCGGCTGTGGGCGGCGAACAAGCCACCACCGTCATCGCCGACCGCGAGCGCTATGCGGTCCGGGTGCGGTATCCGCGCGAGTTGCGGGACAGTCCGGAGGCGCTTGCGCGCGTTCTCGTCCCGACGGCGCACGGCCATGTGCCGTTGGGGGAACTGGCGGAAATCCGTCTGACCGCCGGACCCGAGATGATCGCCGCCGAAGACACTTTTTTGGTCGGCTATGTGGTTTTTGGGGCGCGGGCGGGCTATGGCGAGGTTGAGGTGGTGGAGTCGGCGGCGCGGCATCTGGATGAAGCCCGTATAACCGGGGCATGGACGCCGCCCGAAGGCATCACCTGGAGTTTTTCAGGAAGCTACGAAAACCAGGTGCGGAGCGAAAAAAAGCTGGCGGTCATTCTCCCCGCCGCGCTTCTCAGTATCTTCCTCTTGGTCTATCTGCAATTCCGTTCAGTGCGGACAAGCCTGATTGTCTTCAGTGGCATTCCTCTCGCCCTTGCCGGGGGGATGTTGTTGCTGTGGCTTTACGGCCAACCCTGGTTCCTCGACCTTAACCTGCTCGGTATCGAATGGCGTGAGCTGTTCCAGATCCGTCAATACCATCTCAGCGTCGCGGTATGGGTCGGATTTCTCGCCCTGTTCGGCATCGCCACCGACGACGGCGTGGTTATGGGGACGTATCTTGACCAGGTGTTCGAGCGGGAAAAACCGAAGACGGTCGAAGGCATTCGCGCCGCGGTTCTGGAAGCAGGCAACCGGCGTGTCCGTCCCTGCCTCATGACTTCGGCCACCACCCTTTTGGCAATGCTCCCCATCCTGACCAGCCACGGTCGCGGTTCGGAAGTTATGGTGCCGATGGCTATCCCGTCGGTGGGGGGTATGAGCTTGACGCTGCTGTCCATGTTCATCGTGCCGGTGTTGTACAGTTGGCATCGGGAAAGAAAACTTCGCCGGTCGGGCGGATCGGATCATGCGTAAGGGTAGGGGTATTTTTATATCGCCGGGTTTAGGACGGCGGATTTCATAAAGTTGTTTGAGGGTTCAAAGATGAAGAAAAATATAGTCAAGGGCATTGCCGTCGCGCTCGGACTCGTGGTCGTCGCCTGGGTGCTCCTGCCGGGCGGGCATAATCACGCGCATGACCATAATCACGAAAGTACCGAGGCGAATGGCGAGTCCGGTATCACCTGGTATTGCTCCATGACCCAGTGCGGCGTGTCTGGTCTTCCCAATCCAGGCAAATGTCCGAAATGCGGTATGGACCTGGTGCCGACCGACGCGTCGGCGCCGCAAACCGGTCCACGCGAAGTTGCCTTCGCCGTCGATGCGGCCAAGCTGGTTCGGGTCCAGACCGCTGTCGCGTCGCGGCAACCGGTCAGCGCTGTCGTCACCTTATCGGGTAAGGTCGCCGAGGATGAGACGCGGCGATCGGTTATTTCCGCCCGCTTCGACGGCCGTATCGAACGGCTGTATATGGACCACGAGGGGCTGCGGGTCCGGAAGGGCGACCACATGGCCGACATCTATGCCCCCGATCTTTCGCTCAGCCTGTCCACCCTGCTCAGTGCGCGTAACGGTCAATCCGGCTACGGCAGTTTTGGCGTCGACGATATCGAGGACACCCGTGTGCGGCTCCGCAACCGGGGCCTGACCGACGAGCAGATCGACGAACTCATCGAGACCGGGACCATGCGGTCGGTCTTTACCATCACCTCGCCCATGGGCGGCGTGGTTGTCGAACGGATGGCCACACGCGGCCAGTATGTCAATGAAGGCACGCCCCTGTTCGCCATCGCCGATTTGTCCCGGGTATGGGTCGAACTGGCGGCGCATGAGAGCGATTTGTCCCTCCTTCGTTTTCGTCAGCGTGCGGATCTCACCATCGCCGCCATGCCGGGTGAACGGTTCGAGGGCGTGGTCGCCTTTATCGATCCGGTCATGGACGAAGCGAGCCGAACCGTCAGGGTGCGGCTGGATGTTGCGAATCCGCAGCATCGCCTCAAACCCGGCATGCTGGTCAAGGCGGAAATCGCCGTGCCGCTGACCGACGACGGACAGCCCGCCGGCCACAATTGGCAAGACGGCGAGCACATCTGTCCCATGCATCCGTTGGAGTCCGCCTCCGCACCGGGCGAATGCCCTGTGTGCGACATGACCATGGTACCGGCGGAATCCATGGACGTGGTCGATGCGGTTCCGGCGGGTCGGCCGTTGGTTGTGCCCGAGAGCGCCATCCTCGCCACCGGCCGCCGCAGTCTGGTCTACGTGGTCAAACCGGGCGACGATGGCGCAATCCGCTACGAAGCGCGTGAGGTCACGACCGGCAACGGGGCAGGAGCCATGCGGGTCGTCCTTTCAGGCCTGGCCGAGGGCGAGGCGGTCGTCGCCGTGGGTGCGTTCCAGGTCGACTCCGCCATGCAGATTCAGGGCAAATTCAGCCTGATGCAAACCGGCGACGTCGAGCGGGATCCGTTCTTCGGATCCGGCAGCCACGACGGCGATCCGCAGCCGGGCTGGTATGCCGCCGCCGACCCGTCTTCGTGGAATCCGCAGAGCGTTTATCCCGCCTTCGATCTCCAGCCGCTTCTCGGCATCTATTTCGACGTCGCCGCCGCCCTGGCTGCCGACGATGCCGGTGCCGCCCGCGCCGGGGCGGAGCGGCTTTCGTCATGGTCGGCGGGTCTTGGAAAAGGCACCGGATCCGCCGCCGATACAGATTTTCCCGCCGTGATGCAGAGCCTGCTGGAGCAATCCTCCCGCATGGCCGGGGCTGCGGGATTGGCGGAACAACGCGCCGCGTTCCGCGATGTCTCCGGCACGGTGACGCTGTTGGCGCGACGCTATGGCGCCGGGGCGGTCCCGGTGCGTTCCATGTTTTGCCCCATGGCATTTGATGACGCCGGGGCGTTTTGGCTGCAACGGGAGGCGCAGGTGGCGAACCCGTACCACGGCCTGGAAATGCTCCGCTGCGGGTGGGAAGTTGAAACAATACCGCATCACGATTTGTAACCTATAAAGGATGAACCTATGAAAATGATTCATGTGGCACTGGTACTACTGGGTCTTGGTATTTTTGCCGGACAAGCCGTGGCTGCCGAAGGTCCGGCGCAGAAGATGTGTCCCGTCAGCATGCAGCCGCTCGCCTCGGTCGCCAACCCTGTTCGGGTACAGATGCAGGGGTTTACGTTTCTCGTGGCTGACGAAGAGAGCAGGGCAAAGGCGATGCAATCGTCCCCCGCCACGGTGTTTTCCGCCCTTGCCAAAAACGGCGATGCCGCCGAGCCGATCTCGCAGGCATGCCCTGTGATGGGCAACCGCATCAACCCCGACCTCTTTCTGCAAAAGAACGGCTACCGGATTTACATGTGTTGCAGGGGCTGCACGAAGCGGGTGCAGAACAATTGGGACGCCACCCTGCTGAAGCTGCGCGATCAGGCTGACGGCGGCGATCCGCAAAACCTCCCGACGATGTAGGAGCGCCACGGGTAAGCGCCTTATCATGCCTGGCGGGGGGCGCTTTATCCTGCATGGCTGATAATGTGCTTGATTCACCGGATAAAATGGGGTATCCAGTATCGTATCCTGACGTTACAATACCCGTCGGCCACAAGCGGTTGGCGGGTATTGTGATAGGGGTTGGAGCGGCTTATGCCAGTAGCCTACGATTTGCCGGGGGTGAGGAAGGTATGGACAAAAACACCAAGGTCGGTGACACGCTCAAAAAATTACGCAAACAAAAGAACCTGACCCTGCAGGCATTGGCGCGGGAGACCGGCATTTCCGCCGGGTATATCAGTAAGATTGAGCGGGAAAGCGTCAACCCGTCGGCCAATAACATCCAAAAACTCTGCTATGCACTCGGAATTACCGCCAACGAGCTGATGGTGGCCAACACCGGCAATAAGCGCCTGAGCGACAACAAGCCCTATTATGTGGTGCGCAAGTCCGATCACTCGATGATCTACGGCATCACCAACGCCCTCACCTTCGAATCCGTCTTCGAGGAATTGCCCCAGTTCAAGGTCAACACCATGAAGCTGGTGGGCAACATGAAGGAGCAATCCTACACCGTCCACACCCACGACGAGTTCGGCATTGTCGCCCGTGGCCAGTTAACCATCACCCTGGACGACCAATACACCTACGATCTCGTGGAAGGCGACAGCATCCTGATCCGCTCCAACACCAAGCACAGCGTGACCAATCGTTCCACCGAGGAATGCATCACCTATTGGATTGAAGTCTGTAGTTAACAAGCTGACACCTCCAGCCACCTGCTCGCCATGCAGCCATGCGCTACCCAATTCCCCACATCGACCACCAGCCGCTCCGATCCCTGGGCATCGGCGAGGGGCATCATAAAGAAATACATGTAGCCCGGTCGTCTTTTGCTTGAATCCGTCTCCGCAGGCTTTAAGATAGTGTGGTATGAATAAGCCAGCGAACATCACCGACGCGGAATGGAACATCATGCTTGTCCTTTGGGACAAGGGCTCCGCCACCATTTCGGAAATTACCGCAACGGTCAAGCGCGACCGCGACATTTCGACCCAGACCATCAAGACCCTGATCCGGCGCCTTATCGACAAGGAGCTCGTCGGCTATGCCATTGATCCGCACGATGCGCGGATTTATCATTACCGCCCTTTGGTCCGCAAGGAAGAGGCGGTCGAAAAGAAGAGCGACGCGTTTATCGCCCAGGTCTACCAGAGCAAAGTCGGCGATCTCATCGCCCACTTTGTCGAAAAGGGCGATTTGTCCGAAGACGAACTGGTCAGTCTGCAAAGTATGCTGAAGAAAAAGTTGTCAGGCCGCTAACGCCTTGTGTGGTTGGCCTATTCGGTTCGTTTGCTCCCCACTGAGACGGACAACCAGACGCTCGCCGCCGCCCTGGCGGCAACCGGCATCGAATCCGCCGGCACCTCTGTCATACCGCGTCATGGCGTTTTCGCGACCTTTGCCGGCACCGCAATCGAACGCGACTCAATCAATCCCGCCCCGATTTACCCAGCCATTCGACAACGCCTGTCTTGATATCGTACATCGCCCGCATGAGCCACACCTCGTCCTGGTCGACTTTGGCCCGGAGAAGGTCGTCCCGCAGCAGTTCGTCCGCCGTGTGATTCACATTGGCAATGGCGAGGGCGCGTTCCGCTTCCTCGTCTTCGCCGATGTCGTCCAGCGTGCGCCGCACCGCGTAAATATCCTCAAGCATTTCGCCCAACGCCCCGCTTTCCTCCGAATCCACCACCACCGCCTTGATCGCGCCGCAGTGGTTATGGCCCAGGACCACCACCACCGGCGTGTGCAGATGCTCGACCCCGTAACGCACCGTCCCTTCGGAATGCACGTTGGCGGTATTACCGGCGGTTGAGACGACGAACAGCCTGCCCAGCGGTTGGCTGAAAATGTCTTCCACCGGAATACGCGAGTCGGAGCAGGCCATAATGGTGGCTATCGGCTCCTGCCCTTCCTCGGCCAGTTTTTCCCGCAGGGTACCGATATCGTCGCTGCTACGGGGTTCGCCGTCGACAAAGCGCTTGTTGCCCTTTTTCAACTAGTCCACGACGTCGGACGGCTCACGGGAGGTGAAGTCCTTCACCGCCACCCGGCCGGTGTCGGTGGCAAAGGCGACGCACACAAAGATGGCGATGACGCACGCTATGACGCAGAAGCTGACGACCATGGCATTTCCTTTCGATCACTCCGTATCCACGCCGGACAAGCGCGCTATAAACGGATAGACGTCCTTTTGCCTCGGGATGCAATACGACGCGGTATCGGAAAACCTCCCCACCTTGATGGTGATGGCGGTACAGTCGAGGGCGCTGAACATATCCTCGTCGGTGACATCGTCGCCCATCGCCAGAATAAAATCGTAGGGGCCGCCATCCAGCAGGCGGCGGATTTCCTGGCCCTTGTTAAACTCCGGCACCTTGATTTCGACGATCTTCTTCCCCCGCATGACCTGGAGTCCGGCCAGGGCGCAGGGCCGCATCAGCGCGTTGATGAGTTGCGTCACCCGCAGTTCGGCCAGCCAGTTCGCGACATCGCGGTAATGCCACACCAGCGACGTCTGTTTGTTTTCGATATGCGACCCCGGCGTATGATCGGTGACTCGCTGGACAATGGCCATGATGTCGTCGCCCCACACCATCTGGCCGTAGTCGCCATGCCATTCGCCGCTCTCGCGGAAGAACGCACCGTGCTCGGCCGAAAGACGAATGCTCGGATCGGGGAACCAGGTATCGAGGGTCTTTTTATCGCGACCGCTTGAAATGACGATAGTGTTCGCCTCGTCGCCCGCGAGGCGACCAAGGGCAATCCGTAGCTCCTCGCTCGGCACAGCCAGTTTAGGATCGCTGACAAAGGGTGCCAGCGTGCCGTCGTAATCAAATACGAGGAGACGCCGCGCCGCCTGACAGTAGCGGTCGTGTATTTCCCCAATGCGCTCATCGCCCAGGAATTTGCTTTTCAACCGATCGTTACGGTCCTTTGCCCGGCGCAGCTCATCCATAAACTCCTGCGCCCAGACGTCGACGGTGCGCCGTTCCAGCAGTTCCTGCATGGGCCGGAGCGCTGCCATCTGATCGTCCTCGGACATGGTCAGCGCCTGAAGCAGGGCTTCCTCGATTTGTTTGGTGTCGGTCGGATTGACGATTATCGCCTGGCGGAGTTCGTCCGCCGCCCCCGCCATTTCGCTGAGAATGAGGACGCCCGGCTTGTCGCGTTTTGCCGCCACGTATTCTTTCGCCACCAGGTTCATGCCGTCGCGGAGCGGCGTCACCAGGGCCACATCGGCGGTGTGGTAGAGGGCGGCCAGTTCATTAAACGAGAACGAGCGGTAGAAATAATGGACAGGAATCCAGCCGACGCTGGCGAATCTACCGTTGAGAGCGCCGACCTCCCTGTCGATATCGGTCTTGAGATCGGCATACATTTCGACCGTATCGCGGGATGGCACCACCACCATGACCAGTGAAGCCTTTCCCCTGAACTCGGGATGGTTCTCGAGAAAATTGGCAAAACTCCGCAGCCGCACCAGGATGCCCTTGCTGTAATCCAGCCGATCCACCGACAGGACGACTTTGGTGTCGCCGGCGATGGCGCGCATTCCTTCGGCAATCGTCTCCACCGCCGGCGTCGTGATCGCGTTGTGGTAGAGATCGTAATTGATGCCCATCGGGAACGCTTCGGTCTCCGATACCCGGTCGAACAGTTGCACCTCGTTAACCTGGCACTCGACATTCAAGACCCGGTAGGCGGCGCTGATGAAATGGCGCATATAGTCGTGGGTATGGAACCCCACCAGATCGGCCCCGAGCAACCCCCGAAGGATGTCGGAGCGCTCGGGCAAACAGCGGAACAATTCATAGGAAGGGAAGGGGATGTGGTGGAAATACCCGATGCCGACGTCGGGCACGCGTTCCCGAATCATGGCGGGGAGGAGCATAAGCTGGTAATCCTGCACCCAGACGAGGTCGCCCGGCTCCACCACCTTCAGCGCCTCCTGGCAGAAAAGCTCGTTTACCTCCCAATAGGCGCGGCGATACTTTTCATTATAGACGATATAGGAGTAGAAATAATGGCACAGCGGCCATATCGTGCTGTTGCTATAGCCTTCGTAGAATTCCTCGATCTGCCGCTGGCTCAAGTACACCGGGTGGAGCAGGTCTTCAGCCAACTTCGCATCGATCGCTTCACGTTCGCTTGCTTCGTCGACATGCACGCCGCACCAGCCGAGCCAATGTTTCGGCACGTCGGTCTTCAGCGAATCCAGGCCCGTGGCCAGGCCCCCGCCGCTTCGGGAAAACTGGAGACCCGACGGCGTGTGCTTGACCGTAACCGGCAAGCGGTTGGAGATGATGACGTATTTCATGGCTCACTCCGACCCCTCTCCATAAAATCTGTATGGTTAACGCGGTAAGTATGCGGAGGGACTTGGCGGAAAATCATAAATCAATGCTAATAAAGGATATGTAAAAACAGCGTTCGATACATAAACGCATATAGTTAAAAATGAATTGAATTTCACCCCTCCTCCCGATAGCATCGAGATGGTGCGTGAGGGCATGTTTTCTGGGAGAGAAGGATGAGTGAGAGCGATTTTTATACCATGAAGAATCCGGTCGACGAGTACAGGACGGAAGGCTTCCCGAAGCAAAAGCAGCCATACCCCGGCGTGCAGAAGAAGATGGACCCGGTCCCGGACTGTGGAGAAAAGACTTACAAGGGGAACAACCGCCTGCCTGGTCGCAAGGCGTTGATCACCGGCGGCGACTCGGGCATCGGCCGCGCCGCCGCCATCGCCTACGCCCGCGAAGGCGCGGACATCGCCATCAACTACCTCCCCGCCGAGGAGGACGACGCCAAGGAATTGAAGGAATTGCTGGAGAAGGAAAAGCGCACCGTCCACCTGATTCCGGGTGACCTCGCCGACGAGGAGTTCAACAAGCAGATGGTGAAGCAGGCCCATGAGAAGCTGGGCGGCCTCGATAACATCGCCATGGTCGCCGGCCATCAGGTGGCCACCAAGTCCATCGAGGACATCGACACCGAGCAGTTGCACCGCGTCTTCGCCATCAATGTCTATTCGATGTTCTGGACCGTCAAGGCGGCCTTGCCGTTGCTGCCGCCCGGGTCCGCCATCATCACCACCTCTTCCATCCAGGCCTACGATCCCAGCAAACACCTGCTCGACTACGCCTCCACCAAGGGCGCGATCAAGGCCTTTACCCAGGCCCTGGGCGAACAGTTGATCAAAAAAGGCATCCGCGTCAACTCGGTCGCGCCGGGTCCGATCTGGACCGCCCTGCAGGTCAGCGGCGGCCAGTTCCAGGAGGCTCTCCCCAAGTTCGGCCAGGATACGCCGTTCAAGCGCGCCGGCCAGCCGGTCGAACTTTCCGGCCTCTATGTCTTTCTCGCCTCGCAGGAATCGAGTTATATCACCTCCGAAGTCTATGGCGTGACCGGCGGGTCGCATCTGTAGCGGTAATACCTCTTATGCGCGCCAAGGCTCACGCGCATCACGGCGCTTGTCGGTGCCTCCGCATTCGGATTTCGTCCAAATGGGCGAAGGGTCTGGACGCAGGGGCGCCGACAGTATTCTATAACGAAAGGGTGAGCGCCGGTACGCGTTTGCGGTAATTGACGAAAATTACACAAACGCCGAATCACGCAAGGAGGTAACAATGTTCAAGCCATTCGAGGAGAAGCCCAAGCAATATCTGGATACGGTATTTGACTGGGACAACCTCTATGCAGAGCCTTACGACAAGATGGAAGTCGACCCCTACACCAAGGCTCGCATCATTCTTATGAACGGCATTCACGTCGAAGCCGTCATGTTCGGCCAGAATTTCCACCGCAATTGCGACGACAACGACGTACGTCGCGCCCTCGCCCAGACCCGCAGAGGCGAGCAGCAGGAGCAAAAGCGGATTAACTGGCTCAGCCCCGCCGACGAGTCGCAACTGGAACAGACCATCGGCTACGAGCACCTCGCCGTCGACCTCACCGCCTGGCTGGCGATGCACGAGCCCGATTCCTACGTTAAGGACTGCCTCGATTTCGCCCTTCTCGAAGACTTTGACCATCTCTACCGCTACCCCAACCTGCTCGACATGGATATGGGCACCCCGGCCGCCCAGCTGGTCAAGGAGTATGTCGAAATCACGCCTGGCCGTCCCACCATCGCCCATCACCGCCACCCCTTCGAATCGGTCAAGCGGCACTGCGATTTCACCCAGGCCGATATCCAGACCAAGCTGAACACCCTCATCATCACCGCGGGCGAACAGCAGACGATGAACTTTTACATGAACATCGGCCCCACCTACGAAAACGACCCCGGCCGGAAGTTGTATCAGGAAATCGGCATGATTGAGGAGCAGCACGTCACCCATTACGGATCGCTCCTCGACCCGAACTGCACCTGGTACGAAAACCTGCTTATGCGTGAATACATGCAGTGCTACCTGTATTACTCATTCCTCAAGGATGAAAAAGACAAGCACATCAAGAAAATCTGGGAACAGCACCTCGAAATTGAAATTATGCACCTCCACGCCGCCAAGGATCTGCTCCAGAAATACGATAACAAGCAGTGGGAAGAAGTCGTTCCGGCCGAGTTCCCCACCCTCCTGGATTTCAAACAGACCAAGGAATATGTCCGCGACATCCTCGACACCCAGGTCGAGCTGACCGTCGACCGCGAGGATTTTGTCGATATCGCCGAACTGCCGCAGAAACACGAATTCTTCCAGTACCAGAATGCCGTCCACGGCGACGTCGATTCGGTCCAGAGCCACGTTGTTATTGTCACCCACCAGGATCAGGACGACGACGGCGAAGATTATCGCTACGAAGAGTCCGACAACCCTGTCGCCGCCCTGGCCGACCGCACCGAGGACAACACGGACATCGGCCGCGTCGCCAACGCCCGCGCCGAGTACGATTCGGAGGAGCAGGAAGAGGACGAGGATGACGAAGACATCGAAGTCGATGTAGTCGACGAAGAAGTGATGGAAGACGACGACGATGACGACGAGGATGACGACGAAGAGGAAGACCGTCCCGCTTCGAAGAAGAAACAAGGCCGCAAGAAAATGGCCAAGAGCCGCTCGCGCTAAATAGTTCACGATCTGTAATACCGACACATCTGTGGAGCGCCGCACCCCGTTGCGGCGCTCCATTCAATCCCTCTCGCCAAAGCGCCAAACCGTCCATTCCCCCCTTTCGTCACCCCGGCGTGCGGACCTCCACCAGCGCGAAAGCGGGCGGTTCGGCCGG
>JAJPXZ010000037.1 GCA_021205245.1 Planctomycetaceae bacterium
CTATGAAGAACCAGCGCTCGTGCCGACGCGGCACGTCGCACGCGTCGTAGGCGAGACCGTGGGCGAGGGATTGGATCATGCCTAAGGTCGGGAATGGGCGTGGGTAGTGTTTTTGGCGTTTGAAGTGCATGTCATCCCCTTTCATTATGGTATGGTAAGGGTGTTCACGCACTACGATGAAGAAAATGGAATTTATTCGTCTGAAATCGATCTAGTTTGAGCGCTTGATTAGTTCCTTCATAAAAAAGCTTTCGAGCGTCTCGCGGTGGAGGTGGCGGCCGATCGCCACCAGGAAGGCGCGGGCGTTCCCGTCCACTTCGCGCGCTTCGGAGCGGTCGGGTGTGCCGTTTACTTCCCAGAAGCCGCCGTCGCGGCGGGGGATGTAGCCCTTCAGGCGGATGACCTCGCCCGCCGTGCGGCGGGCGGCGTCCATCGCTTCACACACTTCAACCTTGTCCAGCGGCTTGTCGGAGCGGATTACCAGCGACTGGTAGAGGGCGGCGTGGTCGATAAACCCGCCTTCCTCTTCGGCCTGGTAGGAGCCGGAACGGGACAGGCGCGCGAAGTCGGCTTCGGTCAATAGATCCCACGGGGTCGTTTCGATAAGCGTCTCGCCGGGACGATTCAGCAGCGCCTCCACCCGCATGGCGGCGGCGACGCAATCCTCGTCCGGCATCTCGCCGGTGCGGCTGAGGAGAACCGCTCCGGCTGCCCGTACCTGATCCCGGAACAAGACGGCCGACTGCGGGTCGAGTCTGTCCATCGCGTAGGGGTCCACCACCGTGATGACGGTGCCGATGTGGCAGCGGGCCGCAACCTCCGGCTCCGCCATGACGGCGAAAAAGTCGCGGGGATTAAAAATGCCGGACGGCTCGACCACGATATGGGCGTCGCTCCGCGCCAACTGCAATAGCAGGTCGCGGAACGCCGCCTTCAGGCCGCAGCAGAGGCAGCCGCCCGACAGTTCGGCTACGTCCACCCCAACGCTTCGGAGCACAGCCGAATCGATATTCAGAAAGCCGAATTCGTTTTCGACAACCACCGGCCGTTTGCCGCAGGCCTTGAGCCAGGCGACATAGGGCTTGATAAAGGTGGTCTTGCCTGCGCCAAGGAAACCGCTGACCAAATCGACAACCGCCATGTCCTATCCCTTACGCTAACACTTCGTCCTTGATCAAGATGTTGCCCGGCTTGTATCGGCCGAACGTGTGGGCCGCCTCGACCATGGCCTTGGCGTTTTCGATACTGCCGTTTGACGGATATTCACAGCCGGTGGCCAGGAGGAAACCGCCGCCTTCGGCCATCGCGTATATTTCGTCCCGGCATTCTTCGAGAATGGCCTCGTGCGTGGCAGACATCACCCAGGCCGGCGTCACCGCGCCGATAAGGAGCGTTTTGTCGCCGTACTTGGCCTTGGTGTCGGCAAAGTCCTTGCAGTCGTCCGGCGGGTAGAGGAAGGAAATGGCGGCCGGGTCCATATAGCCCATCTGCGCGTCGAAATAAGTGCCTTTGCCGCAGTTGTGCAGCATGACCATCGCCCCATTCTCGCGGGTGCAGTCGGACAGGCGCTTGATGTACGGGCCTTCCAGTTCTTCCCACATAGATTTCGACATAATGCTCTGGCTCGCGAACAGGGTGTCGAACATCACCGCGTGGACGCCGCTTTCGGCCAGGGCCTTGACGTATTCGCACAAGGTCTCGGTGATGGCGTTGAGGGCGGGGTGCATGGCGTCGGGGTCGTCGTAACAGTCCATGAACATGTCGGCCTGGCCACGGAGCATCGACAGGACGCCGAGGGGGGCGAAGACGAAAGCGACGACAGGCATGTCCTTTCCCCTCGCTTTGACCAGGTTGGAGCATAACTGGATGTGCTTGGACATGCGCTCGGTTTTCCTGGGGTTGACCGGTTCGATGTTCTTGTATTCGTCGATGTCCTTGATCAGGCGGTCGTGGTTGTCCGGGTGGGCGGCTTCGTTGTCGGGAAATAAGACTTTCTGGCCCCAATCCGCCGCCTCGACTGACAGATCCTGGATGGAGCAGATGACGTCGACGCCGATGTCGTCGGTGGCTTTGAGAATGCTTTCCGTGCACACGTCCACGTCGCGGCTCCAGGTGGCGTAGTCGGCCCCGGTGTAGAGGCGGGAAATGCTGTTGATAAGGGGGTAGACCGGTACCCGGTCGAGATCCTTGTGCTGCATGGCGGCGACGACGCGTTCGAGTGAATTCATCTCCATCCTTTCGGTCCTGCTGGCTTGGGCGGGGGACGCTGGTGATCCCATTCCCTTCACAGTACCGGATCGTGAGGGGATGGTATTGTAGCCTCGGTAATGGTTTTGGTAATTTGGTAGCGTGATGGGTGCTTGTGGTCTCGCTTTGGGAACATATGATCAGACTTCGAAATCTCCCCCTAACGTCACCCCGGCGTCAGAACGTCCAACAGAGTCGAAAAACGGGCTGTTCGGCCGGGGTCCACGCCCCTTCATCTGCTACGGGTGCCTACCGCTTGAGCTTGGTGTATTGACGGTCTTTGGCATGGACCCCGGCCGAACCGCCCGCTTGTGCGCTGGTGGAGGTCCGCACGCCGGGGTGACGATGGGGGAGGGAGCGGTGGTTTTGGTAGTTCCGGAGCGGCGATGGGTTTGCGGGTATGTACTAACGTTCCTTTGTTGATCGGCTCGCTGGGCCCCCGCGTTCGCGGGGGTGACGCGGTTTTTTGTGGCGAGCGGGGGATGGTGCGACGGCGCTTGAGTTTGGTGCCTCCACGGTCTCTGGCGTGGACCCCGGCCGAACCGCCCGTCTATTTCGCTGGTGGAGGTCCGCACGCCGGGGTGACGCGTGGGGTGGGTGCGAGGTTTGGTTTGAGGCATTGGCGGGACGGCGGGTATGTACCACGT
>JAJPXZ010000156.1 GCA_021205245.1 Planctomycetaceae bacterium
CCCCCACCCGTCACCCCGGCGTGCATACATCCAACCGTGCAAAAACCGGGCGGTTCGGCCGGGGTCCACGCCCCAAGCATCCGCTATGGACAAAACCCACACAAGAACCTAATCGAGCCGGTAGTTCGGCGCTTCCTTGGTAATCGTAATATCGTGTGGATGGCTTTCGAGCAAACTGGCCTGAGTAATGCGAATAAACTTGGCCTTTTCCTGCAATTCCTTGATGTTGTTTGCGCCGCTATAGCCCATGCCCGACTTCAGGCCCCCCACCAACTGGTAGATAAACGGTTCAAGCGGGCCTTTGGACGGCACCCGGCCCTCAATGCCTTCCGGCACCAGCTTGTCGGCCGGACGGCCGCCCTGGCGGTAGCGGTCGCCGGATGTCCCCTGCGACATCGCGCCAAGGCTGCCCATGCCCCGATAGGCCTTGTAAATGCGGCCCTGGTGGAATATCTGTTCGCCAGGCGATTCGTCCGTCCCGGCGAGGAGCGAGCCGACCATCACGCACTGCGCCCCGGCGGCAATGGCCTTGGCGATGTCGCCGGAAAACTTGATGCCGCCGTCGGCGATGATCGGGACGTCGGTCCCTTTGGCCGCTTTGCAGGTGGCCCAAATAGCCGACATCTGCGGCACGCCGATACCGGCGATGACGCGGGTGGTGCAGATGGAACCGGGTCCGATGCCGACCTTGACCCCGTCGACGCCGGCGCGGATAAGGTCTCGCGCGCCCTCTTCGGTCGCGACGTTGCCGCCGACAATATCGACCTTGTCGCCGAATGCTTTTTTATAACGCTTGACCGCGTCCATGACATTCTGGCTGTGGCCGTGGGCGGTATCGACCACCAGCACATCCACCCCCGCCTCGACCAGGAGGCTGACCCGTTCGTCATCGCTGACGCCGACGGCAGCGCCGACCCGCAGCCGGCCCCGGGCGTCGCGGCAGGCCAGAGGGTATCTGTCGAAGTTGTTGATGTCCCGCATGGTGATAAGGCCCTTGAGGCGGTGCTCATCGTCCACGAGGATGAGTTTTTCAATCTTATTCTTGAAGAGCAGGTTTTTGGCGTCCTCGAGGGTGGTGGTCGGCGGCGCGGTGATGAGGTCTTCCGTCGTCATGACGTCGCGGATCGGCACGTCCGGCTTATGCTGGAAGCGGAGATCGCGTCGGGTCAGGATGCCGACGACGCGGTTATCCCTGTCGATAATGGGAATGCCGGACAATTTGCGTTCTTCGATAATCGTCAGCGCGAGGCTGATGGGATCGTCAGGGTTCAGCTTGACCGGGTCGGAGATAATGCCGTTGGCAGAGCGCTTGACGTCCTCGACCTCTTTCGCCTGGAGGAGCGGCGGGATGTTTTTGTGGATAACGCCGATGCCGCCCTGTTCCGCCAGGGCGATGGCAAGTCTTCCTTCGGTAACGGTGTCCATGGCGGCGGAGGCGATGGGGATGTTAACGGCGATGTTTCGGGAAAAGCGGCTGGAGGTGTCGACTTCGGACGGAACCACGTCGCTCTTTTGCGGTTGCATCAAAACGTCGTCAAAAGTAATGCCTGTTTCTAGGTCGATGTCCGCCATGTGCCCCTCCTCAGTGTGTGTATGCGTTGTCATGGTATAGGTAACGGCGCGGCAGGGAGGGCGTCGGAAGACGCCGGTCCCGGCTGCGCCGTTCGGTTGTAGAAACTGTCACTATACGGGCTGCATCCGTTGCCCGTCAAATGGTATTTACGACTCCTGCTTCAACCTGCGCCGGGTGGATTCGCTCCGCGACCGGCTCAACCGCTCGCGGTAACCCCGTGGAGTAACGCGCATATACCGGCGAAACACCTTGGTGAAATAGCTCTGATCCTTGAAGCCGCAGTCGATAGCCACCACCGCCAGGCTGCGGCCGGTGCGGGCCAGCAGTTCGGCCGCGTGGTCGACCCGCATCCTGTTCAGCATATCGGTAAAGCTCTCCTTCATCTCGCGTTTGAAGATGCGGGAGAAATGCGCCGGCGACAGGTGCGCCACCTCGGCCACTTCGTCGCGGCCGATGTCGCGGTGCAGGTTGTCGTGCATAAATGCCAAGGCCGACTGGAGCTGCGCCAGGGGCGAGTCGTTCCGGTGGCTGTGGATGGCGTCGATAAGGCGCTCCAGCATATCGTGGAGCCATGGGCCGAGGCCGTCGTCGGAAGAAATGCCGGAGAGTTCGGAAAACGCTTCGTAATTCTTACCCAGGAGTTCCCCCGCGTCGCAGCCGGTCTCCACCGCCGTGCGGCACATCAGGGTGACGATTTCCAGGAAGAAGCTTTTCACGAGGGCGAGGTTGTCCCCGGCCTGCATATGCAAAACGACGAGGATATTGTTCAACAGCGCCCGCGCGCCCTCGCGGTCGCCCCGGCGGATGCAGGCCATCAGCGCCGGCTCCTCGCGGATATAGGCGAGGCGGAAATCGGTGGAGTGGGTCTTGAAGACGTGGATGGCTTCGGCGCGGCGGCGCTCCGACATATAGCGTTCGCGCTTTTCCTCCAGGTAGGAGGCGTTGGTCAGGTTTTGCCGCTCGAGGATGGTCTGGAGTTCCTCGGCGGCGGTTCGGACGTCGACGATAGGCACGTCGTCGTCGACCGGGAACAGATGTTTGCGGCCGATATACGACGTCACCCCGCCGACCAGGAGCTGGTTCACCATCAGCGGCACGGTCCAGACCATGCCGCCGTCGGGGAGGAGGTCGAAGGGTGCATTACCCCAGCGGAGCGATTCACGCAATTGGGTGACGACGAGCCTCCTCCCTTCGGGCGAGGTTATTTCGTCCGGTAAGCTGCCCATCCGCACCGTTCCCACGTCGTCGACCACCCCCAACCGCCCACCCCATTTGCTGCCGTAGTCGTCACCCAATCGCGCAAAGTTCGCCTCCGGCAA